>JBEKBI010000008.1:0-160432 GCA_050015475.1 Acidimicrobiales bacterium | reverse complement strand
ATGGCAAAGGCGCGATACCTGGAGCATGCGCGTGATGGAGTTCGTCGGGTACAACTCGAGGAGCGTGTCCCAATGCGCGGACACGAACTTCCAGGTCTGCGGACCGACGATCCTGTTCGTGAGGAGCCTGCTGAGCAGGTAGGGGGCATCCTGGGTCCGGATCCCGGTGAGGCACAGCTCACAGGTCTCCGCAGAAAGCTCGGGATTCCTCACATAGCCGAGAGAGTCGAGGTAGCGCATCTCTTCGAGGGGATCGGCTGGGGCTCGGAAGCGTGCCAGCAATGCCTCGTAATCGCCACGCCCAGCCGTGGTCGCCACGACATGGAGGATGGCTGAAGCGGTGTCTGCATCGAGGGAGCCGCCTTCTTTGACCGCCAGGAACCGCTCGCGGCTCGTCGCCCGCACACAGGCATCCGCTCCGACGGTACCGAGGGTCTCGATGAGGCAAGCCCGGCGTCGGGCGGCGTCTTCATCGTCACCCTCACGGCGGTCCCAGCCGACGCGGGCGAGCTCGGGCCCGAACAGAGATTGGACGAAGCCCTCCAGCCGACTGCGCTCGGAATCGGCGACGGCGAAGTCCAACATGCCTATCGCGCCAGCGACCGTTGACCATACGCCGGAGTCCAACTCGCCCTCGAGGCTCGCGGTGAGAGCGAAGAACTGCTCCAGCGGTACCAGACCTGCCAGCGCGCACGCCCATGTGTCCGCCACGAGCTTCGCGCGCTCCAGCGGCTCGAGCCGGTCGAAGCCGGTGAGGATGTTGCCAAGCAGGCGGTCTTCGTAACGGAGGCGGAACACGCCGCTGCCACCGGCATTGACGACGGTCATCCCCGGTTCGAACGGGACGGTGACCGGGTCGTCCCGTAAAAGCTCGTAGTGGCGCTTGCCCGAGAGGGCGGGCCCCGTGAGCGGGCGTGCCTCGACAGCGACCGGCACGAGCCAGCCGGACCCGATGGCGCTCGGCGTGGAGCCCGCAGGTCGTTCCGAGGCGGGCAGGTAGCTGAACGGCTCCTGGGTAAGCACGACGGCGCTGTTCTGCTCCTGGGCGGTGACGAGAGGGTGGCCTCCTTGGCGCAGCCAGGAGTCCATGAGAGCCCGGATGGGAAGCCCACCGGCGACGGCCTCGAGAGCGTCCCACAGGTCCGTCGTCTCGGTGTTGCCGTAGCAGTGGGCAGCCAGGTACCGGCGGACGCCGTCACGGAAGCGGTCCGTGCCGAGGTACTGCTCCACCATCCGGAGAAGGCTTGCGCCCTTCTCGTAGGTGAGGGGGTCGAACATCGCCTCGACCTCGTCCGGGGTGTTGACGGCGAACTCGATCGGTCGCGTCGAGTGGAGCCCGTCGAGCCCCAGCGCCATCTCCCGGTCGCGCCCGAAGTTGACCCAGCACCTGTACTCAGGCTTGAAGTCGTCCATGCAGCAAAGCGACATGTAAGTGGCGAACGCCTCGTTCAGCCAGACTCCGTTCCACCAGCTCATCGTGACCAGGTCGCCGAACCACATGTGCGCGAGCTCGTGCTCGATCACCGAGGCGACTCTCTCGAGCTCCTCGCGGGCGGCGTTGGCGGGATCGGCGAGCAGCGCCACCTCGCGGAAAGTCACGCAGCCGAGGTTCTCCATCGCCCCGAAGGAGAAGTCGGGGATAGCGACAAGGTCGAGCTTGTCGCCTGGGTAGGGCTGGTCGAAATACTTGGTGTAGTAGCGCAACGCGTGCGCGCCCGTCTCGAGGGCGAAAGTGGTGAGTCGCCCCTTGCCGGGCGTGTGCACCACCCGCAGCGGGGTCCCGTCGACGTCGACGGCCTCGGTGACCTCGAGCGGCCCGACGACGAAGGCCACGAGGTAGCTCGACATCGGGATCGTGTCCGAGAACTTGACGCGTCGCTTGCCACCGGCCAGCGCGGTCGAGGAGACCTCGGCCCCGTTCGAGATGGCAAGCAGGCCCTCCTCCACTTCGAGGGTGACCGAGAACACCGCCTTGCGGTCAGGCTCGTCCCAGCAAGGGAAGGCCCTTCTCGCGTCTGTCGACTGGCACTGGGTCGTCGCGATGACGTGCTCGTTGCCGTCCTCGTCGTGGAAAGTGCTCCGGTAAAAGCCACGGAGCTTGTCGTTGAGCACCCCGGCGAAGTCGCACTCGAGCACGCACGGGCCTGGGAGGATCTGGCGAGGCGCCGTGAACGTCGCCCGCTCGAGGTCCTCGTCGATGAGGACTCCGAGTTCGACGGAGACGGGTGAATCACCCGGCCAGCTCAGCCTGGCATTGGAGATCTCGAGCTCCGCCGCGTTGCAGACGATCGTGCTCGTCGCGGCCGTCACGTCGAGGTCCACCCGCTCATGGCCGACGAACGTGGCGGTCGCCAAATCCGGTGTGAGCGAGAGCTCGTACCGAGTGGGGACGACGTTGCGGGGGAGTCTGAAGTCTTTCTCGTCAGGATTCGAGGCCACGATCAACCGACATTAGTCGCGCAGGCCCTTTCAGCGACTACCGTCAGATTCCATGCCTCGGCCCGGATCGGTCAATTTCGCCATGGAAGGTCCGAACAGCGAGATGGCGGCTTTAGGGCTCGACATCGTGTGCATCGGCCACGCCATCGTCGACCGGCTCGCCCGCGTGGAGGACGGGGTCCTCGTTTCAGCGGGGATCGAGCGCGGTGCCATGACTCTTGTCGACGAGGCCCAGATCGCCGCCATCGAGTCACTTGTTCCCGAGTGGGTCCAGGTGGCGGGGGGATCGGCTGCGAACACCGCCGTCGGCCTCGCCTCCTTCGGTGAAGTACCGACCTTCGTGGGATCTGTGGGCGATGACCTGCTCGGGGCGGAGTACGAGTCCTACCTCGAGGCCGTCGGAGTGCACTGCGTGCTGAGCCACGGCTCAGCCGACTTGAGCACCGGCCAGTGCTTGGTTCTCGTCGACGACGAGTCCGGACGCAGCATGGCAACCAACCTGGGTTCGGGCGTCGTTATCGATGTCGAGGCGGCCGAGCTCGGCTGCGCGGACGGTCCCGTGGTCGTCTACATCGAGGGATACCTGCTCGACTCGCCTGAGACAGCCGCTGCTGTAGAGCGCGCGGCCGAGCTCGCGAAAGGGGGCGACGGCCTGGTGGCATTGAGCCTCTCGGACCCGTTCGTCGTCGAACGACATCACGAGTTACTGCGCTCACTCGTCGAGAGCAAAGTGGACCTGCTCTTCGCCAACGGGGAGGAGGCGCGTTGCTTCACGGGGGCTCCCGACGTCATGGCCGCCCTGGACGCTCTCGAGGTGATGGAGCTCACATGTGCGGTGACGCTTGGGGAGCACGGCGCTGTGATCCTTTCCGGCGGGGAGCGGGCGATCATAGAGGCGCGCCCCGTCGAACGGGTCGAGGACACGACAGGGGCCGGCGACCTGTTCGCCGCCGGCGTGCTTCACGGGATCGTCCGAGGAGCTCCCCTGGAGACCGCGGGCCGGCTAGGGGCGCTCGCAGCCGCCGAGATCATCTCCCACCTCGGAGCACAACCACGCACACCGCTGCGTGCTTTGGCCGAGCAGTCCGGGCTGGGCGGGCCCTGGAAATAGCAGGCACACTGCCGAGGTCAAAGGCGTGACGCTAGGCCGGGTGGGAGTCCTCATCGGGAGGTAGGAAGACCAGGTCCAAGTCGGCCAGGTGCACCAGCGCCGAGGCGACCCACCGGGCGAGTCCCGCCACCTGGCCGTCGAGCTTGCTCGGATCGTCGAGGACAGGCTCCTCGAGGCGGACACTGCCCTGGTAGGCGATTTCGATCGCACAAGCCGGCGTCGACGAGGCCGGGTCGTAGAGCTGCTCGACCATGGGTCCGGAGCGCTCCAGACGCTCGGAGCCAAACTCGGGCCCTTCGTCGCTCAGGACTGCGAGCACAAGCGCCGGGTCGGGAGCGCCGGCGAGGCGCTGCACCCTGAGCGCGATCTCGACGATGAGCTCGGGCGGCTCGGCCGGCGGCTCACCGATCGACCACGAGCGGTAGGCGCTCTGGCTCCACGTCGGCCAGTCGAGGCTGAGATCCGCCCGGACGCGCGGCGGACTTCCTTCGCCGGGGAGGCTGTAAGAGGTCTCGAAGGCGACGTCACCGAGGAAGACATCAATTTGGAAGCGCTCCTCGACGGCCTGCTGTTCCAACAAAGCGTCCTCGAACGCTTCGCGCAGGGCGGCAATCACGTCGAGGAGGATGTGATCGATCATGGCGCACAGAGGCTACCTGGCCGCTACACGCAAAGCGCAGTCAACTGGTAAACAGCGGACATGAGGGACAATCCATGGCTAGAGCGGCGTGTGATCGCCTACGCGCACCAGGGGGGAGCGAAGGAGGCGCCCTCCAGCACCCTCTACGCGATCCGCAGGGCCCTCGACAACGGGGCGACCGGGATCGAGCTCGACGTCCACGCCACGAGGGACGGTCACCTCGTCGTCTGCCACGACCCGTCGCTTGACCGTACGACGAACGGCCATGGCGTCATCGCGGGCCTCGACCTCGAGGAGATTCGGCGCCTCGACAATGCGTACTGGTTCCGCCCCGGATCCGACGCGGTCGCGGGCTTCCCGGCCGAGGACTATCCCCTGAGGGGGAGGGCACCGGACGACCGAGAATTGTGCGTAGCGACCCTTGCTGAGGTTCTCGAGGCCTTCCCGGGTGTCTTGCTCAACCTCGACATCAAGCGCACCGCTCCCGAAGTAGTTGCCTATGAAGAGACTCTCGCGGGGCTGCTGAGCGAGCACGAGAGGACCGACGACGTCATCGTTGCCTCGTTCCTGGATTCGGCGACGGAGCGTTTCGCGGCGCACTCTCCTTTGACCGGAATCTCAGCCGGTCTCGGGACGACTTCCGAGTTCTACCGGAGATTGCGGGCGGGCGAGCCCCCACAAGACGACATAGGGCGTTACGTGGCCCTCCAGGTCCCGGCGACCGTCGGAGCCGTCGCTCTCGTGGACGAGCAATTCGTGCAGGCCGCCCATTCGTGCGGACTGGCGGTTCACGTCTGGACGATCGACGAACCTGCCGAGATGGAGCGGTTGGTGGCGCTCGGCGTGGACGGGATCATGTCCGACAAGCCGAGTTTGCTCGGGGCCGTCCTGGCTCGATTGGGAGTGAACTGGAAGGCTTGAAGCTCAGCCGCGGCCGCAATTCGGCTTCTTGCCGTGGTTGGCCTTCTTCTTCTTGCGGAGCTTCCGCTTCACGGTTCGCTTGGACACAAGAGCGACAGTGTAGTGGGTCGCAGCCCCGAGCTTTTTTTGCGGGGGCCAGGTGGCCGTTCGGTAGCGTTGGGGGTCCGGAGCCCCCGGGACCGCGATGGGGATGTGCACATGGCATGGATGTTGCGTGAAGGCGAGGTGCTCGCAAGTCTCGAAGTCGCCTCGTCGCTTGCCGCCAGAACGCGGGGTTTGTTAGGCAAGAAGGAGTTCTCAGGGGCGCTGCTGCTGGAACACACTCGCTCTGTGCACACAATCGGGATGCGCTTTGCGATCGACGTCGCCTTCTTGGACCAAGGCCGCAAGGTCGTCGGCGTCACCACGCTCGTCCCTTACAGGGTCGCCTTGCCGCGCCGCGGAGGCAGGTCCGTCCTCGAGGCGGAGGCAGGGGCCTTCGAGCGGTGGAAGCTTGCCCCGGGCGACGTTCTCGAGATCAAGGGGTGACCAAAGCGGGCACGACTGCTGGCGAGCTGATCGTCGTCGCAACCCCGATCGGCAACATCGGGGACTTGTCGCCCAGGGCGGCCGAGGCGCTCGAGTCCGCCGACGTCGTCTGCTGTGAGGACACGCGCCACACCGGTCAGATGCTGGCCCGTTTGGGCCTGAAGGCGTCACGTCTCTTGTCGGTGCACGCTCATAACGAGCGCGAACGTGTCCCGGAAGTGCTCGGGCTGCTCGGCGCTGGGTCCCGAGTCGTCCTCGTGAGCGATGCAGGCACCCCCGCGGTATCGGACCCGGGAGAGCGGTTGATCTCTGCCGCCATCGCCGCCGGTCACAACGTGACGATCGTTCCCGGACCCTCGGCCGCAGTGAGTGCGCTCGTGATCGCGGGCCTCGGAACGGCTCGCTGGCGGTTCGAAGGCTTCCTGCCCCGTAGGGGCTCCGCGCGCGCGGAGCGTCTCGGTGAGATCGCGTCGGCAAGGCATCCGAGCGTCATCTACGAGGCGCCGCAAAGGGTCCCCGCCACGCTCAAGGACCTCGCGAGCCACTGCGGGATAGATCGCAAAGTGGCGGTCTGTCGGGAGCTCACGAAGCGGTTCGAAGAGACCTGGCGAGGCACTCTCGCCGAGGCGTGCGAGCGGAGCGAGGCGGCGCCCGCTCGCGGCGAGCACGTGATTGTCGTCGCGGGCAGGACCGAACCTAGCCACCCGGAGTCGAGCAAGGACGAAGTCGAGAAGGCCGTTGCGAGCCGAATGGCGGCCGGGGCAAGCCGCCGACAGGCCGCGTCGGCGGTGGCAGCCGAGTTCGGTGTGTCCAAGCGGATCGCGTACGAGACTTCGCTCGGGCGTGGCGACCGGTAAGTTGGGAGTGTGACCGGCCGTTTCTTTCTGACGACACCCATCTACTACGTCAACGACGCCCCGCATCTCGGCACCGCCTACTCGACGGTCAACGCGGACGTTCTCACGCGCTGGCACCGGCTGACCGGCGACGAGTCTTGGTTCTTGACGGGTACGGACGAGCACGGGCTCAAGAACGCCCGGGCCGCCGAGGAACAGGGCCTCACGCCTCAGGAGTGGGTGGACCAGACGAGCCGTCGCTACGTCGCCTCCTGGGCTGCGCTCGATGTCGCGAACGACGACTTCATCCGCACGACGGAGCCGCGCCACACGGCGAGCGTGGAGCGGTTCATGGAGGCGATACACGACAACGGCTATATGCACAAAGGCTTGTACGAGGGTTGGTACTGCGTTTCGTGCGAGGCCTACTACCCGGAGGCCGACCTGGTCGACGGCCGCATGTGCCCCGCGCACGGTCGGCCGGTGGAGTGGCTCACGGAGGAGAACTGGTTTTTCGAGCTGTCCCGTTTCACCCAGCCCCTCCTCGACTGGTACGAGGGCCATCCCGACGCGATCTTCCCCGACTCGCGGCGCAATGAGGCGCTCGGGATCATCAAGGGCGGCCTGCAGGACATCTCCATCACGAGAACCTCGATTGACTGGGGCGTGCGCGTGCCCTGGGACAGCGAGCACGTCTTTTACGTTTGGTGTGACGCCCTGGTCAACTACATCACCGCCATCGGCTATGGGGAGGATCCCGATCGCTTCGCGAAATGGTGGCCCTCGGTCCATCACCTGCTCGGCAAGGACATCATCCGGTTCCACTGCGTCTGGTGGCCGGCGATGTGCCTCGCGGCGGGCATCGACCCGCCGGCGCGCTTCATCGTTCACGGCTGGCTGCTGGTCGGTGGCGAGAAGATGTCAAAGACGAAGCTGAATCAGATCGACCCGGTTGAGCTCGCCCAGGACATCGGTGTCGACGCCCTCCGCTATCACCTCGTCCGAGAGGTGACGCTTGGGTCCGATGGGGACTTCACCTACGAGGGCCTCATCGCGAGGTACAACTCGGATCTTGCCAATAATCTCGGGAATTTGCTCGCTCGGGTTGCGGCGGTGGTGGGCTCGAAGTGCGGTGGGATCGGTCCCGCGCCAAGGCCTGCCTCCCCCGGCGTCCGGTTGAGCGAGGTCGCGGCCGACGTGGTTCGCTTGTCCCGGGAGGCGTGGGCGCGCTTGGCACCTCACGAGGCCCTGGAAGCGACCTGGCGGCTGGTGCGCGCCGCGAACTCTGAGCTCGAGACCGTCGAGCCGTGGAAACTTCCGCCGGGTCCGCAAGTGGATGGCGTGCTTGGGGACTCGCTCGAGGCGTTGCGGATAGTGGCGGTTCTCGCCTCGCCCGTAATGCCGACGGCCTGCGCTGAGCTCTGGGCGCGCATAGGTCTCAAGGGTCGTCCCGATGAGCCCGGTGCAGCCGGAGATCCAGGCAGCCTCGGGTGGGGGGGCTACCCGGGCGGCCAGCTAGTCGTAAAAGGTGAGCCGTTGTTCCCGCGTCGCACGATCGAGCCTTGAGCGGAAGGGGAGAGATGGACAATTCGAGCGACAAGGCCGAGCCGGCTGAACAGCACAGCGGCTCCTGGTTCCGTCGCCACCGCATGGCCCCGCGACGTTCCCGGGATGCCCAGGAGGGATCGGGTGCGGAGGCGGTCGCGAGTGCTGACAGGGCGCGAGCCGGTGAGCGCCAGACGATGGCACAGGACCGAGCGATCTGGACCGATAGCCACTGCCACCTACAAGATGACCGCGATCTGGCGGCGACCCTCCGGGCGGCCCGAGCCATGAGAGTCGGGCGCGTCGTATGCGTCGGCACCGACGAGACTTCGTCGCGGAGAGCCGTCGAATTGGCGACCAAGCTGTCCAGAGATCGGGACCAGGACCCGCCCGGCGACCCGGAGGACCCCGACCTTGCGGCAGGGCTCTCAGGTGTCGAGGTGTGGGCGACGATCGGGCTTCATCCCCACGACGCCAAAGTCGGGCTTGACTCGGTGGTCGAGTTTCTGGACGAGATGTCCAAGAATGCAGGTCTCGGGACCTCACGCGTTGTCGCCATCGGCGAATGCGGATTGGACTATCACTACGAGTACTCCGGGCGGGAGACCCAGCGTGATGTGTTCGCTGTCCAGGTGGCCCTGGCCAACCGTCACGACCTCGCCCTCGTCATCCACACGCGGGAAGCATGGGAGGAGACGTTCTCCGTTCTCGAGCGTGAGGGGGTCCCCAAGCGCACGATTTTCCACTGCTTTTCCGGGGGCGAAGCGGAGGCGAAGCGGTGCTTGAGCATCGGCGCTTATCTGTCTTTCAGCGGCATAGTGACTTTCGCGAACGCCGGCGAGCTGCGCGATGTCGCGGCGCATTGTCCGCTCGACCGTCTTTTGGTCGAAACCGATTCGCCGTTCCTGACTCCTGTGCCGCACCGCGGGCGCCCGAACTCTCCGGGCAACGTGTCGATCGTCGGGGAGGCGATCGCGAAATTGAAGACATTCGACCCGAACGTGGTGGCGGCCGTCACATGGATGAACGCCGAGAGCGCCCTGAGGCTTGGAGTCTGAGATCGCCGGGTCCACGGGCGGTTCGGGCCTGGGCCCGATCCGGCGCCCGCCCGGGCGAGGCGAACTAACCCGTCTGCTCACCGAGCGCGGCCTGCATCCGTCAAGGGCCCTCGGGCAGAACTTCGTGGTCGACCCGAACACCCTCGAGCGAATCGCGCGCTTGGCCCGTGTGGGCCCCGGAGACCACGTCGTCGAGATCGGCGCCGGGTTCGGCTCCCTTACGATTGCGCTAGCCGCCACCGGGGCCAAGGTGACCGCGGTCGAGGTTGACAAGGGGATCGTGCCCGTGCTTCGCGAGATGGTCGAGCCCCTCGGTGTCTCAGTCGTCGAGGCCGACGCCATGACATGCGACTGGGCGCGGCTGCTCGCCGGTGCGCCCTCGTGGGTACTGGTGGCGAACCTGCCCTACAACGTCGCCACCCCGCTCGTGCTCGATCTGCTGCATGGTGTGCCCGCCATCGGCCGCATGCTCGTGATGGTCCAGCGCGAGGCGGGCGAGCGCCTCGTAGCGACTCCGGGCGGGAAGAATTTCGGCGCGGTGTCGGTGCGGGTCCGTTATTTCGCCAAAGCATCGCTCGCGGGGAGCGTTTCCGCGGGCGTGTTCCTTCCTCGACCGAACGTCGAGTCGATGCTCGTCGAGATTGTGCCTCGGGACTTACCGGCCGTAGATCCGGCTCTGGCGAGCTATGAGGAGATCGACTTGTTGCTGCGGGCGGGCTTCAGCGGCCGGCGCAAGATGCTGCGGCGCTCCCTCGACGGGCTCGTCGGAGATGATGTGTTCGCCGCTGCCGGGATCGACGGCCGGGCAAGGGCGGAGGAGCTAGGCATCGAGGATTGGGGCAAGCTAGTCGCATGCCGCCGGTCGAGCAGTTACGAGCGTCCGCCAAGCTGACCCGATCGCTCCGGGTGACAGGAGTTCGCCCCGACGGCTACCACCTTCTGGCGGCCGAAATGGTTTCGCTCGACCTCGCCGACGAGATCGAGATCGAAGACGGGGCCGATGGCCTCGAGGTCGTCGATGCGGTGACGTGGGTCGACGGGACCCGTCCACCCTCGCGGGCCGGGTCCCCGGGCCCGAGTGCAAGCGACCTCGCCGTCGCAGTCGTCCCCTCGGGCGGGGACAACCTCGTGGTCCGCGCCCTCGATGCAGTTGGCCGGCGTGCCCGGGTAAGGCTGACGAAGAGGATCCCGGCGGGGGCCGGCCTCGGCGGCGGCTCATCGGACGCGGCCGCAGTGCTCAGGTGGGCGGCTGCGCTTGATCCGGAACTCGCTCTCAAATTGGGCGCCGACGTGCCGTTTTGCGTGGCAGGAGGCCGGGCGCTCGTCTCCGGAGTCGGGGACGAGCTTGAAGGGCAGCCCTACGAGCGGTTCACGGTCGTGCTCGTCACCCCTGCACTCGCCGTTTCGACTCCCGAGGTCTACCGGGCCTGGGACAGCCTTGGCGGCCCGGTAGGGGAGACGGGGAACGATCTCGAGCTCGCGGCTGTCGTTGTCGAGCCGCGACTTGCCTGGTGGCGCGATCTCATCGAGGACGTTGCGGGAGAGCGGCCGAGACTGGCCGGCAGCGGGAGCACGTGGTTCGTCGAGCGGAGCCCAGAAGCGGCTGAGCTCCTGGTCGCAGATCTGAAAGATGCCGTGTTGAGCGAGCGCCGCCGGGCCTTGTTAGTGGCTGCGACGAGCACTCCTGGGCCGTGACGGGTGAGAAGGCCGGGTGACCGGCTGCCCGACAATGAGCAAGGGGATGCGCCCTGGAATGGGCTGCTCGCGCAGGTGACTACTTGCCTGCGGCGCGTCGTTGCCAGCGTGTGCGCTTCAACATCTTCTTGTGCTTCTTCTTGCGCATGCGCTTGCGACGCTTCTTGATGAGTGATCCCATGGCTGGCGAAACCCTAGTCGAAGTTGGCCGGGATTCGCTCATCGGCCCCGTGGCCGGTGTTGCCGGCGGGCCGATGAGCGCCGCCGACCGAGCCGGGTCGTGGCGCGGTCGGCAAGGCGACCGTGCGCACTGTTGTAAGAATGCAGGCGGGGATTTCCTTCCGGGGTAGTTCAATTGGCAGAACGTCGGCCTTTGGAGCCGGATGTTGGAGGTTCGAGCCCTCCCCCCGGAGCGAGTCAGTCCACGCGGGACTGACGCACCTGTTCGGTCCAGACCTCGCCGTCGAAGTACCGGTAGTGGTTCTCGCCGAGCGGATCGACGTGCCACGACGGGGTCGTGTCCGCAGGGCGCGGCAGTGCCTTGAGGCGCCTTCGCAGATCCGCCTTGAGGTCCCCCACCATCTCGGCCTTGCGCCTTCTCGGGTCGTCGACGACCTCGCGGGTCCAATTCTTGCCGTCGAAGAAGCGGAACGCCTTTTGGTGCAACGGGTCAGGATGCCAATCCCGAGTCGCCGGGTGCGGAGGCCGCAACAGGGGCAGCTCGGACTGGAGCTTGGTGATCTTCTCGCGTTCCTCAGCAGTGTCGGCGACCACCACACCTGACCGGTGTACGAGCGACGGGTCGGCGGTCCGGGTGGTCCGCGAGGCGGCGAAGAACACGGCCAGGCCCAGGAACGGAAGCAGGATGCAGACCACTCCCCACCCGAGCGGGGAAATGCCCCAGGCGGACTTGCGGTGTTGGGCGCGGAACCGCACTGCCTGGGCCCAGCCCAACGCGAACAAGAGAACCTCGATGACGACCGCCAGTGCTACGGCCTTGTGAATGGCAGCACCCTTTCGTCCGTGGCCACGCCCCGTTTGGTCCAGGCCGAGCGTCGAGAGAGAGCGACGGTCTCGGCTCGCGCGCTCAGCTCAGTCTTCGTAGCGGGCCCAAAAGTAGCCGGTGTCCTCCCAGCCGGTGATGATGATGAGGAACATCGCGAAGGTGAGCACGTGGATGCCCGTGCACCACAAGCAGATCGTGTGCAGCACCAGGGCCTCTTGGGCGACGAGGTAGACGACCATCCCCATCCCGACAACCGCCGCTGCGACCCGACCCCACGCGAGCCAGGCCATCGGGAACCGCCACGCCGCCGGCAGGCAGGCCGCGCCCATGGCTACGAAGTACACAAGGCCGTATATGGGGACCGGAATGCCGAACATCACCGACTGCGGGCTTGTGAGCACCTTGCCGCAGTTGACTACTCCGGAGCTGGAGCAGACCAGCGCGGCGGGCTGGTAGTGCACGATCAGCAAGTAAATGGAGATGGCGATTCCGGCCAGGCAGATGCCCTCGGTCACGAGCGACCGCCAGGGCCAGCGCGCGACTTCGCCCCCGGCCGTCTGGCCGAGAGCCGTCTTGCTCACAGCTTCAGCTGTGCGGCCGCCTGCTTGACGACCGGCAGAGTGCAGACCGACTTCGGTTGGTCACCCGTCAGCGAGCAGATGACCGCCGAGTAGAAGTTCGCACCGACGAGAATCGTCTGGGCCGGCGAGGCCAGAGGGTTGGAGAGGCTCTGAGCGACCTGAAGTTGAGTGAAACCTCCGAGGATGGCCGGGTTGATGAAGGCACCGCACTCGAAGGCCTTGTTGCCGAAATCGATGAACGGGAAGGAGCCGTCGTCGGTCGACGTGGGAACGCACGGCGGCGCGTCGTACTTGTCGAAGATCTTGGCCGCGGTCTTCGAGAGGTGCTGCAACGGGAGGTATCCGTTGCATTCCCTCACTGCTACCGAGTCACTCGAGGAGGCGACATTGGTGCACAGCTCGCCGTACGAGAACGTGATGTACGGACTGGTGTAGGTCGACCCGTAGAAGCTCAACGTGGGCGTGGACGGGTAGGAGTCAGTCGAGCTCGAAGCGGTGATGTGGAGCCCCGTGAAGGTGCCAAAACGCGAGAGGGCGACGGCGAGCGGCCAGCGCGTGCCAGCGCAGTACGGGCACCAGTTGGCCCCGACGTACACGATCTCCGGCTTCCCACCGGCGGTGAGGCCGGACAGCTTCTTGATGTAAGTGAACTCGTTGGGGAAAGGCCCGTACGTGCTGTTCGTCGCGGAGCCGGCGGCGGCGAAGGTCGCAGGTGACACGTTCTTGATGGCGTTCACCACGGCCGCGGGTGCGATCTTCATGCCGTCCCCGAGGCCCGGTTTCGTGGTCGTCTTGTTACCCGTCACCGAGATGAGGACGATCACGAGGACCGCGAGCACGACGAGCACGGTGCCGAAGATCCCGACCGTCATAGCGGTGCTCCGCCTCGGGGAGTTCCTCGCGGATCCGCGTCGTGAGTTGGCTCCACCGGCCCGTGTCCGCCTTGCGGCTGCCGCGCTCGGCTTTGCCCCCCGCGCGCCCGGACCGCGGGACCGTGCCCGCTGGGCGGCGTTTTGCCCGCTTTGCCCGGACCGGCTCCTGCGAGCCAGTTGCTCGCGTGCGGTCTCCGCGGCCGCGTCCCCCGTGGTGCCTGCACGATCGGGACGGTCGCCGCTCGGCGGCCTGATTCCACTTTGCGGCGACTGGTCACGTCGCGGGGGACGGTCTCCACTTTGTGCCATTGCGGCGCGTTCTCCTTGCTGGTGCCGCTGGGGGTGCGGCAGATCGAGTCTCCTGATCGAGGATGCTACCTGGCGCATGAGTCCAGGGCAGGACGCCTGCGCACCAGGCGGCCGGAGGCGGCGGCGGCGTTGTTCCAGTCGTCGGCTCGGGCATGCTTTGCAGGTGATCTGTGGCCTTGTTGTCGAGCTCCACTTCCCGGCTTGTCGCTCGCTTAAGGAGAAACGGGGCACGCTCCGCCCGGTCGTCGAAGGCGCTCGCGCACGCTTCCCGGTGGCCGTGGCCGAGGTTGGTTACCAGGAGCTGCACCAGCGTTCGGTCGTCGAGGTGGCAGCGGTGGCGGCGAACGAGAAGGTCGTCGTCGAGATCCTCGACGCCGTCGAGCGCTTCATCTGGTCGCTCCCGGGGCTCGAGGTTGTGGACGTGGCGCGCAGCTGGCTCGAGAGCACCTGAAGGCGTCCCGTAGCCGCGTCGACGGGTCGAGGCCCGCAGACAGTGGTGGTCAGTCGAGCCAGACGGACTTGAGATTCGTGAACTCTCGGATGCCCGCGGCCGTCAGCTCCCGTCCGTAGCCGGAGCGCTTGACGCCGCCGAAGGGCAGATCGAAGCAAGAGGTCGTCATGGCGTTGATGAAGACCATGCCGGCCTCTATCTCTTCGGCGAAGCGCTGTTGCTCGGCTTTGTCCGCGGTCCAGGCGCTCGAGCCGAGCCCGAAGACCGAGTCGTTGGCGACCGCGATCGCCTCGTCGATGTCGGCAACGCGGAAGAACGACGCCACTGGCCCGAAGACCTCTTCGCGCCACACCTTCATGTTCGGGTTGAGCCCTGTGAGCGCCGTGGGCTGCACGAAGCATCCCGGGCCGTCCATCGGCTCGCCACCGCAGAGGGCCGTGGCACCCTTTGCGAGGGCGTCGGCTACCTGCTCGTTCACGGTGTCGCGGGCCTGGGCGTTCGCGAGCGGGCCGACGTGGGTCGACTCATCCAGCGGATCGCCCACGACGAGCTTGGACATCGACTCGGCGAAGCGCTCCTCGTACTCGTCCGCGATCGCTTCGTGCACGATAAAGCGCTTCGCGGAGATGCAGCTCTGGCCGTTGTCGTGCGTGCGCGCCCACACGCCGATCTCGACTGCGCGCCCTATGTCGGCTGACGGCATCACGATGAACGGGTCGGCGCCACCGAGTTCCATCACCGTCTTCTTGATCGCGCGACCGGCGATGGCCGCGACGGAGCGTCCCGCGTCCTCGCTCCCGGTCAAGGTGGCCGCGGCGACGCGATCGTCCTCGAGGACCGCTTGCACGCGGCTGCTTCCAATGAGCAAGGTCTGGAACACGCCTTCGGCGAAGCCGGCACGCCGGGCCGCATCCTCGATGTTGAGGGCCGTTCTGGGCACGTTGGAGGCGTGCTTCAACAGTGCGACGTCGCCGGCCATGAGGGCCGGCGCCGCGAACCGCATCACGAGCCAGAACGGGAAGTTCCACGGCATCACGGCAAGGACAGACCCGATGGGCTCGTAGCGGAGGCGCACGCCGTGATTGGCGGCCGTAGTGGTGACGTTTTCCTCGGCGAGCATGGCGGCGGCGTGCTCGGCGTAGAAGCGCAGCACGCCGGCTGACTTGGCAACCTCGCTTCGCGACTGGGCGATGGGCTTGCCCATCTCGAGGGTGATCGTCCTCGAAAAGGCCTCGCTGTCGGCATCGAGCACGTCGGCCATAGCCCTGACGAGGGCTGCACGCTCATCGAAGCTGGTCCGGCGGAAGTCGCGGAAGGCCTGGGCCGAGAGAGCCAGTCGCCGCTCGATCTCAGCATCATCGTGCTGTTCGAAGGTCTCCAAGGTTTCGCCGGTCGTTGGGTTTACAGAGACGATTGTCATCGCCTTCTTGTACACCGATGCGGGTTGCGCTGTCACGGGTCCATTCCCTTCACATGCCTGGGGTTACGTCTTTGGGGGTAGACGGCGTCGCTCCCGGCGACGCTGGGCTCCCGGTACGATCGAGGTCGTGGGAGCCCGGGACTCAGACGAAATCGAAGCGATCGACGGCGCCGAGCGGGAGCTCGGGGACGTCGAGCAAGCTCTGCGGCGGCTGGACGAGGGCACCTACGCCGACTGCGAGGTCTGCGGCCGGGCGATCGGCGACGATCGGCTTGCTGAGTCGCCCGTGACTCGGCGCTGTTCGGACCACGCCGTTTCAGAGGCACCGGGTGCCTCGACCGGGGCGTGAGGTTTGGCGCATCTTCAGCTGTTCGCCCAGGCGCGTGAAGCTGCCGGCGCCGGCGAGACGAGCTTCAGCGGCGCCACTGTCGGCGACGTGCTCGACGCTGCCGTGGACGCGTATGGAGCCCGCCTCGGGGCGGTCATCGGGATCAGCGCCATTTGGCTGAACGGTGAACCTACGGCCCGCGACGAGCCGGTCACCGACAACGACGAGGTGGCGGTGTTGCCGCCCGTGTCGGGCGGGTGATCGGCGGTAGTCCTTGCGGGCATGACGGTGATCGCCGCTCAGGCCTTCTTCGTCTCCCAGAAGATCCGGTCGATCTCCGCGATCTGATCGAGCAGTTTTTGGCCGACGGCGACGTCGTTGGTCTTCTTCGTCTCGCCGGCGGCCTTTGTAGCTGTCCAGAACAGGGTGTGAAGATCGGGGTACTTCGCCAGGTGCTCGGGCTTGAAGTAGTCGGTCCAGAGAACCCAGAGGTGGTGCTTGACGAGCTCGGCACGCTCCTCTTTGATCAAAAGGGCCCGTGTCTTGAAGGCGGAATCCTCGGAGGCGTTGTATTTCTCCATGCAAGCCTTGACCGATTCGGCCTCGATGCGGGCTTGGGCGGGGTCGTAGACGCCGCACGGCAGGTCGCAGTGAGCGTGGACGGTTGCAGGCTTGCTCAAGCGGTCGAGCGCTGTGAGCAGACGGGAGGTGAGGTGCATGCTGCAGCTCCTTGCTAGGACTTATATGTCTGTGTCCCGGTCACCTTATCCTCGGCCTCGCCGTGTTCAGGCAGCGGCGCGCCCCGGCGGGGGAGCGCGACGGGTCTCACGTTTTCGCCTCGTGGCCGGGGCAGCTGCGCTCGTGTTTGGCGGGTGGCTTTCTGGCAGGGTCCGCCGCGTCGTGGTCGAGGGCGACAGCATGCTCCCGAGCTTGGCGGAGGGCGACCGCCTGGTAGTGGTCCGGTCGCGATCGGCTCGCGTCGGCGACATCGTGGCGCTGCGGGATCCCGCCG
Organism: Acidimicrobiales bacterium; assembly: GCA_050015475.1. Lineage (GTDB taxonomy): Bacteria > Actinomycetota > Acidimicrobiia > Acidimicrobiales > Bog-793 > Fen-455. Next base: position 143,680 of record JBEKBI010000008.1, on the reverse strand, counting down.
ATTCCGCCAGGTTGTTGGTGAAACGGGTGGTGGTCGTCCGCGCGTCCGGTCTCGAGGTGCGGGGGGACAACCAAGCCATGAGCCGCGACAGCCGCGCATTTGGTGTCGTGGCTCCGTCCCAGGTCATTGGTAGGGCCGTATACCGCTACTTCCCAGCTTCTCGCGTTGGGGCTCTGCGGCAGCCGCCCGCGAGCAGCGGTACGCTCGATCCCGATGGGCTTGCATCAGAAGGACATAGATCGGCTGCTCGAGCCTGAGCTGACCAGCAGCCTGGAGGAAGTTCCGGTCGCCGAGCTGAGGATCCGCCGAGACGCGTGCCAGCGAGCCGAAGTCGAGCTGTCCTATGTCAGGCGCCTGCTCCAAGGCGAGCTCGACATCGTGGCAGCCGAACTCGAAGCTCGGGACAAGGGCGTACGCGGCGATGCCGGCCGCCTGGTCGAGGAGCTGCCGATGATCCTGGCGGGGTCCCATATGAATGCCCCGTCCGCCGGCCGCGCCCACGAGCCTCATCTGATGATGGCGGCGTTCGCCGAGGAGTGGTCAGAACAGAGGGAGCTCGCCCTAGAAGATCTGGTGCTCGAGGTGCTCACCACCGAGCTCAAGGGTGACGAGACGCGCCAGCCCCTGTTGCCCGGAGCGAACCTGGGCGCGTTCGGGGACGAGGAACTGCGAGCGCTCGCCGGGCTGCTCCGGTCCGCCGAGACGAGCGTGTCCGCGAGCCGCCGGAAGCTGCACGACCAGATAGACCAGCTCCAGACGGCGATCGTCGAGCGGTACAAGGTCGGCGCGGCCGACGCAGACATCCTTCTCAAGTGAAGGTCGGATGACCCCGCCAGATCCCTCCGATCGGTGGGCCGAGCTCGGCGAGTTCATCCGCCAGCAGCGCAACTCCGCCCGGCTGTCGCTCCGCAGGCTGTCGGACATCGCCGGCATCTCGAACCCGTACCTGAGCCAGATCGAACGGGGGCTGCGCAAGCCGTCGGCTGAGATCCTCCAGCAGATAGCCAAAGCGCTTCGGATCTCCGCCGAGACTCTTTACGTCCGGGCGGGGATCCTGGAGGACGAGCGCTGCGATGACGACGTCGTCAGGCACATCCTGACTGATCCCAACTTGGCCGAGGACCAGCGTCACGCCCTCGTGCGCATTTACAGGTCATTCCGTCGGGAGAACGGCGTTTCGGAGGACGACCAAGAACCAACCAGGACCTGAGGCCGGCACTTCCTCAGTAGGCTGGCCCCGATGCGCAAGCTGGCGGTGCTCTCCATGCATACCTCGCCTTTGGCCCAACCGGGCACCGGCGACGGCGGTGGCATGAACGTCTACGTGCGGGAGCTCTCCTCGGCGCTTGCCCGAGGAGGTGTCACCTGCGATGTCTACACACGGCGCTGGTCCACCGACCTGCCCGACGTCGTAGCGGTCGAGCCCGGGTTCGCGGTGCACCATGTGGCGGCGGGGCCGCCGAGCGCGGTGGCCAAGGAGACCCTCCAGGACCACGTCGAGGAGTTCACGGAGTCAGTCATCGACCGCATGACCGACCCCCGATTCGCGGCCGGCGACCGGGACGAGCCACTGGCTGAGGCCATTCACGCCAATTACTGGCTGTCAGGCCTGGCCGGCCACGCGATAAAGCACCGTCTCGGCCTGCCGCTCGTCTCGACGTTTCACACGCTGGACCGTGTGAAGGCCGAGGCCAGCCCGGAAGAGGTCGAAAGCGCGGAACCGAGCCGGCGGGCGCTCGCGGAGTCGCAGATCATCGGCTGCTCGGATGCTCTCATAGCCTCCTGCCCCGTCGAGGTCGATCAGCTGGTGGAGATCTACGGAGCCGACCGGGACAGGGTGGAAGTCGTGCCGCTCGGCGTCGACCACGCTTTCTTCTCGCCCGGCGACCGGGCCCACGCCAAGCGCGCCCTCGGCCTCGGGAGTGATGGCCCAGTGCTGATGTTCGTGGGGCGTATCCAGCCCTTGAAGGGCGCGGACGTGGCGCTCAAGGCATTTGCCCTTCTCGTCAGATCGATCCCGAGCGCCCAGCTCGTGGTGGTCGGCGGCCCGAGCGGCCCGCGCGGCGAGACGGAGGTCGGCCTGCTCCACGCGATGGTGGAGGAGTCCGGGCTTTCCGACAAGGTGCGCTTCGTGAGACCCCAGCCCCACGAGCTGCTGTCCACCTACTACCGGGCGGCGGACTGCTGCCTCGTACCCTCGCGTTCGGAGTCGTTCGGTCTCGTGGCTTTGGAGGCGGCAGCTTGCGGCACGCCAGTCGTGGCAGCCGCAGTCGGGGGCCTCACGACCCTCGTGCAGCACGGGCGGACGGGCTACCTCGTCGAGGACGGCGACGCCGCTGCCTACGCCAGGTTCGCCGCCTCGATCTGCTCGGATTCCTCGCTCCAAGCTGGTCTCGGCGAAGGGGGAGCCGCCATGGCGGCGGGCTACACTTGGTCGATCACGGCGGGCCGTCTTCGCCGCCTCTACTCGGACCTGACGTCGCGGACGCTGATCGACTGCTGAGATCGACACGGTGAAAAGACTCGTCGTCGTTGGCGGCGGACGCATGGGCGGTGCGCTCGTCGGTGGCCTCATCCGGTCGGGCTGGGCCCATTCGGATGAACTGGCCGTGGTGGAGCCCTCTCCGCTTGCCCGGGCTGCGCTCGCCGAAGCCCATCCGGGCGTCACCGTGTCCGAGACCGCCGTTGGCGCGGACTCCGCCGTGCTCGCGGTCAAGCCCGTCGATGCCGAGCTCGGTTGCCGGGTCATAGCCGAATCCGGTGCCGCCCGGATGCTGTCGATTGCCGCCGGCGTCAGGATCTCCCAGCTGGTGGCCTGGGTTGGGCCTGGGATTCCAGTCTTGAGGGCGATGCCCAACACGCCTGCGGTGCTCGGGGCGGGGGCCTCGGCCCTGGCGGGCGGCACCTCGGTCAGCGACAGCGATTTCGAATGGGCCGAGGGGGTGCTGGCATCGCTCGGAGTTGTGGCGCGCCTGGACGAGCAGCTGTTGGACGCTGTCACGGGCCTTTCCGGTTCCGGGCCGGCTTATGTGTTTCTTCTGGCGGAGGCGCTCATCGCCGCCGGCGTCAACGAGGGCATCGAGCTCGAGGTGAGCCGCCGGCTCGTCGTGCAGACGCTGCTCGGTTCGGCGCGTCTGCTCGCCGAGACGGGAGAGGCGCCCGAAGCCCTGCGGGCCGCGGTCACCACGAAGGGCGGAACGACTGAAGCTGGGATAAGGGTCCTGGTGGAGCGAGGGTTTCGTTCGATGATCCCCGAGGCGGTCGCGGCCGCAACCATACGGTCAAGCGAGCTCGGCGGGCAGGACTGAATCCCGGGCATCGGCTCGGAGTGGGCTTCTCGGGCCCGATCGTTGCGTCGCGAAACTTTCCCTCTTTGCACTTCAGCAACATTGGCGTACATTCGTGACAGGCGGAGAGGGGTGATGTATCTGTCAACGATTGAATACTCCAAGGTGAGATTCTCGACGGTGGCCGAAGTGGCGCGGGCGCTGCGAGTCTCCAATATGACTGTCTACAGGCTCATCAGCTCGGGCCAGCTTCCGGCCGTCCGCGTCGGCAAGTCCTACCGCCTGCGCGACGAGGATGTGGACCGCTACCTCGGGGAGCGCATGACCGAAGCCGGCTGATCGCGCCCTGCCAGTCGTTCCGGCGGGCTTGTGAGCAGGAGAACGAAGTAGTTACGATCGCCGTAGATGGCCGAACGCTTCGTCAGGCGGATTCCCGAACCGACCGTGCTGCGGTTGCCTGTCTATTACCGCGCCCTTGCGGCGCTGTCGGCCGACAGCACCACGACCGTGTCGTCCGCGGAGCTCGCGGTAGCGGCCGGCGTCAACGCTGCCAAAGTGCGCAAGGATCTCTCGCACCTCGGAACTTACGGCACGCCCGGGACCGGCTACGACGTCAACTTCCTCCTCGGCCAGATCCGGCGCGAGCTCGGTCTCGACCGGGAGTGGCCGGTCCTCATAGTCGGCATGGGCAACCTCGGCCATGCGCTGGCGCGCTCGCAGAGGTTCTCGACCCAGAACTTCAGGACCTTCGCGCTGTTCGACATCGACCCCGCCAAGATCGGCGAGCACGTCACGGGCATGCCGATCCGTCACGTCTCGGAGCTTGCGGAAGTCGCCAACGGCCAGCGCGGGCTGATAGGTGTCATCGCAACTCCTGCCTGTTCCGCCCAGCAGGCATGCGACCAGCTCGTCGGAGCCGGGATCGAGGCGATCTTGAACTTCGCCCCGGTGATCTTGAGGGTGCCGCGGCCCGTGCAGGTGCGCCGGGTCGACTTCTCTGTCGAGCTCCAGGTTCTGGCGTTCTACGCGGTCCACCCGGAGGTAACGGCGACCCCGGAGGAAGATCCTCAGTCGGAGCTGTGACGGCCGTAGGCTGTCAGCCGGGAGAAATGGGGTGTAGCTCGCTGTGACGGTCATCGCGGTGGGGATCAATGAGCGGGACGTGCCGTTGGCTGTCTTCGAGCAGACTGCCCTCTCCGAAGACGAACTCCCGAAGGCGCTGCAAGGGCTTGGCGGGAGCGACTACGTCTCGGAGGCGGTCGTGCTCTCCACTTGCCTTCGCACCGAGGTCTACGCCGTCGTCGAGCGGTACCACGACGGCCTGGCGGACGTTAAGAAGGCCTTCCGTTGCTGGTCGGGAGACATGGGGACGAACCCGTCGGACGCCTCGGACCCGTTCACGTGCTGGATCGACGAGGCGGCCGCGACTCATCTGTTCGAAGTGGCGGCGGGCATCGACTCTCCGGCTCTCGGAGAGGGCGAGATCCTTCGCCAGGTGCGCACCGCGATCGATCTCGCCCGCAAGGAGCATGCGTCCGGCCACGCGCTCGGGCTGCTGTTCCGCCATGCGATCGAAGCCGGAAAGCGGGTGAGAACCGAGACTGCGATCGCGCAAGGCACGACCTCGCTCGCCCAGGCCGCGGTGTCGCTCGCGACGGACCGCCTCGGAGGAACGCTCGGGGGGCGGTCGGTGCTGGTGGTCGGCGCCGGGGAGGTCGGTGCCGGGATGGCAAAGGCGCTCGCGAGATCGACGCCCCCTGCCCGTATCGTCGTTGCGAACCGGTCCGTCAAGCGGGCGGCGGTGATCGCGGAGACGTGCGGTGGCAAGGCGGTGAACCTCGGGAAGCTCGACGAGGAGCTGGCGCGGGCTGACTTGGTGCTGATCTCGACAGCGGCGGTCGAGCTCGTCCTCGGGCTCGACCGCGTCGCCAAGGCCATGGCGGCGCGCCCCGAGAGGCCTTTGCTCGTGGTCGACGTCGCGGTCCCTCGTGACGTCGACCCGGCCGTTGCCGGCTTGGACGGCGTGACCCTGTTCGACGTAGAGGACGTGCGACGCTTCGCGGAGGCCCAGATGGAGACGCGGCGCTCTGAGATCCCTGCTGTGAGGTCGCTTCTCTCCGAGGAGCTCGAGAGGTACCGGGTGTCGACCGCGGCACGGTCGGCGGCGCCACTCGTGGCGGCTTTGCGGGCCCGGGCGGAAACGATCCGCCGCGGAGAGCTGGAGCGTCAGGCGGCCCGGCTTGATGCTCTCGGCCCGGAGGCCCGCGAGATCGCCGAGGCCATCACGAAGCGCACGATCTCGAAGTTGCTGCACGAGCCGACCGTTCGGCTGAAGAGCGCCTCCGGCACGCCTCGGGGAGAGCGAATGGCGGAGGCGCTTCGCAACCTGTTCGACCTCTAGGGCGCGTGTGCTGACGCTCCGGATCGCGACCCGCGGCAGCCCGCTGGCGTTGTGCCAGGCCGAGCTTGTGGCTGACGCGGTCGCGCTCGCGAGTTCGAGAGCGACACAACTCGTGGCCGTCGAGCTGGTCATCGTGGAGACGACCGGAGACCGGAACCGTGACCGCCCCATCGGTGCGATCGGCGGGCAGGGCGCTTTCGTCAAGGAAGTCGAGCAGGCGCTGTTGGAGGGTCGCGCCGACCTCGCCGTGCACTCGGCGAAGGATCTGCCTGCCAGTTTCGGATCTGACGAACTCGTCGTCGTGGCCGTGCCGAAGCGAGCCGATCCGCGGGACGTGCTCGTGGGTCTGCCGCTGGCCGAGCTTGGCCCGGGTGCGCACGTCGCCACCGGAGCGGCGAGAAGGCGGGCGCAGCTGGCGTGGCTCCGTCCCGACCTCCGCTTCGAGGAGTTGAGGGGCAACGTGTCGACGCGCCTTGCCAAAGTGCCGCCGGCAGGGGCCGTCGTCACCGCTCACGCCGCCCTCGAACGCCTCGGGCTCTTGGGGCTTGCCGCAGAGGTCCTCTCACTTACGACAATGCTTCCCCAGGTCGGGCAAGGAGCGCTCGCGGTGCAGGGTCGCGCCGGAGACGCGACGACGGCCGAGATCGCAGCCCTCATAGACGATGCCGCCTCTCACCGGTGTTTCGATGCCGAGAGGTCTTTCCTGGGAACACTCGGCGGTGGTTGCGACTTGCCGGTGGGCGCGCACGCCGTGGCGGGGCCGTCGGGGAACTTGGAGATGGAGGGCATGATTGCGAGCGTGGACGGGCTTGCCCTCGTGCGGAGGTCCATGTCCGGCCCCGACCCCTTCGAGCTCGGTCGCGCGCTCGCGGTGCAGCTCCGGGACCAGTGCGGCGGCGCGGGCCTGCTGCCTGGCTACTCAGGGATCGTCTGAGCAGTGGCCGTCTCCTCGCCCGGCGGCCCGCTCCAGGGGTGGCGCGTGATCGTCACCGGTGCCCGGTCATCCTCGTCGCGCTTGTCGGGGCGACTGGCCGACGCAGGGGCCAACTCGGTCGAGATTCCCGTCATCGAGATCTTGGATCCCCTCGACGGCGGCGCTTGTCTCGAGGAGGCATTGGCGAGGATCGATGACTACGAGTGGGTCGTGTTCACGTCGGCCAACGCCGTGGAACGGTGCTGCCGCCACGATTTCAGATCGAGGGCGCTCGGCCGGGTCAAGGTGGCCGCCATCGGCGCCGCCACGGCCGCGGCGCTCTCGGAACAAGGGGTGAAAGCCGATCTCGTGCCGGAGCGGTTCGTATCGGAGGCGCTCGTCGAGACTTTTCCCGGCCCGGCCGCGCACCGCAGGGCGTCGGTGCTGTTTCCCTGTGCAGCCGAGGTCCGCGAGGTCCTGGCCGAGGGCCTGCGGGCCAAGGGCTGGCGGGTGGACGTGGTCGTGGCGTACCGGACGGTGCACCCGACCCCCCGCGCAGGCGACCTTGAGGCGCTCGCGGGAGCGGACGCGGTTGTCTTCACATCGTCTTCGACTGTGAGTGGCTACTTGGACTTCGCGGGGCTCGATCGCGTGCCGCCGGTCGTCGCCTGCATAGGACCGGTGACAGCCCGCGCCGCGATTCAGGCAGGCCTCAGGGTCGACATAGTCGCTCCCGTGCAGACCGCCGATGGGCTCGCCGAGAGCCTCATCGAGTGGGCCCGCCACCAGGGCAGGCCGGGCGGCAGGCAGTAGGCTCCGGCGTATGGGGTACCCGGCTCGCAGGCTGCGACGATTACGGCGATCGCCAGCGATGCGATCCCTTGTGGCCGAGTCCTCGCTCGGCGTCGAGGACCTTGTGGCCCCGTTGTTCGTGAGCGAGCTCAACGACGCGCCCCGGCCGATCGCGTCCATGCCCGGTGTATCGCAGCACAGCGTGGCGTCCTTGGTGCTCGAGGCGAGGAGGTTGGCCTCGCTCGGCATCGGAGCCGTGGTCCTGTTCGGCGTGCCCGCGCGAAAGGACGCCTACGGATCGGGCGCGTCTGACCCGGACGGCATCGTCCAGGTCGCCTTGAAGGAGCTCCGCGACGAGTTGGGCGAGGAAATCGTCCTCATCGCCGATCTGTGCCTGGACGAGTACACGGACCACGGCCAATGCGGTGTCCTCGACGGGCGCGGGGAGGTTGACAACGACGCCACGCTCGTGCGCTACGGAGAGGTGGCTGTCGCCCAGGCCACGGCCGGAGCCCATGTGCTCGCGCCGAGCGGGATGATGGACGGTCAGGTCGGTGCCATCAGGGCCGCCCTCGACTCTCACGGCCACCAGGAGGTCGGAATACTGTCCTGCGCGGCCAAGTACGCCTCGGCCTTCTACGGCCCGTTCCGGGACGCGGTCGAAGTGACGATCGGCGGAGCCGGGGACCGTAGGGGATATCAGCAGGATCCCAGGAATCGTCGAGAGGCGATCGAGGAGGTCCGCCTCGACATCGAGGAAGGGGCGGACATCGTCATGGTCAAGCCTGCCCTGGCCTATCTCGATGTCATTGCAGCCGTGCGGGCGGCGGTCGAGGTCCCTGTCGCCGCCTACCATGTGAGCGGTGAGTACGCGATGGTGGTGGCGGCGGCCGAGAGCGGGTGGCTGGACCGCCAGAGCGCGGCGCTCGAGCACCTCGGGGCGATCAAACGGGCTGGCGCCGACTTGATACTCACGTATTTCGCGGCCGAGGTGGCGGAGGTGCTCGGTGGCTGAGCCAGGATTCGAGAGCGGGGCGACCGCAGGGCCGAGGAGCGCTGAGCTTTTCGAGCGGGCGCGACGGGTCATCCCTGGCGGCGTCGACTCACCGGTGAGGGCGTTCGACTCGGTCGGCGGCTCTCCGTATTTCGTGGCCAGGGCGAGTGGGGCGTATATAGAGGACGTCGACGGCCGGCGCCTGCTGGATTACGTCCAGTCCTGGGGAGCGTCGATTCTCGGTCATGCCCACCCAGCCGTGCTCGAGGCGATCGCCCGTGCGGCCGAGCGAGGCACGACCTATGGCGCCCCGACCGAGGGAGAGGTGCGCCTCGCCGAAGTGATCACCGAAGCCGTGCCGGGCTGTGAGCAGGTGCGGCTCGTCTCGTCTGGGACCGAGGCGGGAATGACGGTGATCCGCTTGGCCCGGGGCGCGACGGGACGAGACCGGGTGGTGAAGTTCGCCGGTTGCTATCACGGGCACTCCGACGCGCTCTTGGCGGGTGGCGGAAGTGGCGTGGCGACCCTCGGCCTGTCGAACTCGGCCGGAGTGACGGCGAGCGCTGTGTCGGCCACGATAGTCGCCCCCTACAACGAGGTTCCCGAGCTCGACGACTCGGTGGCGTGCGTGATCGTCGAGCCGGCCGCAGCGAACATGGGCCTGGTCGCGCCCGAGGAGGGATTCTTGGGAGAGCTCCGTGCCGCTTGCGACCGTGTCGGAGCGCTGCTCATCTTCGATGAGGTGATCACCGGTTTTCGCGTCGGGCGGTCCGGGGCGACGGGCATCGTCGCCGTGACGCCGGACCTCTGGTGCTTCGGGAAAGTCATCGGTGGCGGCCTGCCACTCGCGGCCCTCGGGGGGCGGCGCGACCTCATGTCGCAACTGGCGCCGCTCGGGCCCGTGTACCAAGCGGGCACTTTGTCGGGCAATCCACTCGCGACTGCGGCCGGGCTCGCGGTGCTCGAGCGACTGCCCGTCGAGGCCTATGTGGAACTGGCGTCGAATGTCGCCAGGCTCGCGGCCGGGCTCGAGGAGGCCATAGGACGAAGTGGGCTCCCGGTGCAGGTTCCGGTGTTCCACACCCTTTCGTCGATCTTCTTCTCCGACGAGGTCGTGCGAGACTCGCTCGGAGCGACGCGGGCCGCGGAGAGTGGGCTCTACGCCCCGTTCTTCCGGGCCATGCTCGCCCGGGGCATTGCGCTCGCCCCGAGCCCTTATGAGGTCCTCTTCGTATCGCTCGCCCACTCGGGCGCGGACATCGACCGCACCATCGAGGCCGCGGCCGGCGCCGCCCTCGAGGTCACCGAGTCCCTCAGCGGCTAGGTCTCGGCGGCCTGCCGGGTGAGGGCGACGAGGGCCTTGTACACAGCCTCCGCCGGCCCGAGCTCATCGGGTCTCAAGCAGTTCGACATGATCCGCAGCAGCCACTCCATGATGCTGCGGCTGTACATGCCCGTGTTCACGCACGCCCTCATCAACCCGGGCCTCTGCAAGATCGTGACGAAGGCCCGGGCCACCTTGTAGTACAGGCCGTAGATGTTCTCGAGTGCCTGCTCGTATCCGGCGAGCAGCTGCGGGTCGCCGGCTGCGAGCGCGTCCGAGACCGCACCGGCTGCGAGGCGGCCCGTCTCATAGGCGTAGCAAATGCCTTCGCCGTTGAAGGGGTTGACCGCTCCGGCGGCGTCGCCCACGACGACGCAGTCAGGGCCCACCCGCGGCCCGACGGCGAGTCCCATGGGAAGCCGCCCGCCGATCGGTGGGCCGCAACATGCCTCTTCCTCGAGGCACCATGACGCCGGTACCTGGGCGACGAACTGCTCCATGAGCTTGGTCGTGTTGACGTGCTTCCACCGGTCGCTGTTGGACAACAGGCCGACCCCGACGTTCACGCGGCCGTCGCCGATGGGGAAGATCCATCCGTATCCGGGGGTCACCCTTCCAAAGTCGTCGCGGATGTCGAGGAACGAGTCGATGTACTCCTCGGCGTCGCGGGGTGACCGGTAGTAGCCGCGGAGCCCCATTCCCTGAGGCCAGTCCCGCCTGCGCTCGGTCCCAAGGGCGCGCCCGTAGCGGGAGAGGGATCCGTCCGCCACGATGACGTAGCGGGCTCGGACCTCCGAGACGGACCCAGTGGCCATGTCGCGTACGACGGCACCACCGGCGGGCCCGAGCGACTGACGTGCCCCCGTTCCGGCCGACCCGCTTCCGGCCCCGGCCGAGAGGGGTGCCAGGACCTCGGTGCCCTGCCATAGCGTCGCGCCCGCCTTGTTTGCGTTCGCGACCACGAGGCCGTCGAGATCGGCGCGGGTGACGACGTAGCCATAGCGGGGCAGGACCGGGTGCGCTGGCCAGTCGAGCACGATCGTCCGCCCGTACGCGTTGGTGCGCAAGCCCAGGTAGCGGTGGTGTTTAGCCAGCTCGTCGCCCAGCCCCATCTGTTCGAGCTGGAGGACGGCGCGCGGCGTGAGCCCGTCACCGCAGGCTTTCTCCCGGGGGAAGTGCTTCTTTTCCACGACGAGCACGTCGACGCCCGCGGTGGCGAGCCAGTAGGCGGCCGAGGCGCCGCTCGGACCTCCGCCCACGACCAGGACCTCGCAGCTATGTCGGCTGGGTCGGGGCGGCTGGTTTTCAGCGACGCTGTCCTGCCCGGCCATGCGAGCATGATAGGAGCGCCAAGCGCCGGCGGTTCCGGTAGTGTCCGCACGGAGTGTGAGTGGTAAACACCGCAGAGGACTATGAGCAGCCTGGACAGCTATCTCCCAATCTTCTTCATGATCGTGCTTGGGATCGCGTTCGTAGCGATTTCGCTCATCGCGTCCAAACTGCTCGCTCCACAGCGCCCCACTCAGGCGAAGGAGGCTCCTTACGAGTGCGGCATCGTCCCCACGCACGAGCCCGCGCGCCGCTTTCCCGTGCGCTTCTACCTCATCGCGATGATCTTCGTGGTCATCGACATCGAGGTCATCTTCATCTTCCCTTGGGCCGTCGACGCCGGCAGCCTCGGTCGCTTCGGACTCGTCGAGATCCTCGTGTTCGCAGCTTCACTGTTCGTGCCCTTCGTGTATCTGGTGGCCAAGGGGGCCCTCGACTGGGGACCTGTGAAGAGGACGCAGTCGGCGGAGTCGCAGGCAGACCGGAACTCAGGCTCGACGGTTCGGCGCATCGGTCCGTCGCGCGACCAGGCCGCGTAGGCGAAGGGTCGGTCGCATGGGCTTGGAAGACCTGAACCACAACTTCCTTACAGGCTCACTCGAGGAGCTGGTCAAGTGGGCGCGTCGCTCGAGCGTCTGGCCGGCGACCTTTGGCCTGGCTTGTTGTGCGATCGAGATGATGTCGGCCGGCGCGGCCGACTTCGACCTGGCCCGGTTCGGCATGGAGGTGTTCCGCGGCTCACCGCGTCAGTCCGACCTCATGGTCGTGGCGGGCCGCGTGTCTCAGAAGATGGCACCGGTGCTGCGCCAGGTCTACGACCAGATGGTCGAGCCGAAGTGGGTTATCTCGATGGGCGTGTGCGCCTCGACCGGCGGGATGTTCAACAACTACGCCATTGTCCAGGGAGTGGACCAGATCGTCCCGGTCGACGTTTACGCCCCGGGCTGCCCGCCGGGTCCGCAGACGCTCATCCACGCGATTTTGACCTTGCACGAGAAGATCCGTCGTGGCGAGATCACGAACCGTCGCCCGGGCGTGACGGGCGCGGCCATCGACCTTGCGGCGGAGCCGACTCCGGCGGGGTGGGTGGCGCCTCCGGCTTCCCCGGTGCGACTGGGGACGCCGCGGTGAGCCCGGGCGCGCACGCCAGTGCGGCGGAGCTGATCGCCATGGATGACCTGGCGGCCACCGAGGCCCAAGGCCAGGAGGTGTTGCACCCGGCCCGCGAGCGCTACCTCGCCGTCGTAGGAGCGCTTCGCCAGAGCGGCTTCGAGATGTGCGCGGACCTCTGCGTCGTCGACTACCTCTCGGATCTCGGGCGCCCTCTCCCGGAAGCGGTGGCCCCCGAGCGGTTCGAGGTGGTCGTCAATCTGCTCTCCCTCGAGCGCCGGCAACGTGTGCGCCTGCGCGTCCAGGTCCCGGAGTCCGACCCGGTCGTGCCGAGCCTGTTCGCCGTCTACCCCGGCTCGGAGAACATGGAGAGGGAGGCGTTCGACCTTTTCGGCGTGCGCTTCGAGGGCCATCCGGACATGACCCGGATCCTCATGCCCGAGGGCTGGGAGGGCCACCCCCTTCGCAAGGACTACGCGGTCGGACGCGTTCCCGTGCAGTTCAAGGAATCGCCGGGACCGAGATGAGCGACGAAGAACTCCGCTTGGAGACATCCGAGGGCGGCCAAGAGCTCAAAGAGCGCGAGGCGACGAGCGACACCCAGCTCGCCATCGAGCAGGGCTCGGTCCCGGGTCTCAAAGAGGGGCCCGCCCTAAGACCCGGTGACGTCGACCTCGAGTTCGGCGAGGACGAGACGATGATCATCAACATGGGTCCGCAGCACCCTTCGACCCATGGCGTGCTTCGCATCATGATGGAGCTCGAGGGTGAGACCGTGCTGCGCTCCAAGCCCATCATCGGGTATCTGCACACTGGCATGGAGAAGACCGGCGAGGACCTCACCTACGTCCAGGGCGCGACAAATGTCACACGGATGGACTACCTGTCGCCTCTCCACAACGAGCTCGTCTTCGCGCTCGCGACCGAGGCCCTCCTGGGGATCGAGGTCCCGCCGCGGGCGACTTGGATCAGGATGCTCATGACCGAGCTCAACCGCATCTCGTCGCACGTGATGTGGATGGCTACGAACGGCATGGACCTCGCCTCCACGTCGATGATGATCTACGGGTTCCGAGACCGCGAGATGATCCTGTCGTTCTTCGAAAAGGCGACAGGACTGCGCATGAACCATGACTACATCCGGCCGGGCGGCGTCGCGGCCGATCTGCCCGACGGATGGGAAGACGATGTCATGGCGATCGCGGACACCATCCCCGGACGCGTGGACGAGTACGACGAGGTGCTCACCGGCCAGCCGATCTTCAAGCAGCGCACCGAGGGAGTCGGTCTCATCTCGCCCGAGCTCGCGATCGCGATGTCGGCGACAGGACCCATCCTTCGCGCCGCCGGCGTCGAGTGGGACCTGAGGCGCGCCATGCCCTACCTCGCCTACGACGAGGTCGACTTCGACGTCATCGTGGGCAAGTACGGGGACACTTTCGATCGTTATGCCGTGCGCCTGAACGAGATCAGAGAGTCGTGCAAGATTGTCCGGCAGTGCGTTGAGAAGATGCCGTCCGGGGATTACCGCTGCCAGGACAAGAAGGTGACGCCACCGCCGCGGGCGCGCATTGACGAGTCGATGGAGGCGCTGATCCACCACTTCAAGATCTTCACGAGAGGCTTCGAGGTGCCCCCGGGGGAGGTCTACACGGCCATCGAGTCCCCGAGGGGCGAGCTCGGTTGCTATCTCGTGGCGGATGGGTCGAACAAGCCGTACCGGATGCACATCCGGGCGCCCAGCTTCGCGAACCTGCAGACGCTGCCGCCGCTGCTGCGCGGCGGCTTGATAGCGGACGCGGTGGCGATCATCTCCTCGGTCGACCCGATCATGGGCGAAGTGGACCGGTGATGGCGCACTTCTCCGCGGACAACCGCGCCAAGGCCGAGGCGATAGTGGCGTGCTATCCCGAGCCACGCTCCGCCCTCATCCCGCTCTGCCACTTGGCGCAGGCCCAGGACGGCTGGCTAACCCCGGAGGCGATGGAGGAGATCGCGGGACTCATCGCCTGCACGCCGGCCGAGGTGCGGGGTACCGCCACCTTCTACGACATGTTGCACACCGAGCCGGTCGGGCGGCACGTGATCGCCGTGTGCACCAACGTCGCCTGCATGCTGGCGGGCGCGTACGAGGTGCTCGACCACGCCGAAGCGTCGCTCGGGATCTCTGTCGGCCAGACGACGCCGGACGGCGAGTTCACCCTCGAGGAAGCCGAATGCCTGGCCGGCTGCGACAAGGCCCCGTGCGTACAGGTGAACCACCGCTTCTTCGGCCCGCTCGACCCCGAGGCCTTCGACGATCTCACCGAGGAGCTCCGTTCCGGCAGGCTCGCCGACACCGTGCCTGCGCACGGGACCTTGAGCCGCGTCGAGCGCAGCGTCGGGCTCCCCGGCCACCCCGCGACCCGTGAGAGCGGGGACAAAAGTGCCCGGGAGACGAAAGCGGTGCCCGAATGATCACCAAGGCGCCTCGGATAGTCACCTCCCGGGTGGATCTTCCGGACTCGTTCACGCTCGAGCGCTATCTGGCGACGGGTGGCTATGAAGGGCTGCGCAAGGCGTTGTCGATGGCGCCCGCCAAGGTGGCCGCTGAAGTCGACAAGGCGAGCTTGCTCGGACGCGGCGGGGCCGGGTTCCCGGCCGGCCGCAAGTGGTCGATGCTGCGCCAGGTGCCGACGCGCTACCTCGTGGTGAACGGGGACGAGAGCGAGCCCGCGACCTTCAAGGATCATTCCCTCATCGAGCGCGACCCGCACCAGATCATCGAGGGCGCCGCCATCGCCGCCTACGCCTCAGGCGTTGACCGGGCTTTCATCTATTGCAGGGGGGAGTTCGCTCTCGGCTTCGAGCGCCTGCAGCAAGCCTGCAACGAGGCTTACGCCTACGGAGCGCTGGGGGCGAGTGTGCTCGGCTCCGGCTACGCGCTCGACATAGTCATCCACCCAGGCGCGGGCGCCTACATCTGTGGCGAGGAAACGGCTCTACTGGAGAGCCTCGAGGGCAAGCGGGGCTTCCCGAGGATCAAGCCCCCATACTTCCCTGCCGCCGTTGGCCTTTACGGGGAGCCGACGGTCGTGAACAACGTCGAGACTGTCTCCAACCTGCCGTGGATAATCACCAACGGGGGCGAGGCGTTTGCAGCGCTGGGTCAGGGATCATCAGCTGGGACAAGGCTTTTCGCTCTCTCCGGGCGGGTCGAGCATCCGGGCTGGTTCGAGGTCGAGATGTCCCACACGACTTTCCGGGACCTCATCTACGACCCGTCGCTCGGTGGCGGCATACCTGGTGGGAAGCCCTTGCGCGCCTTCATCCCCGGGGGCGTCTCGGCGCCGTGGTTCGGCCCCGATGCGCTCGACCTCGGACTCGACCAGGACGCGGTCGGGAAGGCCGGCTCCATGCTCGGATCGGGATCTGTCGTCGTGATGGACGCTGACACCTGCCCTGTCCGTGTTGCTTGGCGGATCACCCAGTTCTTCCACCGGGAGTCCTGTGGGCAGTGCACGCCCTGCCGGGAGGGGAGCGGCTGGATCGAGAAGATCCTGCACCGCCTGGAGCAGGGTCTCGGCAGCGAGCAGGACATTGATCTCGTGATGGACGCCTGCGACAACATCGCCCCCGGTCTCACCTGGCCGCCCAAGCAGACGACTATCTGTGTCCTCGGCCCGTCGATCCCCTCCGCCGTCCACTCAATGGTGAAGATGTTCCGCGACGAGTTGCTCGTGCACGTCAAGGAGGGCTCCTGCCCGTTCCCGGCCGACCTGGTGCGCCGTGGCTGACGTCGCCGGAGTCCGGGAGCCGATCTCCGTCACGATCGACGGGCGCGTCGTCGAGGCGCAGCCCGGTGAGCTGATCATCTCCGTAGCGGAACGGGCCGGGATCTTCATCCCGCGTTTTTGCTACCACCCGCGCATGAAGTCGGTGGGTATGTGTCGGATGTGCCTTGTGGAGGTGGCGGGGCCGCGGGGATCGACTCTTCAGCCGGCTTGCTTCGCACAGGTCTTCGACGGCCAGGAGGTTTCCACCCATTCGGAGGCCGCACGGAAGGCCCAAGAGGGTGTCCTCGAATTCCTGCTCGTGAACCATCCGCTCGATTGCCCGGTCTGCGACAAGGGTGGGGAGTGCCCGCTCCAGGATCAGGCCATGTCGCACGGGCCCGGAGAGAGCAGGTTCTCCGAGGAGAAGCGGCACTGGGCCAAGCCGATCGAGATCGGGCCGCTCGTGCTCCTCGACCGCGAGCGGTGCATCCAGTGCGCCCGCTGCACCCGTTTTGCCAAAGAGGTGGCTGGCGAGCCGTTCATCGACTTCGCCGAGCGCGGCGACCGCATCGAGGTGGCGGTCTTCCCCGGCGAGCCCTTCACCTCCTACTTCGCCGGCAACACGGTGCAGATCTGCCCTGTTGGCGCGCTCACCTCGACTCCCTACCGGTTCAAGTCCCGGCCTTGGGACCTCGAACAGGTGGAGACGACGTGCACGACATGCGCGGTTGGCTGCCGCATGGCCGCCCAGTCGTCGGCAGGCGCGTTGGTGCGCTATCTCGGAGTCGACTCAGATCCGGTGAACCAGAGCTGGTTGTGCGATCGGGGGCGTTACGGCTTCGCGGCTGTCGAGGCGCCCGGACGTCTCGACCAGCCCTTGGTGCGAAGGGAGACCGAACTCGGTCCGGCCACGTGGAACGAGGCGTTGGGGGACGTCATCGATCAGCTCAAATCCGTGCTCGAGGACTCGGGTGCGGGAGCCATAGGCGTCATCGGGGGCGCACGGCTGGCGAACGAGGATGCCTACGCGTGGGTCAAGCTCGCAAAAGGGGTCATAGGCACGGACAATTTCGACGCGCAGCTTGGAGACGGCCTGGACGGCAGGCTCGTGGCGGGCCTTTCCCGCGCCACGATCGACGAGGCCATCGCTGCTCGCACGGTCGTCGTCCTCGCCGGGGACCTGCGCGAAGAGCTCCCGGTTCTTCACCTGAGATTGCACCAAGCCGCCGCGAACGACGGGCTGCGGATCATCGAGTGCTCGCCGGTGGCGACGGGCTTGAGCGACGTGGCCACCTGGGTTCCCTACCTGCCGGGGGAGGAGGTTGAGCTCGCGCGAAGGCTGGTGGCCACCGAGCCGGGGGACGGAGTCGTCGTCGTGCTCGGTCGGCCGTCGCTGGCGGGCCTGGCGACCGACGTCGCGGCCGCCGCCGGAGTGCTCGCTCAAGCGTGGCCCGAGGCGCGCTTCCTGTCCGCTCTCCGGCGCGGAAACGTGCACGGCGCCATCGATCTCGGATGCAGCCCGGGGCTGCTGCCCGGGCGGGTGGCCCTCGACGAGGGGCGCGAGTGGTTCAGCTCGCACTGGGGCTCGGCCCCTGAGAAGCGTGGCCTTGACACAGCCGGGATGCTGGAGGCGGCGGCGTCGGGCGAACTCAGGCTGCTCGTTCTGCTGGGCGCCGACCCGCTCGCGGACTTCCCTGATCGTGACCTCGCGAAGCGCGCGCTCGAGGGCGTCGAGTTCCTCGTCGCCGTCGACACGACCCTCAACGCCTCTTCGATGCTCGCCGACGTCGTGCTGCCGGCAGCCGGTTACGCGGAGCGCGGGGGTACTACTACCAACTTGGAGGGCCGCGTCACTCGCCTCGCCGCCAAGGTCGTGCCACCGGGCCTGGCGCGTGCCGATTGGGTCATTGCGACCGAGCTCGCCGATCGTCTCGGCGGGGATCTCGGTTTTGAGTCCTTGGAAACGATCTGGGCCGAGATCGAAGGCGTGGCGCCGCTGTACTCGGGCTGCACGAGCGCCGCCCTTGGCGCGGCGGGGGCGGCGGACGGGATCGTGGTGCCGTTGCGAGGCGAGCCGGTCCGACTGGGCGGGCCGCGGGGGAAGCTTGACCCGATCGCGACGCCCGGCATCAAGTCGGTCGAGGAGCAGGGCGCGCCGCTGTCGACCGGCGCCGCCGCGGCGCCGGGCACGGGAGCGACTCACTTTGGGCCTTCTCCGCGTGGCGCAAGGATTCCGGCGCTGTTGCGCCTCGAGGAAGGCGACTGGCCGGCGCCCTTGGAGCCGCCGAGCGTCGGCGAGAACAGTTGGCGCCTCGTCGTCCGGCGTGCGCTTTACGACCACGGAACGCTCGTGCAGTCCGCGGGCCTGCTCGCGTCCCTCGCCCAGCCACAGCAGATCCATTTGGCGCCGGAAGACATCGGAGCGCTCGGGGTCGAGGCCGGAGAGGTTGTGCGCGTGCGCTCTTGTCGAGGCGCGCTCGAGGTCAGTGCCGTCGCCGACGCGGACGTCCCGACGGGCGTGGCTTTGCTCCGCTTCAATGTCGTCCCCGTCGAACAGGCTGGAGCATCCGAGCTCATCGACTCGGGAGCGCGCGTCGTTGAGGTGAGTGTGGAGAAGGTGGTCTGATGCCAGACCTGCTCTTTGCTCACGGGGTCGATCTGGGTGTGGTGATCATCGCCGCGCTTCGCGTCGTGGTCGCGTTCGGCGTCGTACTGGTTTCCGTGATGCTCATGATCTGGTTCGAGCGCAAGGTCATCTCCGACATGCAGAACCGGGTGGGCCCGAACCGGGCAGGGCCGTACGGGATCCTCCAGACGCTCGCCGACGGCGTCAAGCTGTTCTTCAAGGAGGACCTGATCCCCGACCGGGCCGACCGGTTCGTCTTCAAGCTGGCGCCCTATCTCACGCTTTTGGCGGCGCTGTTGATCTTCACCATCGTGCCGGTCGGGGGAGTGGTGACGATCGCCCACCACGTCGTGGAGCTGCAGGTGGCCGACCCACCGATCGGGATCCTTTTCCTTCTCGCCCTTTCGTCGGTGTCGGTCTACGGCACGATGCTGGCGGGCTGGGCGTCCGGATCGAAGTACCCGTTGCTCGGCTCGATCCGGGCGTGCGCCCAGATGATCTCCTACGAGGCCACCATGGGGCTCACGATCGCCATGGTGGTCATCGTCACCCACTCGCTTTCGACGAGGGCGATAGTCGCCTCACAGGCGTCGAGCTTCTTGCACTGGAACGTGTTCCGGCTCGGTTTCCTGCCCTTCCTGCTCTTCGCCGTCGCGGTCACCGCCGAGCTCAACCGCCCGCCCTTTGACTTGGCCGAAGGCGAGCAGGAGCTCGTGGGCGGTTTCAACACCGAGTACTCCTCGATACGCTTCGCCCTGTTCTACTTGGCCGAATTCATGAACACGATCACGATGTCGGCGGTGATGGTGACGCTGTTCTTCGGCGGGCCGGACGGGCCGGGTTTCCATTTCGTCACCTGGCTCTGGCCGATCCTCTGGTTCGCAGGCAAGACAGTCGTCTTCCTCTACATCTACGTCTGGATAAGGGCAGCCTTGCCTCGCCTGCGGTACGACCAGCTCATGGCTGTCGGCTGGAAGTTCCTCATCCCACTCTCGCTCGGATGGCTGCTCGTCATAGCGGCGTTCCGGATCGGCGAGGACTGGGGTCTCGCGGTCTTCTTCGGCTGCGTCATCGCCGGCGGTGGCCTGCTTCGGGCCATCCGTGTCGGGCACAGGCGCCGGGCGGCCCTCGAGGAGACCTCACCCGAGCGGTTATGGCAGTTGGCGGCGGATTCACACCTGCGGTCTGTTGCTGAGCCGGAAGAGGGATTGTGATGACCCGCAAGCCGAGGCAAAAGAGGTCGCTCGGGTTCTTCGGCGGCTTCGCTGTGACAATGAAGCAGGTCGCCGAGCCAAGGGTGACCACGCCGTACCCCGGGGAGAAGGTGGCCAAGCCGCCCCGCCTGCACGGCCGCCACGTCCTCAATCGCTACGAGGACGGGATGGAGAAGTGCATCGGCTGCGAGCTGTGCGCGGCCGTCTGCCCGGCGAAGTGCATCTTCGTCCGCGGGCTCGACAACCCGCCCGACGCGCCGGTCTCGCCCGGAGAGCGGTACGGGTACGTCTACGAGATCAACTACCTGCGATGCATCCACTGTGACCTGTGTGTCGAGGCGTGCCCGACCGAGGCGATCACCGAGTCGAAGATGTTCGAGTTCTCCTTCACGAACCGGTCGGACGCGATCTACACCAAGAACGAGCTCGTCGTCGATGACGAGGGTCGCCCGCGCCACCTGCCGTGGGAGGACTGGCGGCCGGGAGAGGACGAGCACACCTCCGGTTGGATGCGGGCGACGGCGCCATCGGGCGCTCTCGAGTACGAGGGGACCGTGCAGTGGTCGGGCGAACTCGGTTTCGGCGTGCGCGCGCCCGAGGGCGGGCAGAGCGACGCCCGAGACGACGAGGCGACGGGAAACATCTCGATCCGGGCCGTCGAGCGGGACAAGATCTCCCGCCGCTTCGGGGGGAAGGTCCGCGGAACGTGACATTCGTCCTTGGTGCTGCCACGATCCCCGATGCCGTCACCTTCGTGATTGCGGCGGCCATCTGCGTGCTCGGCGCGCTCGGAGTGGTGCTCGCCCGCAACCCGGTCCACTCGGCTCTCATGCTCGTGATGACGCTGTTCGGCGTTGCCGTTCTCTTCGTCGAGGAGGACGCGCAGTTCCTTGCCGCGGTGCAAGTGATCGTTTACGCCGGTGCGATCGTGGTGCTGTTCCTGTTCGTGATCATGCTGCTCGGCGTCGACAGGCGAGAGGTGGTGGAGCGGGACCCGTTGCCCGCCCAGAGGCCGATAGCCATCCTGCTCGGGGTACTCGCCCTCGTCGAGGTTCTCTTGCTGGCCCGGGGCAACTGGCCGACCGGGCCTCGCTCGGTGAGCGGGGCGCTCGGAGGCCCGGGCGACAACGTGCGCCTGATAGGCCGTTCCGTCTTTACGACGTACCTATTGGCCTTCGAGGTGACTTCGGCGCTGCTCGCCATTGCGATCGTCGGGGCCGTCGTGCTCGCCCGCAGGCCGCGGAGGGCTCCCGGGGAACAGCCGGCGTCGAGAGGAACGGCCGATGACCCCGGCGACGATGCCGACGGGCCGGGGACAGGCGATCACGACGGCCTGGCGGACGGGCCTGACGCCGGTGATCTCGCGGAGCAGGGGGTGAACGAACCATGAGCGTGTCTGCGTCCTGGTACTTGACCTTGGCGGCGGTGCTGTTCAGCATCGGGGCGATCGGACTGCTCGTCAGGCGGAACGTGCTTGTGATGTTCATGTGCGTCGAGCTGATGCTCAACGCCGCCAACCTCACGTTCGTCACCTTTGCGAGGAAGTTGAACGACATCGCCGGACAGACGGCGGTCTTCTTCGTGCTCGTCGTGGCGGCCGCCGAGGTGGTCGTCGGACTCGGGATCATCGTGTCGATCTACCACCGGCGCCCGGGCGCGACCGCCGACGACGTTCACGGGTTGAAAGGCTGACGGCCCCAGTGCTCCGCGCCGCCTTCCTCATCCCGCTGCTCCCCCTCGCGGGCTTCCTCGTTCTCATGGCCTCGGGCCGGAGATTGGGCAATCCGCGTGCCGGGTGGCTGGCGACGGTGATGGTGGCGGCGTCATTCGTCGTGACGGTTGTGGTGTTCATCGGCCTGTTCCGCCTGCAGCCGGGCGACCGGTCGTACACACAGTCTTGGTTCACGTGGATCTCCGCCGGACACCTGCACGTCGACATGGGCATCTTGGTCGACCCGCTTTCGCTCGCGATGGCGGCGTTCGTCACCGGGGTGAGCGCCCTCATACACCTGTACTCGATCGGCTACATGGAGCACGACGAGGACTTCTCGAAGTTCTTCTTGTACCTCAATTTGTTCGTGGCCGCGATGTTGCTGCTCGTGCTGGCGGACAACTTCCTGCTCCTCTTCCTCGGCTGGGAGGGCGTCGGCGTCTGCTCGTACTTCCTGATCGGCTTCTGGTTCGAGCGCGACAGCGCCGCCAGCGCGGCGAAGAAGGCGATGATCTTCAACCGCATCGGCGACGCGGCCTTCCTCGTGGCGCTGTTCCTGATCTACGAGCGCACCGGGAGCCTGGAATACCACGCGGTCTTCGCGCACTTGGGCAGCGTCGGGGAGCCGTCGCTGGTGGCGATCGCCCTGCTGCTGTTTGGCGGCGCGGTCGGAAAGTCCGCCCAGATACCGCTTTACCCGTGGCTCGCGGACGCGATGGAGGGCCCCACGCCGGTCTCGGCCCTCATCCACGCCGCGACCATGGTCACCGCCGGCGTCTATCTCATGTGCCGCATCAACCCGATCCTGTTCCGGGCGCCTGACGCAGCCCACGTCGTCGCGATCGTCGGGGCTGCGACGGCGCTACTCGGAGCGACGATCGCCTGCGCCCAGAATGACATCAAGAAGATCCTCGCCTACTCGACAATCTCTCAGCTCGGGTACATGTTCTTGGCCGCGGGCATCGGCGCCTACGACGCGGCCATCTTCCTCATGCTCACGCACGCGTTCTACAAGGCGTTGTTGTTCCTCGGCGCCGGCTCGGTCATCCACGCCATGAACGACGACCAGGACGTGAAGTCGATGGGGGCCCTTGCGCGGCTCATGCCGATCACCGCCGTGACTTTCTTCATCGGCTGGCTCTCGATCGGCGGTGTCCCGGTGTTCTCGGGGTTCTGGTCCAAAGGTGACGTGCTCTTGAACGGATTCGCGTTCAGCCCGGCTCTTTGGGCGGTCGGCGCGCTCACGGCGGTGCTCACCGCGTATTACCTCGGCCGTGCCTATCTCTTGGTGTTCCGGGGCGATCCGCGCTGGGTCGAGGCGAAACAGGGAGGCGACGTCTCCGGACCTCACCCGCACGACCCGTCTTGGGTGATGTCGCTTCCCCTCGTGGTACTCGGGGCCCTCTCCGCGCTCGGAGGCCTCATCAACCTGCCCTTCCATCCGACCTTCGACTTCCTCGACAAGTGGCTGGGTCCCGTGTTCGCCACCCGGCTTCTCCAGCACCAATGGAGCCTCGGGGGCGAATGGACCTTCGCCTTGATCGATGCCGCCTTGGCCGTGCTTGGAGTGAGCCTGGCGCTCGGCGCCTGGGGCCGGACGGCTGAGCGGCCGGAGCTCGAGCCGGCCTTCCTCAAGCGTGCCTGGTACATCGACTGGGCATACGACCGGCTGATCGCGCGCCCGTCGACTGAGGCCGCGACTGTGACTTCCGCCGTCGTCGAGACGAAGGGGATCGACGGGGCAGTCAACGGTTTCGCCCGGATCGTGCGCTCCACCGGTCTCGGGTTGCGCAGGTTGCAGACCGGGTACGTCCGCAACTACGCCCTCGGGCTGGCGGGCGGCCTCGTGCTGATTCTCGCCTATGTGCTGACGAGGGCGTCATGAGCGGAACGTTCCCGTACCTCACGACTCTCATCCTCCTCCCGGGGGTAGCGGCCCTCTTGGTGGCGTTCCTGCCCGCGGCCCAGCACCGGGCGGTCCAGGCGGTCGGGATCCTCACCTCGCTCGCCGTCCTCGGCTTCGCGTCGGCGGCGACGGTGGCCTTCAAGACCGGCTACGGCGGCTACCAGTTCATCTCCAGTCATCAGTGGATCTCGGTCTTCGGGATCTCGTGGAGCCTCGGCATGGACGGGATCTCGCTTTTCCTAGTGCTCATGACGGCGCTGCTGTTCCCGATAGCCCTCGTCGTCTCAGGGGACAGGGCGGGCGACAAGTCGTTTGTTGCCTGGATCCTCGTGCTCGAGGCCGCGTGCCTCGGCGGCTTCCTCGCTCTCGACCTGCTGCTGTTCTTCGTGTTCTTCGAGCTCACGCTCGTGCCCGTGTACTTCGTCATCGCCGGGTGGGGCCACGAGAGGCGCGGCTACGCGGCAGGCAAATTCTTCCTGTACACCCTCGGCGCCTCCGCCTTCTTGTTCGTCGGGATCCTGGCCCTCGTCTCCATGCACGCCTCACAGACCGGTGTGACGACCTTCGACGTGAGGGCGCTTTCCAACACGCACCTGTCGGGGACGGCAGGCGTGCTGCTTTTCCTGGCCTTCACGGCGGCCTTTGCCGTGAAGGCGCCCATCTTCCCGTTCCACACATGGTCGCCTGACGCCTATCGGGAAGCGCCTGCGGCGGGGTCGCTCTTGCTGGCGGGCGTGATGGCGAAGCTCGGCACCTACGGCATCATCCGCTTCGATCTCGCCCTGTTCCCGAGAGCGGTCGTGACACTCGCGCCGTTGCTGCTCACCCTCGGCGCGGCCGGGATCATTTACGGCGCCATCGTGGCCGCCGTCGAGCGCGACTTGAAGCGCCTTGTCGCGTACTCCTCGCTGGCGCACCTCGGCTTCATCGTCATCGGCGCCTTCGCGCTCACACGCGAGGCTCTTACAGGCGCGGTGTTGCAGATGGTGAACCACGGCATCTACACGGCCGCCTTGTTCATCCTCATCGCCATGCTGTATCGGCGCCTCGGCACTTTCTCGGTGCGGGACATGCGCGGCCTGCAGCGCCGCGTGCCCGTGCTGGCAGGGGTGTTCACCGTCGTGATGCTCGCCTCGATCGGGGTTCCCGGCCTGAGCGGCTTCGTAGGCGAGTTCCTCATCCTCGCCGGCGCCTTCCTCACGCACCGTTGGTGGGCCGTGGTGGCCACAGCAGGCGTGGTGCTGGCGGCGGTTTACCTGTTGTGGGCCTATCAGCAGGCCTTCCACGGCAAGCCCAAGGCTGAGTCCAAGGAGATCCACGACTTGAGCTGGCGTGAGGGGCTCGTGCTCGCCCCGCTCGTCATACTCATCGTGCTGCTCGGCATCTTCCCCGGGCCGCTGCTGAACCGTGTCGGCCCGTCGGTGTCCCAGGTCATCAACCACGTTGAGGCAGTGGCGCACGAGCATCCCGCCCAACCGGGCGTGAGCGGAGTGGCGGTCAGGCAAGGCGGCGGTAACCGATGAGCCCGGGTCCGGCGGCCTTGATGCTGTCCAGCGTGCTCCCGTCGGCAAACTTCGTCACGCCGCGCGTCAACTACGTCGCCATCCTGCCCGAACTGATCCTCATCGGCGGGGCGCTTGTCCTGCTCCTCTCCGGCCAGCTCGTGTTCAAGAAGGTGCCGACGGCCTTCTACTCGATCGGTTCGGGTGTGATCGCCTCGGCGGCGCTCGTCGCCTCGCTCGTGCTCTGGCACGACGTCCAGGCGAGGGGGCCGTTCACGACGATCGCCTACTCCGTGGCCGTGGACGGCTTCGCGGTGGCCTTCCTGGTGCTCGTGTCGTGCATCTTGATCCTTGCCTCGGCCGTCGCCCACGACTTCCTGGTCCGTGAACAGATGGCAGGGCCTGAGTACCACGTGCTGGCGCTGCTCGCCGGGTCGGGCGCCATGCTCATGGCGTCGGCCAACGACCTCATCCTCATCTTCGTCGCCCTCGAGGTTATGTCGATCCCGCTGTACATTCTCGCCGGCTTCGAGCTTCGCCGGCGTGAGTCGGGCGAGGCGGCGATGAAGTACTTCCTGCTCGGGGCGTTCTCCTCGGCGATCTTCGTCTATGGGATCGCGCTTGTCTACGGAGCGGCCGGGACCACCAACCTCGCCCAGATCGCCGCCTACTTGAGCACGAACATCGTCACATCCAACGGGGTGCTGCTAGCTGGGATCGGCCTGTTGCTGGTCGGTTTCGGCTTCAAGGTCGCGGCCGTGCCGTTCCACATGTGGACGCCGGACGTCTACCAAGGAGCACCCACCCCCGCCACCGGGTTCATGACGGCCCTTGCCAAGGCCGGTGGGTTTGCGGCGCTGCTGCGAGTGTTCTTCTCCACTTTCGGGATGTTGCGCACCGATTGGCAACCGATTCTCTGGGTGATGGCCATCGCCACCTTGCTGCTCGGAGCGATAGGCGGTCTCGTGCAGCGCGACGTCAAGCGCATGCTCGCCTACTCCTCGATCAACCACGCGGGCTTCATCCTCGTCGGCCTGGCGGCGGCGACGACCCAGGGCATCGCCGGGAGCGTCTACTACGTGTTCGTCTACGGGATCCTGGTGCTGGGGAGCTTCGCCGTGATCACCGTCGTCGGCGGCCGAGGCGACCACGACCACGACCTCGACGCCTACCGCGGCCTCGGCAGGCGCCAACCGCTGCTGGCGCTCGCCTTCACGGTGCTCCTGCTCGGCCAGATGGGGATCCCCCTTACGACGGGCTTTCTGGCGAAGCTGTACGTGGTCTCGGCCGCGGTGCGGGCGCACTCGTACGCCTTGGCGATCATCGCCATGCTCTCGGCGGCCATCGCGGCTGCTTTCTACTTGCGCCTCGTGTTGTTCATGTACGGCGTCAAGCTCCCCGCCGGGACCCGTGGCGATGAGGGTTCGGTCTCGCTCTCCATCTCCGGGGAGGACCCGGACGCGACCGGGCCGGACGAAGCAGGCCCGGGCCGCATCGGCCTCGGCCCGGTGAGGGTGCCGCCGGCGACGGCGGCCGCCATCTTCGTTGCGGTTGGGGTGACTCTCGTGCTCGGCGTCTGGCCGGCTCCGCTGGTCGACTTCGTTCACGCCGCGGGTCTGTTGTTCTGAGGCTCTCAGGGGGGCTCTTGGCTCCAGCCGGTGGCAAGGCCCTGACCAGGGCAGGCGATCACGCGGCCGGTGCTGGCCTAGGCGCGAGCCCGCTCGTGCGCGTCATGGAAGCGAGCAGGATCGCCCCGCAGAGCAGCAGGGAGTCGTCGGCGAGGGCGCCGGGCCACCCGGAGAGGCCCCACCAGTAGGGCTGGGCGATCGCGATCAACAGCACGAGGGCCATTGCGACCGGGAAGGGGCCGTGCTCCTTCACACGGGCGAGCATCACGATCGGCACGAGGATGAGCCAGGACCAGTGGTGCGTCCACGAGATGGGGCTGACGAGCAGCTCGGTGAGCGCCAGGGCCAATAGAGCGTCGATCTTGCGGCCAAGGCGGACGAGCCGGCTGGCGGCGATGACTCCGGCCGCGAGCGTGATGAGCTCGAGGGCGAACCACAAGGCGATGCCGAGGTGATCGGCATGGAAAGGGGCCCGATGCACGAGTCCCAGCCAGGACTGGTTGCCGGCGTAGTCCACGTTGCCCGTGTCCTGCGGGTGGAGGACCTGGTGCACCCAGTAGTACTTCGAATCGGAGGGAATGAAGGCCCAAGCGAGCGCCACGCTCCCGACGAAGAAAGCCGCGCCCCTGATCACCGAGCGAAGGTCGCGCTCTATGAGGAAGTAGGCGAGGTAGATGAGGGGCGTCAGCTTGATCGCCGCCGCCAGGCCGACGAGAAGGCCTCGCCATGGCTGGCGCACGCGGGTGAGGTCGACGATGACGAGCAGCATCAAAGAGACGTTGATCTGGCCGTAGTCGGCATTGCTCCGGATCGGCTCGAGGGCGCACTGGGCGACGCCGGCGATCAGCGCCGCCGCGGCGAGCGCCCGGCGACCCCGAAGCGACGTCGCACCAAGGAGCGCCAGGTAGCTCAGCGCGATGAGGGCGGCCGAGCTGAGCAGCCACCAGACCACCTCGAGGGGGACTAAGGGCGCTGACGCAAGCGGGCTCAACAGCAGCAGCGCGAAGGGCGGGTAGGTGAAGCGCACATGTGCCTTGGAGAAATGGAACGCGTACGTGTGCCCGCCCGCCAGCGTGCGCACGGCGTCGCGGTAGACGCGGAGGTCGAAATTCGACCCGCCCCCCCAGTGCAGTGTCAGCAGGCCGGCGACGACCCAAGCGATTACAGCACCGAGCGCCAAAACCCAGGTTGGCCGGGCGCGTGCCAGGCGCGAAGTCAACGAGTCTCGATGTGGGATGCCCACATGCTAGGTCGCAGTTTGTCCGGTCCCACAAGCCGTGCCGAGCCTCCGGCTGCCAATAGTTGGCGGGGGAGTCCGGCTAACCTCGAGCCATGTTCGCATCGCCCGGTTCGCGGGCGGCCGGTCCGGCGCGCGAATGAACGAGCGCCTGAGCAGCTGGCTCCGACGCTTATCGGGTTCCTGGCTCGCCCCGGGGGCGGTTTTCACCGCCTGGGTGGTCTGGGCGTACCAGCGCACCTATCCCCGCGGTTCCGCCGTCAGGGGCGGTGTCCTGCTCCACAGCTACGGGTTGTGGTCGATCAGGAGATTCGCCTACTCCGACGTGCTCTTGCTCTACCGGGTGCACCACCTGGCCAACCATGCCGCCCCCTACGTGCACACGGCGATCGAGTACCCGGTCCTGACGGGTCTTTTCATGTGGACCGCCGCCTGGTTCCACGGCGTGCAGGGTTACTTCCTCGCCAGCTCGGTCGGGCTCGGGCTCTGCGGGCTGGGCACTGTCTGGCTCCTGCACCGCGCCGCGCCCTGGGCTGCGTGGGCCTTCGCCCTCAATCCGATGCTGCTCTTCTATGCCCTGCTCAACTGGGACCTGCTCGGCATCTTCCTCATGGTGGCGGCCTGGACCGCCTGGCGGGCCAACCGGAATGTCGCCTCCGGCGCCCTGTTCGCCGCGGCGGTGTGGGCGAAGCTCTTCCCGGGCGTGCTCTTTGTCTACTGTGCCATCGACTCGTGGCGCCGGCGCCGCGAGCTCGGGGTGTCTGGGATCGTCAGACTGCTGTCGGCGGCTGCGGTGACAACTCTCGTCATCAACCTGCCCTTCGCCCTGTTGAACCTGAAGGGCTGGACGCATTTCTTCAAGATGAACGCGACCCGCCGCGGCGGGGACGGGCTGCTGTTCAGGCTGCACATCGTCTCGCACTGGTCGCACGGCGCCGCCGACGTGTTGATCGCCGTCATCGTGTTCGCCGGGATGGCGCTGCTCGCCGGCTACGTGGCGAGACACGGCGGGGCGGAGTTCGCCGCCGCGGCGGCTTTTGCCTGGTGGATGCTCTTCAACAAGGTCTTCTCGCCCCAGTACATGCTCTGGGTGCTCATCTACGCCGTCATCGCCGGCTGGTCTTCGCTCATGGTGGCGCTCATAAGTGCCGCCGGCCTGGCCGACTTCTCAAGCTCGTTCATCACCTTGTATCTGTCGAAGACGCACTCGCGCGCCTATGGGTGGTGGATGTACCGCGCCTTCTACCAAGAACGCGCCTTCCGCCTGAGCGCCATCGCCATCGCGCTCGCGGTGTCGCTGTGGGGTGTGCTCGTCGCGCGCAAGAAGGGGTCGGGCCTGACGATCGCCCCGTCCGAGGTGGCAGGCAGCGGTGGCGCGTCCCCGCCCGCCGGGGTGCCATGACCGGACTGGGCGTGGCTGCGGGCACGCCAAGGGCCGGCGGAGGAGCGTTCGGGCGCACCTCTTCGCTTCGCAAATGGCGCACGCCCTAAGCTGACCGCCGTGAAATCGGTTCCCGGGCGCCGGGAGTTCCGCGGTGAACTGGTGGCGCCCGTCGTCGGGACCGAGGGCCTTCTTCTTGACGGCCTCGACGACGCTGTCGCTCGACCCGACCGGCGCAAGGGCGTCAGGGCCCTAGTGGCTCGGGCCGGGGAGTGGGCGCGGAGGCACCGCTGGATCCTGGCTGTTTACCTGGGGTCGCGGGTGCTGCTGTTGGCCATAGCGCTCGTCGAGATCCCCATCTTCCACCGGTCCATAAGCTCCGAGCTCGGCAACTGGGACGGGTTTTGGTACATAAAGCTCGCCACCCAGGGCTATCCGAGGAGCATCCCGCACGTCTACTCGACGCTCGGCTTCTTCCCCCTCTATTCGATGGTCATCTGGCTCGTCGCCCATGTGCTCTTCTGCTCCTACCTCGTAGCCGGCCTTCTCATCTCCGGCGTCGGCGGGCTCGTGGCGACGGTGCTCGTACAGCGCCTCGCCACGAACTGGTGGGGGGAGCAAAACGGCCGCAGGGCGGTCCTTTTCTTCTGCGCCTTCCCGGGCTCGATCGTCTTCTCGATGGTCTACTCCGAGGGCATCCTCATCCCGCTCGTGGCCGGTTGCCTGATCGCCCTCCAAAAGCGCCGGTGGCTGCTGGCGGGCATTCTCGCCGGGATCGCGACCGCAATAGGGCCCGACGCCGTCGCCATCGTGCCGGCGTGTGCCGTGGCCGCGCTGCTGGAACTGCGCAGGTGCGGCTGGAGGGGCCGCAACGCCTGGCGCAGCCTTGTCGCGCCGGTGCTGTCGCCGGTGGGCCTGTGCGCCTTCGGCGTCTTCTTGTGGGCCTGGAACGGCACTCCGTTCGCCTGCATGGAAGCCCAGCGCTACGCCTGGGGCGAGAAGACGGACGCCCTCGCACTTGTCAAACAGGCGCGGACGCTTCTCGACGAGATCAACTTGCCGCACTTCGACTACCACGCCATCAACTTGAACTACATCTCCGGCACGCTTGGCGCGGTCGTGCTCGTCGTCGTGCTGGTGTTGATGGCGAAGAAGGCCTACCGGCCTCCGGGGGCCGCCGTCACATGGGCCCTCGGCATCGCCTTCCTAGCCGTCACCTCGGAGTTCGTGCCTCCAAACCCGCGCCTGCTCATTACCGCTTTCCCCGCGTTGCTCGTAGCGGTCTGTTACTTGAAAAACCGAGGTTTCGCCTGGCTCATCTCGGTGAGCACGGCATTCCTCGTCGTGATGAGCTCCATCACCTTCGTCGGCATGGTGCTGCGTCCCTGACGGGGCGCCCCGCCGGGCTCAGCGGGCGAGGAGCTCGACGTCGACGGGGTCGGCGTAGCCGAAGCTCGCCGTGGAGTGGGCCGCGTAGCGCGCCTCGAGCGCGGCGCGCAGCTTCAAGTAGCGATTGAAATGCGTCACTGACTCGGGCGGACCGTTCGCCGATCCCTCGTGGCTCACGACGAGGAAGATGCGACTGCAGCCGGCTGCGAGTTGAGAAACGGCTGTGGGCGACAGGCTCGCGTAGTCCTCGACGTAGGGGGTCACCTTGCCGAAGGCCTCGGTGGGCAGCACCGGGCGCGGCGCCGAGGAGACAGCGCGGGAGTCCTGGCCGATGTAGTACTCGAAGGCCATCCGTCCGTCGGACGGGTAAAAGGCGATGCAATCGCCCGGCTCGGACCGGGCGAGCACGTAGGAGACGGCCGAGTGCCAGTTCTCCGGGCTGGTGCCGTAGCTCGGGGCGAGCTGCAGGGCCCGCAGGGCGACGAGCACGGCGACCAAGACCGGGCCGGCTCGCCAGGGCTTGTTCTTGGCATCGCTCGAATGCTGGGCCGAAGGCATCCCCAGCGCGACCAAGGCGAGCAGGATCCCGGCTGGTGGAAGGGATATGAGCAGGTTGCGGGCTACGAAGACGGACTGGCCGAGTTCCGACTCGACGAGGGCGAGGAGGAACGGGACGACCAGCCAACCGACGAGGAGGACCAGAGCGAAGCCGCGGCCCTTCTCGTCGTTGCGCCGCAAGGCCCGGACCGAAGCGCCCAGCGCCACGACGAGCATCGCCAGGCTGAGTACCATCAGGACGAAGCTCGTCGCCGTGAGAGGGAACTGCGGCTGCAGGCCCGACGACGTGAGCTCCTCGACGACTTGCGCGAGCCCGGACAGGTCAGGTTTCGGGACCCAGAAGAGCTGGGCGGCGCCCCGGCCGGCAGCGAGGACGGCGAGGGGTATGCACAGCAGTGCCGAAATGGCGAGGGCCAACGCCACCGGACGCCACCGCCGGCGGTGGCACACGAGTGACAGAAGCTGGGCCGGCACGACGAGGATGGCTATGAAGCCCATGTACATGGCAAGGGTCGTCGCCACGACATAGCAGGCAAAGGCCCATTTGCTCGGGGGCTGTGCCGGGTCGCGGTCGACGAGGTGCACGAAGGCGAGAAAAGAGGCTGCCACGAGGGCCGTCATCAGGGCGTAGGCGCGTGCGTCCTGGCCCCAGAAGACGAGGGGCAGGCTGACCGCGCTGAGCACGCCAGCCGCCGCCGCGACCGCGGTCGTGAAAAGTCGCTTGGCGAGCAGCGAGACCAGGGCGACGGTGAAGGCCGCGGCTATGGCCGAGGGGGCCCGGAGGACGACTATCCCGTTGCCGAAGGCGCGGATCAGCACGTGCAAGACGGCGTAGTAGGCGAGCATGTTGCCACCGTCGTGAGCCAAGGCGGCACTGAGGGCGCCGCCATGCTGGCTGGAAATGGCGATGCTCGCCGACTCATCGACCCAGATGCTGCGTGTGCCCAGGTCGTAGAAGCTGAGCCCGGCCGCGAGAGCGGTCGGGGCGGCGAGGGCGAGGAACCCGGCTGCGCGCGACGAAAGTACGCCGCCACGCCGCCCGGTGATGTCCGCGGCCGTGGTCCTAGACCCCTGAGGCACCGGCGGCGGCCGCGGTTTGCGGACGCCGCCGCCAACGGTAGGCGGCATAGGCGGCGATGGCGACGTAGCAGGCCAGGCACTCAGGAGCCGCCCGCAGCGGAAGTGCGAGGATCCCGTCGGGTTTGACCAGGAAAACGCATGCGGCGGGAGCAATGGGCAGCCAGCGGCTCTTTTGGACGAAGCTGAACCCGGCGACCAGCACCAGGCCCCAGGAGAAATACCACGGCCAGGCGGCAGGCCCCGTGAAGGCGGCGGTGAGGAGCACGACGCCGAGGTAGAGGACGAAGTTGTCGGGACGGGCCCGCCAGGCCAGCACCAGAGCGAGCACGGCCGTCAAGGCGAGGGCGACGTCGCTGATGCCCGACTCCAGCCTCGTGGCGCTTACGGCGACGCCTGCCAAGTGCAGAGCCCGGGCCACGGTCCAGCCGAGCGCCGTCGAAGGCGTGATGGCGAGATGCACCTTCGACGGAGTCGAGAGAGTCGCCTTGGAGATCCAGCCGAGCCCGAGCCCGGTCGCCGCACTCACGGCTCCGGCCACCACGGCGGTGATTGCGATCGCTTCGGCGGCGAAGCGGGCCTTGGCACCTCGCGTCGGCAGTCCGCGGACTTCGGAGACCAGGATGAAGAGCACCGCCAGGCCTGCCGGGACCTTGACAGTGGCCGCCAGCGTGCAAAGCGCGATGCCGACGAGCGGGTGGCGTTCCCGCGCCAGGGCCACTCCGGCCACCATGAGTCCGGCCATGAGGGCGTCGTTGTGGCCCGCCGCGATGAGCTCGACGAGCACGAGCGGGCTGATGACCCCGAGCCACGTCGCCCGGCAGGCATCGGAGCCGAAGCTCCTGGCAAGCCTGGGCACGAACACTGCGAGCAGGGCGACCCCGGCGACCTCGAGGGCCCGGACGAGCAGGACCCCGGCGACGAGGTGACGCCCCGTCGCCCCGGCGATGACGCTGACGAGGCCGAGGAACAACGGTCCGTACGGCGCCGTCGTGTGCCTCCAGAAGGGCGAGACGGTGCCGAGGACTTGGGCGCGGCCGAGATGGCCGAGCGCGGCCGGCGGCACGTGGTAGGGGTTGAGGCCGAGGTGCAGGATGGTCCCTTGGGCGAGGTAGCTGTACATGTCGGCGCTGCACAGGGCCGGCCCGACGAGAAGGGGAAGGCTCCAGAGGGCACCGAGGACCCACAGTTCGGCGGTACGCGTCTCGGGCTCACGACGGAGGCGGCGCCCTATGCCGAGCCAGGCGCCCGACAGCGCGAGTAGACCCAGATAGAAGACGGCCATGTTGGCCGCGTGCCCTTGTGTGAAGTTGACGACGTACCACCAGTGAACGGCGGAGGTGTCCGTGAGGTGCGGAGCGCTGAGTGCCATGAGGACCGATCCGGCGGTGCCGAGGGCGGCCAATGGCCAGCCGAGGTGCCAGGAGCGGGTCCTCGCCGCCGCGCCGTGGTGACCTGATCGCGGAGGCCGATCCTCGAAATGCGACACTCTCATATCTGCGCTCACCTTGGCCCTCGTGTCACGCCGTCGAGAGTCGATCCGCCGCTGGCAACCGAGACAGCCTAGTTGGAGGGGCCGGGGCGCCGAGGTGGGACCCGCGCGTCGCAGGCCTCACGGCGACTTCGAACCCGAAGTCCACGCGCCGACGCGCTGAGGCAGAAGATGCGCACAACGGCAAGGTCGCCCGTCGACCACCGCGTCGTGAAGGCGCCGGGCCCGGAGTGTCAGGTCGGGTCGTTCCGCCCGGGGAGCGAGGGCTCCGGCTTGTCGTGAAGACGAGACGGCAGGGCCTCTGAGCTGTCGTCGGTGGTGGGGGGCTGGAAGAACCGTCCGATGATGGGCAGCTCCCAGAAGGACTCTGCTCGCGCGATGGCGAGCGCGGTCCTGAGCGTGTTCTCGGCCGCGTCCCAGACCACGTATCGCGGCAGCCATTCCGGGCCGAATTTCGCGTTGAAGCGCCAAAGGGACTCGATCTGCATGGTGTCCGACATGCGTCTTATGAGCCATCGCTGCACGCCGCTCCCGTCCTCCCCGGCGAGCACGGCTCGCATGGCGGCGAAGTTGAGGCCGAGGTGCTCGTCCCCGGCGATGGCCAGTCTCTCGATCGTGCGGACCAAGACGAAGTCGAGCAGACCGTTCGGGTGGCCCCCGTCGTCCCGGCGCATGAGATCAAGCGAGTAGCCGTGTATGCCGGGCGCCGGCACGAATTGGCAAAAGGCCACCGGCTCGCCGTCAGGGCCGTGGGCGACGGCGAGGAGGAGGCCTTGGTCGCGCGGGTCGAAGATTCTCCCGAGCGTCATCGAGAAGCCCCGTTCGACATCGCCCCGGCGCTTTTTCACCATGATCTCCCGGATCTTGTCCTCGAGCTCATGATCCAAGTGGGCCGGGTCGTGGAATGAGATCGTGTAGCCGTACTTCGCGATCCGGTTCACGGCCTGCCTCAGACCCTTCCGGTTCCCGCCTTCGAGCGAGAAGGTCTGCACATCCACGACGCCTTCGTCACCGATGTAACGATCACGCATGCCGGAGCGGCGATAGACGCCGAGCCATTCCTCGCCAGCCCCGAGCACGGCCACCGACCAGCCGTGATCGTCGACGAAGCTGCGGAACGCCGTCCACAGCTCGTCCCGCTCCTCTGGCGCGCAGATCGGGTCGGGGGAGACCAGGCAGATACCGGCGTAGGTCGCGTAGGCAACGAGGCCGTCGCGCTCCAAGAAGACCTTCTTGTCGTTCCTGAGCGCGAAGTAGTCGAGCGTGCCCATGCTCCGGCGCCGGACAATGTCGGCCGCCCGCGCCGAGGAGTCGGTGTATCCACCCAAGTGACGCCGGTCTACGACGGGCCTGAACGCGAGCACCAGGACGAAGGCCGCCAGCCCGAGCCCGACGGCGAGCAGGGCGGGGTACAAGAACGCGTCCACTCGGGGGTCGAGTGCCACGGTCCGGATACCGACGAGCCTTCCGGCGGTGGCCCACCAGGCTTCGGCCCAGGTGATCGGCAGCCTGCCCCGGTGGGTCGGGACAACGCTCCAGAGAACGGTCGCGCCGATGACCGTCACCCCGATCACGCCGGTCGCGACCGTGGCGAGACCGACTCTCAGCGAAGGCATGTCGAAACGGGCCCGGAACGACGCCCGCGTCCACCAGAGCACTGCGATGAGGACCAGGGCGGCCGTGGACTGCACGACCTCGCCGTGCCTGATCAGATGCAAGGCGACGGTGCCGGCTAGCAGAAGGACCGATACGAGCCAGGCCAGGCGTTGGCCTCGCAACACTCCGCGGGCGAGCACGAGCAGCCCAACGCCGGCGAGTGCGACCAGGGCGCCGGCAGCCTCGCTCGCTCCGAGGGGGATGTAGCCGAGAAGGGGGTGGAGCCGTCCTCGGACCTGTGGGGGCACGACTGCCGAGATCAGGTCGGCGAGGCCGAGGATGGCGATCCCGAGCGCCGTCAGGCGACGGACGCGGCGCAGTCCGCGGACAGAGTCGGCGACTGGTGGCCAGACGTGACCCCCGGGGAAGGACGCGACCACCTCTGGCTCGGCGTGCGAATGTGGCAGTCGTCCAGCAGCAAATCGCTCCAGCACGGTCTCGGGTCGGAGGTAGTTGCGGGACAGAAGCAGTCGGGCGTGGACGTCGGCGCCGGGCTCTATCTCCACCCACGAAACCTGCTGGAGATGGACGAACACCGGGGGCAGCCCGAGCCGTGACGCCCGCTCCTCGATCACCTCACCGCTGGCTCCGGCATTGGCATAGAACCCGGTGCCGACCCTCGAAAGCTCAGGCTTGAGGGTGTGTCCGGTCACCAGACCCGCGCCCCCGGCGGCGAGAATCGGGCGGGCAGCCTCGCGGGCTCCGTCGTTGGCCCGGCCTGGCGGTGGGCCGAGAAGCGACCGCCCCGCGGTATGCCAGATCCGGTGGTTGACCACGGCGAGGACGGCCACCGTCACGATTGCCTCGACCACAAGGGTGATCCCGAACTCCATGAGGCGGGACGAGAAAGGCTGCAGCTTGCCGGGCACGCCGAACAGCCAGCCGAGCGGCGTCTCGTGAGGGTCGGCCGGATTCTCGAAGGCGTTGCGCTCGTCGAAGCGCCATCCCGGGTCGATGCAAACCCGTCGCGGCCCCGCCGCGGTCTCGACCTCGAGCTGGGCACTGATAGCGACCTCGAACCCGGCGGCGATGACAGCCGCGTTCGCATCCGGGTCGTAGAGCACGGCACGGTCACGGCTCCCGGGCAGGAGTATGGCTCTCCGGCTGCAGTCGGCGGCGAGGTACGCGGCGAGCGCCCCCCTCAGTTCCTCGTGCGCGCCGAGAGCGGCTGCCGGACTGCCGTCGCGCGGGACCACCAGGTCGAAGGCATTACCGGCGACGACGAGCGCCCCCGGGCCTTCGGCGCGGTCCAGGGCGTGGGCCAACTCCAGAGATGCGGCTCCGGACGCCGTTGTCCGTTTTGCCCCCAGGAACAGATCACTGACAACGATCACCCGCCCGCCGACGGGAACCGCCAGGCAGGCGACGGCTACGTACTCCGGCATTTGCCCTCCATTGTGGCAGTCACGCGCCTCGACGGTCGGTCGTGTCGCCGCGGGCGGTGGTGGGTCGCCGCTACCTAGCTGCTCGACCGAGGGCGAGCCGAAGGTGAAGAGGCCGCCTTCAACGGCCTCGAGCAGCCGGAGAGCCTGGCGTCAGTCGCGGAAGTTGCCGAACTGCAGCGGAATGTCGAGGTCCTGCTCCTTGAGGGCTGCGATCACCGCCTGCAGGTCGTCGCGCTTCTTCCCGCTGACGCGCACCTGGTCGCCTTGGGTCTGGGACTGGACGCCCTTCAGCGCAAGATCTTTGATCACTTTGTTGATCTTTTTGGCATGGTCCATCGAGATGCCAGCGTTCAGGGTCGCGGTCTGTCGCAGCGTCCCTTTGCTCGCCTCTTCGATCTTCCCGTAGGAAACGGCCTTCAGCGACACCTGCCGGCGCACCAGCTTCTCCTCGAGAACCTGGACCAGAGCGCGCCGCCGGTCCTCGGTCGGAGCGTGAATCAGGATTTCATTCCCACTCAGCTCGACGGTCGCGCCTGTGTTCTTGAAGTCGAAACGGGTGGCCACCTCGCGGCTCGCCTGGTCGACCGCATTGCGCACTTCCTGCATATCCACCTGGGAGGTGACATCAAAACTGGGCACGTTGCACGTTACCCCCCGCCCGGGCTCGTGTGCCCTGGAACCGTCAATACCCGAAGAGCCGGTAATTCGCGGCGGACGTGTCGTCGCATGTGAGATCAAGGCCTCTGCGTCGCCCGGTGCTTCCGATGCGCGCCACCTCGCGTGGCTTCGCGACCAGCGGGGCGACCGTTTCGCGGCAGGCATCGGGTTTCACACGGGACCAGTCGCGTACACGCTTGGCGAACGGATCAACGCGCTCCCAATCTGCAGACTGTGGGGATAGGCCGCGATGCATCTGAAAGGGCGCGTCGACTTGCCTGACAGCTGGTAGCGGTCGCACTGCTCGTTGCCGGCGCTCAGCGTTCGTGGGCAAGGCGGCGCGCAACGTTCCGCTTGCTGCTGAAGGGAGCGCTCGTGGCTGCAAACGTCTCGGTTGGCACACCGAGTTAGCTCTACGTCCTCCCGGGTTAGCCGAGCGTCGCGGTCGCGCCTCATCTCGAGAAGGGTTCCGCCGCGCCGGTGGGCGACTTTCTTCGCGCCGTCAGCCCCTAGTGGAGCGCCCTACTGGACGGCTGACCAGATCGACGCCATGGACGATTTCGTGGACGCAAGACCCTACGGGGGGACCTGGGCTGCCCGCCTGGACAATTGTCAGAACCTGGTCAACGTGAGGGTTCCGGGTTCAACTCCCGGAACCCGAATCAGCGATTCGTCTTCGGACTCCACCAGGTGTCGCGACTATCCCGGTGCGAGGCCCGACATGTCGACCTCAGCTGACCACGAGCCCATTCGCCAGCGTGATGACGCGGTCGCAGTTCTGCACGAGGTCGGGGTCGTGAGTGGCAACCACGACGTTCGCCCCGCGCTCGGCGGCCGCCCGGAACAGGCCGAAGACTAGGTCGCGACTGGCTGAGTCGAGCTCGGAGGTGGGCTCGTCGGCGATGATCAGGCGTGGCTCGGCCACGATGGCTCGGCCGACAGCAGCCTTTTGCTGCTGGCCACCTGACAGCTCGGTGGCGAGCTGTCTCCCAGCGTTTTCCATGCCCAGAGCCGAGATCGTGTTCTGCACGCGATCCGCCACCTCGGCACGGGGCAGCTTCAGCAACTGGAGAGGGAGCGCGATGTTCTCCTCCATGGAGAGGGCAGCGGCCAGCCCGAAGGTTTGCGCGACGAAGCCGATGCTCGTGGCCGCAGCACGCCAATGCCCTGGAGGATGGTCTCCGTTGACGGTCACGGTGCCTTCCGTCGGACTGATGATGCCGGCAAGCACGTGGAGCAGGGTGGTCTTGCCCGCTCCGGCCGGCCCGGTTACCGCCAGCACTTGACCCGGGGCCGCCTCCAGGTCGACTCCGTCGAGTACGGTGCGCGACCCGATGTGCACGGCAATGTCGCTGGCTCTCAGAGTTACCGAGACCTCGTTAGCCCGCACTTGGCCGAGGGAGTCGGTCGCTTGGCCCGTCGGTGCCGGAGCTGGACGCCTTTCTCCTCTTGTTGTCATCGGCTCGCATCCCCGCTCGTGTCCGTCGCCCGCGTGCTGGCTCGGCGAAGGTCGACTCCCTCGGACTGGCGAACGATTCGCACGAGGGTGGTAGGTGGCAGCACCTGGAGCACGTCGGGAGGAAGCTGCACCGATCCGTCCCTTGCGACTACAGCGAACTCCTCACCGTGACGGCCCTCTGCCCCGACGCGTCCGTCGCGGATCGTGACCGTCCTCGGCATAGCCGCCGCTACCGCCGGGTCGTGGGTGACGATGACCACCGTGGAACCGAGTTCGTGGTTTATCGCCCGGAGGAGGCCGATCGCGGCATCCCGCTCGCGCGCGTCAAGTTGGCTCGTCGGCTCGTCGACCAACAGCAGGCTGGGACTGGCGGCGACTCCGACTGCAAGGGCCACCAGCTGCTGCTCGCCGCCGGATAGCCGGCAGACCCGCTCTGCAGCCAGCGAGCCCAGGTCCAACTGGAGAAGGACGTCGCCCGGGCTCTGGACCGGATGTTTCGCACGACGCGCTCCTGACTGAGCGAACCACACGTTCTGCTCGCTGGTGGCGAAAGGGAGCAGGTTCGTGCCGGCGTCCTGCCTCACGATGCCGACCTCGGTGGCCCGGAACATCCGCAGCTCGCCAGGCGTGAGCCCTGTCAGATCCCTACCACCCACGATGATCCGACCCGCAGTGGGCCGCAGCAGTCCCCCAAGCAACTTCAAAAGTGTCGACTTCCCAGTTCCCGAGGGCCCCAGGAGCGCCAGCATCTCACCTGAGTCGATGTCGAGATCGACGCCGCGGAGCGCGACGACCTGGGAGCCCTCGCTCGTGTAGAGATGGACGAGGGCAGCACAGTGCGCGTCGAGTCCGGCGCTGTGACGTGCCCCGGGAACGGGCGCGCCTGACGCCGTCTGCGGGCGTCCCACCCGGGCACCTGGCTCGGTCATTGTTGCGAGATCCTGAGCTTGTCGAAAGTGGAGGCTGCCGCCACCGCGCCGAGCGAGATTGCGACTACCGCGGCGAGGAGCACGACCGCTCCGGCCAGGGTCAAAAGGAGCCATCCCACGGGCAAGCCGAAGGCAAGGGGCGCGCTCCACGCCAGGCCTGTGAATTCCGGGACCGAGGGGAGAGAGAACTTCGCGGCCGCGACGCCGGCCACTGCACCGGCAATGAGGCCGATCCCACAGACGATGCCGAGCTCGACTGCCATCGCTCCGACGAGAGTTCGTCGAGGCAAACCGACTGACCGCAGAGCCACCGCCTCGATGGCACGCCGGCGCGTGGCCGCGGCGATGGCAAAGAGCATCGACCCTGCTGCCAAGAGCGCGCTCACGACGCCCACTACGACAAAGAGTTCAAAGGCCAGCGTCGGACCGTCCTGCGAGAACGCGGCATCCATCGCGCCCGCGGTACGCACCGAGGTGACCCGCACGCCCAGTTGGCGAAGGCGCTGGATGATTGCAGCACCGGATCCAGCCGCAGAAGACAGCCAAACCTGCTTGACCGAGTAGTAATCAGCAGCTGTCTCGGCTCGGAGGCCATCGGTGAGGTCGATCATCGTGGCGTTGGTCCCGACGGCGGGTATCGCCGCAACACGCACGCCACCGCTGACGGCTAGCGGGTTGCCGTCAAGGCCCATGACGCTGTACAGGGTCGATCCGGTCGGGCCGCTTGCCGAGAGCGACGCGACGACATTCGTGACGACGGCGGGAATCGGATCAGGCAGGTCCGCGGGAGCGATCACGGGTGGAGCGTCGCCCTCCAGATACTTGAACGATACGAGAAGCCCACGGCGCGCGGCTTCGACTGTCGAGGATGCCCCAGGTGGGCCCTGGGTCACCCGCCAAGCTCCGCTTCGGGAGAGTCCCGCGCCGATGGTCATGAAGCCTTGACCGTCGCTGACGGCCATGCGCTCGATGACGACGGGAATGGCCGTCGACTGGGCGGCGGCAGCGGAAACCGACTGGAGGCGGCAGACGCTTACGCAGCCACCCTCGAGTGAGGTCACATATTCGTGGTTGCCCACGGTCAGCGGTCCTTCTGTCACCGTTTCGGAGGCCCCGTACTGCTCGTTGTACAGCGCCACGGTGAGCGAAGGCTTCGGATAAACGGGCACGCGAAGGTCGACCGACATCTCGAGAGTTGCTCCCTCGAGGGTCACATCCGACGCCACGCGGGGATCGAGATAGCGAGCTACCGCGCCAGGGGTGCCCCCGCCTCGCTGAGCGGGCCAAGCGGCGACGTTCGCGAAGCGGGAAGCGTCTACGGCGACGAGGGTTCCCCCGGAGTCCGTCTCGACCTGAACGGCCATCGCCTTCCGACCGGTCGGGTCCGCCCGTCGGACGGCCTGCACGAAATCGACGGTCGCGGGAACAGACACCGTGAGCACCCGGTTCGACCCCACGAGGAAGGCAGCTTCGAGCGCGCGGTTGGACCGGTCGATTCGCAACCCGGCAACCGAGAAGCAGGCGAGACTCACGGCGATGGCGATGATGACCGACTGTCGGGCGATTCCCGACTGTCGGGCGACGCGTTCCAGGCCGATGGATAGGCCCACCTTGGGCGAGAAGCGCATAGTCGCCGCGAGCAAGCGACAAGCGAAGGGGGCGGCGCGGGATGCGATCACGCCGGCGGCCAGCGCCATCAGCCCTGGCGCCAGCGCAGCGAGCGGTTGTGCGCTTGCCACCGATCCCACGCCCGACGCCGACAACTGCACTACCGCAGCAAGGGCGAGAGCGACGACGAACGCGTCAGCACCGAGAGCGAACGCCGTGCCGAGCCGCGAGCGTCCGATCGTCGCGCGTTCCGTCGACTGAGTGAGAGCGCGACGCGATCCCACGGCCGTTGCGATGATCGCGGCTGCCGAGGCCGTGAGCGCGGCCGCGAGCGCCAAGGAGTCGAACGGAACAGGTACGCCCGCGATCAGCTCTGCTCGGGCAGTCGCAAAGGCGATCAGCCAGCCGAGCACGGCGCCGAGTGGGGCGGCCACGACCATGAGTACCAACGGCTCTCTGAGAGCGATCGCCCACATCGCACGAGGTGAGATGCCGCGCAGGTTCGCGAGGACGAGATCCTGATCTCGCCCCGACGCGAGGCGGCCGGCGATACCAAATAGGACCATCAGCACCAGTAGCAACAGCTGCAGGTCGATCACAGTGATCGTGGTCGTCATCGCCTGCTGCTGGCTGCCCACCTCGGCGAGATACCCCCCGATCCCACTGCTCGCGAGCAGCGTGAATTTCCCGAGCCGGAGCTGCTCGGCCGACAGGGCGCGACGAAAGCTCGGGACCTGCGAACTCAGCAGGCTGGCCGTGTTTACAGGCACATCCGCGCTCATGGCCACTTGGCCCGGCGCCAGCGCGGAGAACACCGACGGGTTGACGAAGATGGCGTCGAGGCGAGGCGGCGGGGTCAAGGCGGTTCCGAAGTTGAACCAGTCGCTTCCCCACCAGTAGCTGGCCGACGCTGAACCGGCGGCGTAAAGGCCGCTCACGCGGTAGGTCCGTTCCGAACCGCCGATCGAAAGCGCGACAAAGGTGTCCAAGTCGATATGGAGGTAGGCGGCCGAGCGCGTGCTCATCGAGATCGCCCCAGGTCCGGTCGGACAACGGCCCAGGACGAAGTCGAGGTGCTGGCAATCGCCCGACCGGGCGACGACGTCCGCGACCGCGAGGTCGCTCCCGGTGGAGGAGATGACACTGGCGCCAGCGACCTCGCTGTAGATCGGTCGCAAGAAGAACCGCCGACCGGTGGGCGACCGGGGCAGGTCGCCTAAAGCTCGAAGAAACCTCGCCCTGGTGACGGGTTGGCCGGGTTGCTCGTTCACCACAAGGCCGGTCAAGTGAGGCTCGGCCGGTACGACCACGTGCTCCAGCACGGACTGGTCGGCGGCCGCCAGGTAGACCGGACCGGCGGTGGCGGCTGCCACGGCCAAGAGCGCGACCACGACGTAGACGACCGAAGAGCTGGCTCTCCATCGCAAGGCGTTTACCAGCAGGCCGATTCGGAGGCGCTGGATTCGCCACCCTCTCACCACCGCGCCCCCCAACTCCTCCTCGGCGCCGTCATGTCACACGTTACGGTGACGTTACAACCTCCGCTCGGACACCGATTGGACTGCGCGTTGACTCAGACGACTCTCGGCAATTCCACGCTGTGGATGGAGTTCGCTCACGCGATGCTCGCGGCCTTGGTGGGCGGCGAGCTCCTGATCCGCGGCATCGGCGTTTAGCGCGCATCGCGACACGACGAGCGAGCAGGTCCACTCGAGCCTTCCTCGCGCCGCACGCTTCGCGGCCGCCTTGAAACCGATCGCGGTGTCGCTCAAGACGGTGGCTGGTGATCTCCGGACGCGGTTGTTGGACAACCGACAGCCGATGAAAGTGACCGCGGCCCGCCTTGCACTCCAGGCCGGCTCAGGCCACTATCGTGTCCGCCGACGGGTCGGTACCCAAGTGGACAACGGGGGCAGACTGTAAATCTGCTGGCTCAGCCTTCGAAGGTTCGAATCCTTCCCGGCCCACCCGCCTGATGTGGCGACATAGAGGAGCTGGCGCGAAATGCATGTCGCGCCCATGCATTCATGGGTGTGCGAGGACGAGGCCTTAGCGCCCGGCACAGAACAAGCCAGTCGATTCGCCGTTTCCCGCACCGGGCACCACCGGCTTGTCGGCCGCAGTCCCACGGCGGGAGCCTTGGGTAGGATCGCTCAGCGCAGAAATACCGGAAGGACACGCCATGACGGCGTCGAGGACCTTGGAAGGTGATCCCCAGTTGGAGCCATCCGGGTCCCACCACGCGGCGAGCCTCTGGACCCGGGTACGGGATCACTTCGACGCGACCTGGGTGAGATTCGGGGAGGGGACAGGTTTTCTTGCCCGCATGCGCAAGCCCCTTGGCGAAGTGCAGCCGTATGTGGACGGCGAGACTCCCGTAACGCGCCTGCTGGCGACGCCCGCCCTCTTCGGGTTCATAGGCGCTGCGGCCATCACGTGGGGCGCCTCGCTGCCGAGCTCCCCCTTCACGTGGAAATCCTGTTCCGGTATCGTGCCGGGCTCGGTCACGGTGTGCCGCCCTTGGTACTTCGGGATCCCGGCCCCGCCGATCGTCACAGGGGCGCCCATGCCTGCGGACAAGAACCTGTTCATCGGGCTTGTCGCCGTTTACGGGGGCATGGTCCTGATGTTGCAGGCCTGGATCGCGCTCATCCGCATCGCACGCCGGTACCGCGGGTTGCCCATCAAGTCATTCGTGGCGGTGTTCACGGCGTGGACGCTTCCCCTGCTCGTCGTGGCGCCGTTGTTCAGCCGCGACGCCTATAGCTACGCGGCCCAGGGCGAGATGATGAGCCGAGGGATCAGCCCGTACTTGTTCGGC
Organism: Acidimicrobiales bacterium; assembly: GCA_050015475.1. GTDB lineage: Bacteria > Actinomycetota > Acidimicrobiia > Acidimicrobiales > Bog-793 > Fen-455. The sequence goes on along the minus strand of JBEKBI010000008.1, from coordinate 99,539 downwards.
CCGGGAATGCTCGGTGTGAACGCCTTTTCCGGGCTCGTCGACAAGCTTTGGATCAACGTCACCTCACCGTATGGGCCAGTTTTCTTGTGGCTGGCCGGTGTGAACGCGACCGTCGTCAACCACAACGAGCTTCTCGCAGTGGTCGGTTTCCGCCTCATGGCAGTCGTCGGCGTGATCATGATCGCCGTCTATGTGCCGAAGCTGGCCCGCTCGTACGGGCGCGATCCCTCGCTCGCGTTCGTGCTGGCGGTACTGAATCCCCTCATCCTGCTGCACCTCATCGCGGGAGCGCACAACGACGCTTTGATGCTGGGCTTCTTGGTGGCCGGGCTTTGGTACGCGCGCAGTGGCCACCCTGTTGTCGGGGTGCTGCTGTGCGCGATCGGGGCGATGATCAAGGTGCCCGCCCTCATCGGCGTCGTCTACATCGGCTGGGACTGGCTGGGCGAGGAGGCGACACCGCGCGCCCGACTCAAGCCCACGGCCGTTGCCGCCGCACTGGCCCTTGCCGTCATGGCGGCGGTGTCGCAAATGGTCGGCCTGGGCTGGGGCTGGGTGACAGCCCTCGGAAATACCGCCGCGGCCAGATCCTGGATCGACCCCTCCAACACGGTCGGAGACTGGTCCGCGCACCTGCTCATGGCGCTTGGGCTCGGGGACCATTCGCATTTTCTGTTGATCGCGGCGAGGGATCTCGGGCTGTTGCTGGCGGCAGCGATCGCGCTGCGCCTGTGCTGGCGGGCGACACCGTCCACGACCCTCCGAGCGATGGGCCTGACGTTCCTCGCGGTCGTGTTCCTCGGGCCCACGGTGCAGCCTTGGTACCTGGCGTGGCCGATGGTGATTCTCGCCGTAGTCGCGGAGCGTCGGCTGAGGACGCTCGTCGTCGTGCTCTCGTGCCTGTCCTGCTTTTTCGGCCTTCCCGGGGCCAGGAGCCTCGTCATTCAGTTCGCGGAGGCGGATCCGATCCTGATTGTCGCCGCTTCGCTCGTGCTTCTTCTTCTGCTTATCAACCCTTTGGTCATGAGGGTGCGTAGAGCCTTGCGGACGCGGGACATGGGCGGTGTGCCGGTCGCCTGACGAGGTGGGCGCCCAGGGTTTTCTCCCGCTCTCGTAAAGCGCGGCGTCTCGCCGGCTGGGTTACCCGGCCAGGTGCGGATATGATCGGCCGGCGCGGCAATGCCATGCTGGTGTCGTCGGTTCGATTCCGACAGGGGGCTCCGCGGCGGCGTAGCTCAGTTGGTAAGAGCACACGGCTCATAATCGTGGGGTCGCCGGTTCGAGTCCGGCCGCCGCTACCGGGAGTTGAAAAGAGGAGTCAAACCGTGGCCAAGAACGAGAAGCGGGTGAAGGTGACGCTCGCTTGTGAGGTTTGCAAGCGGCGGAACTACATCACGACCAAGAACAAGCAGAATGACCGCGAGCGGATCGAGATGAAGAAGTACTGCCTGTTCGACAGGCAGCACACGCTCCACAAGGAAACGCGCTGACCCGCGGGGTCGACGACCTCGCCACCCTCGTCGAGCGCGCCCGGGGCGGCGACAGGACCGCTTTTGAGCACCTGGTGCGCGCCACCTCCAGCGACTGCTACGCCTTGGCGTTGCGCCTCGTGGGAAATGAGCACGATGCACGCGACGTGCTACAGGAGTCGTATCTGCGTGCCTTCGGGGCGATGGGCAAGTTCCGCGGTGACTCGGCGTTCGGGACCTGGTTGCATCGCATCACCGTGAACTGCTCGGCGACCCTGCTCGCCAAGCGGCGGCGGATCTCCCATGTCGAGCTCGATGACGAACTTGACCTGCCCGAGACGCGATCCGAGCGGGACCCGGAAACAGCCGCAGGGACCGTCGACGACCGGGAACGCCTCGTGGAAGCTCTGGCAGGCCTGCCGTATCAGATGCGAATGGTGGTCGTGCTGAGGGACGTCTACGACATGGCGCACGAGGAGATCGCCCGCGAGCTCGGCATCAGCCAGGCCGCCGCCAAGGTTCGCCTGCACCGGGCGCGGCACCGGCTGCGCGAGCAGCTGTTCGCACCGGCTGGCACGGCGGGCGGGCTCTCCTCCTCCAAGCAGCTCTCCCGGGCCGCCGCAGATACAAAGCCAGGCCTGGAAGGCCGGGTTCGGGCCCGACTCGCATTCGGAGTCGAGAACGAAGAGGCGGACGGTCGTGTTTCGGCTGGTTGACCAGGTGTTCTCCGCAAAGGCAGGGACACTCGAGGCGTTGCGCGCCCGAGTCATCCATCCCCGGACCGCCGGTGCGGGGGTCTCCTGTTCCCAAGTCGCGCTCGTGCTGCCGTCGATCCTCGACGGCGACTATGCGGCGGACGAGACCGTGATCAGGCACGTCGGTTCCTGCCTCCGTTGCCAGTCCGAGCTCGCCAGATACCGCAAGTTGCTCAGGCTGTTGAACCAGCTGAGGTCCTATCGTGTCGAGCCGCCGGCCGGGGTGGTGGCGGACGTGCTGGACGCTCTCGAGGAAGCAGCCCAGCGCCGTGTAATCCGGTCGCTCCTCACCGGGCGCCGGATCGCCTACGCCGGAGCCCTCGTCTTGCCGACCGCCGCCATCGTCGCCGTCGCCATGGCGCGCCGCGGCCGCCTGGCCGGTCGTGACCTCGCCTAGAACCTGGGATCTGAGCTCAGTCTGGCGGCACCGATCTGGGGGTGTCCGCCCCTTCCGGACTTACGGTCCTTGGGATCCTCGCGGCGAGCCTGGTGCGCGGAGCCGTGCGCCGAAGTGCCGGGTCGAACCGGGTTAGAGACCACCAAAGCGGAGCCGCTCGCAAGAGAGGATCCCGATCCGGCCCGGCCTCGAGCTCGGGGCTCAGCTGGACAGCTGTCTTTGATCCGGTCGCGCGGCCACCTCGATGCGCCGAGGCTTCGCGTGCTCGGCAACCGGAATGGAAAGAGTCACCACGCCCGCCTCGTAGTCGGCGCGGATGTGCTCGGTGTCGAGGTTGGTACCGAGGAACACCTGCCGGGCGAATATCCCGAAGGGTCGCTCGGTGATCACGGCCTCCACGTTGTCCGACTCAGGTGGAGCCGGGCGCTCGGCCTTGATCGTGAGCACGTTGTCCTCGACGGTGAGTTCGATGGAGTCAGCGGTCACACCGGGAAGGTCGATCCGGATCAGGAAGGCGTCGTCTTTGCGGTAGGCGTCGAGCGGCATCGCGAGCGCCCGGGCGCTGCTCTGGTTCGTCCAGAGTTGCTGGAAAAGTCGATCGACGTCTCGGAATGGATCACTGCGGACAAGAGCCATGGCTTCTCCTCTCTTTCGAACTGAGACTCTCAATCCGTTAGCACTCTCGCCCTGAGAGTGCTAACGGAGACCACTTATACCACCTCTTTGCGGGCCGTCAAGAGTTCCGGCGAAGGTCTCAGGAAGTTCTAAGAGAACGGACCCGACTCCCGTGCCCGCTGACTCGGGGACCGCGGCGTCTCTCGGGGGTCGCGCGTCACCGGCTCGCGCGGTCGGTTACTTTGAACTTGCCTCGAACCGGCCCGCTGCTCGCCTGCGGAGTGTCCGGCTCGTGGTGCTATCGTGATGCCGACCCGGGGCGACCGGTGCTCAGTCAGTGGCGGGCCACGACCCCGGCCCGGAGGGCAGTAGCTCAATTGGAAGAGCACCGGTCTCCAAAACCGGCGGTTGGGGGTTCGAGTCCCTCCTGCCCTGCTCACCGCTCTTTTGAGTCGAGGATTGTTGCGTGAACCGACAGACAAAGCGTCTCCTGCAGCGACAGGGCCAAATTGACGAGGAAGGCGCGCCAACCGGCGGAGGCCGTAGGCCACCTCCCGCCGCGCGTCGGCAGCCCGGCCCTGACCGTCCGGGGTTGCCCGAACGCGTGCTGGACTTCATGCGCGAGGTCCGCAACGAGCTAGCCAAAGTCGTCTGGCCGAACCGCCCTGACGTCGTCAAGTACACGATCGTGGTGTTCGTGACTCTCGTGATCATGGTCACGCTCGTGTTCTCGCTCGACTACGGATTTGCCAAGGGCGTGATCGCCCTGTTCGGCTCATGAGCGACGCAGACAAGCCCGGAGACGATGACTTGAGTTCGATCGACCCTGTGAACGAGATCCCCGATGACGCGGCTGTCGAGCCAGACTCCGACGCCAGCCCGGGCGAAGAGACGGCTGAGGTCGAGTCGCCTCTCGGCGGCTACGACCTGCTCGAGTACGAGCTCCCGTCGCAGGACGACGAGGAAGACGAGGAGGCGCCGCGCGAGCCGAGCCCCTATGACCGGCCGGGCCGCTGGTACGTGGTGCACACCTACGCGGGCTACGAGAACAAGGTGAAGTCGAACCTCGAGAGCCGGATCACCTCCATGAACATGGAAGACCGGATCTTCGAGGTCATCATCCCGATGGAGGAAGTCGCCGAGATCAAGGCCGGCAAGAGGGTGTTCGTGCAGAGGAAGGTTTTCCCCGGGTACCTGCTGTGCCGTTGCGACCTCGACGACAGCTCCTGGTCGGTCATACGCCAAACCCCAGGAGTTACCGGCTTCGTCGGTCCCGGCACCAAGCCGACGCCGCTGCCGCGCTCCGAGGTGGAGGCGATCCTTCAGGTCCGCTCCGATGGGGGCGAGGGCCAGAAGCGCCACTCCAAGCCGCGTCTCGAGCATCAGGTCGGTGACACGGTTCGGGTCAAGGAAGGTCCGTTCGCCGACTTCTCCGGCCAGATTGCGGAGATCAACGAGGATCAGCTGAAGCTCAAGGTGCTCGTGAACATCTTTGGTCGCGAGACTCCCGTCGAGCTCGAGTTCAGCCAGGTCGCCAAACTCTGAGCGCCTGGCAGCGAAAGAAAGAGGAAGAACCTTCATGGCACGTCGCCGCGTCGCCGCCATCGTAAAGATCCAACTGCCCGCTGGGGCGGCCACGCCGGCACCCCCGGTCGGCACCGCCCTCGGCCCGCACGGAGTGCAGACGATGGAGTTCTGCAAGCAGTACAACGCCGCCACCGAGAGCCAGCGAGGCACGATCATCCCCGTGGAGATAACCATCTACGAGGACCGTTCGTTCACCTTTGTGCTCAAGACCCCGCCGACGACTTTCCTTATCCGCGAGGCGGCGGGTCTCGAGAAGGCGAGCGGCCTGCCCGGGCGTGAGTCCGTCGGCACGATCACCGACGCCCAAGTCGCCGAGATCGCCATGAAGAAGATGCCGGACTTGAACGCCAATGATCTCGAAGCCGCCAAGCGCCAGGTCGCGGGTACCGCTCGCTCCATGGGCGTAGCAGTCACCAAGTGACCACCGCCTCGCAGCCGGGCGGCGCGCCACATCGAAGGGAGCTTTGCAAGTGAACAAGGGAAAGCGGTACGCCGAAGCGGTCAAGAGCTACAACCGCGACCACCTCTACACGCCACTCGAGGCGATGGACCTGGTCAAGGCAATGGCCAAGGCCCGTTTCGACGAGACCATCGAATTGGCGACACGGCTCGGGGTCGACCCTCGCCGCGCCGACCAGATTGTCCGCGGGTCGTTGTCGCTTCCGTCGGGCACAGGGCGGGCTGTTCGTGTTGCGGTATTCGCCGCCGGTGAGCAGGCTGCCGCCGCCCGCGATGCCGGGGCGGACGTCGTCGGCGCCGACGACCTGGTGCTCCGGATCGAGAAGGAAGGCTTCCTCGACTTCGACGTCGCCATCGCCACGCCGGATCTGATGGCCCAGGTCGGTCGTCTCGGGCGCGTGCTCGGACCCCGCGGTCTGATGCCGAACCCGAAGACGGGCACCGTCACCACTGACATTGAGAAGGCGGTGGGGGAGTACAAGGCCGGCAAGGTCGAGTACCGGACCGACCGGGTGGGCAACGTGCACATCCCGATAGGCAAGGCGTCTTTCGATCGGGCGCAGCTGGTCGCCAACTACCGCGCCGCCATCGACGAGATCATGCGCGCCAAGCCCGCGGCCGCCAAGGGCCGCTACGTCCGCTCCCTCACAGTGAGCTCGACTATGGGCCCAGGGGTGAAGATCGACCCCGTGAAGGCACGGATCACCGAAGAGGAGCTGGCAGCCTCTGCTTGAGCGGCCCGCCTAGCCAGGCTTTGGTCACCTCGGGCTTTGGTCGGCTACGCTTCCCCACACAACAGAACGAATCGCCGTAGAACTCCGGCGCGCCGAAAGGCGCTGAAAGGGTCACAGACCCGCCCGACGAGGCGAAGTGCCAAGCGCTTCCCACGTCCCGCGCGTTGAGATCCTCCGGAGCCGTAGCACCGGGGTCTCCCCGGGGCATGTGAGCAAAGGAGCGCTCATGGCAGGTCCAAGACCTGAGAAGGTCGCCGTCGTGGAGGAGGTGCGTGAGCACCTCGGCACTTCCAGCGCGGCGATCCTCACCGAGTACCGCGGCCTCAAGGTCGGAGACCTCGCGACCTTGCGCAGGCAACTGCGCGTAGCCGGAGCGGACTACAAAATCTTCAAGAACACCCTGGTGCGCCGCGCGACAGCCGACACCGACCAGGCCCAGCTCGCCGCATTTCTCGACGGGCCGACCGCGATCGTGTTTGTGAGGGATGACATCGGCCCGGTCGCCAAGGTGCTTCGGGACTTCGGACGCGTGCACCCCGAGCTCGTCATAAAGGGCGGTCTGCTCGGCAACCAGCTCGTGGACGCGGGGAGGGCGATCGCGCTCGCCGATCTTCCCTCGCGTGACGTGCTGCTCGCCCAGTTGGCAGGAGCGATGGCCGCGCCCATGCGTCAGTTCGCGGGATTGCTGCAGGCACTCCCGCGGAGCTTCGCCTACGGCCTTTCGGCTCTCGTCACCAAGCTGGGCGGCGTCGCCGAGGTGGTCGAGCCTACGGAAGCGGCCGAGCCCGTCGAAGCATCGGCAGAGACAGAGCCGGAGGCAGCCGAGCCGGAGACAGCCGAGTCGGTGGCCGAGGCGTCAGAGCCCGTCGAAGCATCGGCAGAGACAGAGCCGGAGGCAGTCGAGTCGGTGGCCGAGGCGTCAGAGCCCGTCGAAGCATCGGCAGAGACAGAGCCGGAGGCAGTCGAGTCGGTGGCCGAGGCGTCCGCCGAAGTTCCCGAGGCGACAGCTGAGACGCCAGCGCCGGCGGAGCCACCTCAGCCCAGCGAGGGCTGAGCCGTACCAAGGGCCAGGCGCCCGACCGGTCTTGAACCACGATCGCAACCAATTTCGTAAAACAGGAGGAGAGATGGCAACCAAGGAAGAGATCCTCGACGGCATAGCGGGCATGACGGTGCTCGAGCTGAGCGAGCTGCTGAAGGCTTTCGAAGAGAAGTTCGGAGTGACCGCGGCAGCGCCCGTGGCCGTGGCGGCCGCGGCCGCGACCGGCGGCGGAGACGCAGCCCCTGCCGAAGAGGAGAAGGACGAGTTCGACGTCGTCCTGATCAGCGCCGGCGAGAAGAAGATCCAGGTCATCAAGGAAGTACGTGCGTTGACGAGCCTCGGCCTCAAAGAGGCGAAGGACCTGGTCGACGGCGCCCCGAAGCCTGTGCTGGAGAAGGCGTCGAAGGAGGACGCGGAGAAGGCGAAAGCCAAGCTTGAGGAGGCCGGCGCAACCGTCGAACTCAAGTAGTGCCCGCTTTGGGCGGCCGTGCCCAAGCTGGCAAAACGGGTCGTTGCACCGTTGCAGCGCCAATAACATCTTGACCTTGGGGCGCGGTTCCCGTACCCTTCGCGAGGCGCCTCCTGGGTGCCGTTTGCTCGCGCGTCCTCGCGCGTGTAAAATAAACGGTTGCCGTGCCCTCCCGTCAAGCAACAGTTCCACCTCAAGTTCCTTGACGCGCGCCCAGGCACCGCTCGTTTCTTTTGTCTGGCCGACCAGCACTCGCGAGGAGTAGACCCTTGCCCTTACGTCCCCGCACCCCGGAGCGTTACTCGTTCGCCAATATCGACGAGGTACTTCCTCTCCCGGATCTCATCGCCGTCCAGCGCGACTCGTTCGACTGGTTCCTCGAACGTGGCCTGGCCGAGACCTTCAACGACATCAGCCCGATCGCGGACTTCACGGATCAGCTGAGCCTGAAGCTCGACTTCGACCCGGACGACCCGGATCTGCGTCCGCCACCCAAGTTCTCGATCGACGAGTGCAAGGCGAAGGACATCACCTACGCCGCTCCGATCTTCGTCCGGGCATCGTTCATGAACCGTTCGACGGGCGAGATCAAGGAGCAGACGGTCTTCATGGGGGACTTCCCCATGATGACCAACCGAGGGACCTTCATCATCAACGGCACCGAGCGTGTCGTCGTGAGCCAGCTCGTTCGCTCCCCCGGGGTGATATTCCAACCCGGTCGCGACCAGAAGACGGTAGTCACCGGGACGATCCACCCTTACCGGGGGGAATGGATCGAGTTCGACGTCGAGGCCAAGCCGAACCGCGACGTGAGCGCAGGGGCTCGCGTCGCCCGAAAGCGGCGCCTGTCTTTGTTCGTCGTGCTCCGCGCGCTCGGCTATGAGGACGAGGCGTTCCTGGATCGCTTCGTGCGCCACTTCGACTTTCTCGAGGTCCAGTGGGAGCGCGAGCGCGAGCTCATCCCCACCCGCGACGAGGCGTTGCTGGAGATCTACAAGCGAGCGCGTCCAGGCGAGCCTCTTTCGCTCGACGCAGCCCGCGTCTATTTCGAGAACGCGTTCTTCAACCCGCGCCGCTACGACCTGACCCGCGTCGGCCGCTACAAGCTCAACCGCAAGCTCGGCCCGGAGATCGACCGGATCTCCCAGTTGCTCGACATCGAGCTCGAGCACCCCAAGAAGGACTCTGGCGTGCTCAGCCCGAGCGAGGTGCTCGCCGCGGCGACTTACATGCTCCACCTCGCCAATGGTGAGGACGGCTACCGCCTCGACGATCAGGACCACTTCGCGAACCGGCGCATCCGCTCGGTCGGCGAGCTGATCCAGAACCAGGTCCGCATCGGGCTGTCGCGTATGGAGCGCGTCGTGCGCGAGCGCATGACGACACAGGACGTGGAGGCGATCACTCCTCAGACGCTCATCAACATCCGCCCTGTCGTGGCGGCCATCAAGGAATTCTTCGGGACGAGCCAGCTGTCTCAGTTCATGGACCAGCACAACCCCTTGTCGGGGCTGGCGCACAAGCGGCGCCTGTCCGCTCTCGGACCCGGTGGCCTTTCCCGTGAGCGCGCCGGATTCGAAGTCCGAGACGTGCACACGTCTCACTACGGGCGGATGTGCCCGATCGAGACCCCTGAAGGCCCGAACATCGGCCTGATCGGCCACCTGGCCAGCTACGCGCGGGTCAACGACCACGGGTTCATCGAGACTCCCTATCGCAAGGTCGTCGACAGCAGGGTCACCGACGAAATCGTCTACCTCGCCGCCGACGAGGAAGAGGAGTACGTCATCGCCCAGGCGTCGGCCCAGCTCGACGGGTCGGGGCATTTCGTCGAAGACAGAGTGCTCGTTCGCCGCGGCCCGCAAGGGGCAGGCGTCCGGGTGGGCGCGACGTCCACTTCGTACGGCTCGGCGAGTGAGGTCGACTACGTGCCGCCCTCCGAGGTCGGTCTGATGGACGTCTCCCCCAAGCAGATCCTCTCCGTGTCGACGGCCCTCATCCCCTTCGTGGAGCACGACGACGCCAACAGGGCCCTCATGGGCGCCAACATGCAGAAGCAGGCGGTTCCCCTGCTCGTGCCCGAGGCGCCGTACATCGGAACCGGGGTCGAGGACCGGGCGGCGCGCGACGCCGGCGAGGTCATCCTGGCCGAGGGAACCGGCAAGGTCCTCGAAGTCGGTGGCGACACCATCACCGTCGAGTACAAGCCCGGCGAGAAGGACCGGCTCCGCCAGGAGCTCGGCCGGAAGATCTACCCGGTCGCCAAGTTCCACCGCTCGAACCAGAACACCTGCGTGAACCAGAAGCCCGTCGTGTCGGAGGGACAAGACGTCCGCGTCGGCGACGTGCTCGCTGATGGGCCCTCGACCCACAACGGCGAGCTGGCGCTCGGGAAGAACCTCCTCGTCGCGTTCATGCCCTGGGAGGGGTACAACTACGAGGACGCGGTCATCTTGTCCGAGCGCCTTGTGCGCGACGACGTCCTCACCTCGATCCACATCGAGGAGCATGAGGTTGACGCCCGCGACACCAAGCTCGGTGCCGAGGAGATCACGCGTGACATCCCGAACCTGTCCGACGACATCCTGGCGGACCTCGACGAACGCGGCATCATCCGCATCGGAGCCGAGGTCGACGCAGGGGACATCCTCGTAGGCAAGGTCACCCCGAAGGGCGAGACCGAGCTCACGCCAGAGGAGCGGCTCTTGCGGGCCATCTTCGGCGAGAAAGCCCGGGACGTGCGCGACACGAGCCTCAAGGTTCCCCACGGCGAGTCCGGCAAGGTGATCGACGTGCGGGTGTTCTCGCGCGACGACACCCACGAGCTTCCGCCGGGCGTCAACCAGCTCGTGCGGGTCTACGTGGCCCAGAAGCGCAAGATCTCCGAGGGCGACAAACTCGCCGGCCGCCACGGCAACAAGGGCGTCATCTCGAAGATCCTCCCGATAGAGGACATGCCACATCTGGCCGACGGCACCCCGGTCGACATCATCTTGAACCCGCTCGGCGTCCCGAGCCGTATGAACGTCGGACAGGTACTGGAGGCACACCTCGGCTACGCGTCGAGATGGGGTTGGCAGGGCGCGGACAAGAGCGTGCTCTCGAGCCATGTGCTGCGCGGCACCGAGACCAAGACTCGCCCGAGCACGGATCCGGCCATATGGGTGTCGACGCCTGTGTTCGACGGCGCCCACTGGGACGAAGAGGACGAGGCCGGCAAGCACGACACGATCCAGCAATTGTTCGGGAAGCTCCTTCCCGACTCTGCCGACGGCTCCGTCAGGATGATCGGCACCGACGGCAAGGTGACGTTGTACAACGGGCGCACGGGCGAGGCGTATGACAACCCGGTATGCGTTGGCTACGTCTACATCTTGAAGCTCGCCCACTTGGTCGACGACAAGATCCATGCCCGGTCGACGGGCCCATACTCGATGATCACCCAGCAGCCTCTCGGAGGTAAGGCCCAGTTCGGCGGGCAGCGCTTCGGTGAGATGGAGGTCTGGGCACTCGAGGCCTACGGAGCGGCCTACGCCCTGCAGGAACTGCTCACGATCAAGTCAGACGACGTGTTGGGCCGCGTGAAGGTCTACGAGGCCATCGTGAAGGGCGAGAACATCCCCGAGCCCGGCATCCCCGAGAGCTTCAAGGTGCTCATCAAAGAGATGCAGTCGCTTTGCCTGGACGTCGAGGTGCTCTCGACGACGGGCGAGGAGATCGAGATGCGCGAGCTGGACGAGGACGTTTACCGGACCGCCGAGGAGCTCGGGATCGACATCAGTCGTCCTGAGCGGGGGTCCGACGAGGAAGACGCACGCCGCGCCGCGGAGAGGAGCTTCTAGGTGCTCGACGTCAACGATTTCGATCAGCTTCGAATCGGGCTCGCCACAGCGGACGACATCCGTACCTGGTCGCACGGAGAGGTTCGCAAGCCCGAGACCATCAACTACCGGACTCTGCGCCCCGAGAAGGATGGCCTGTTCTGCGAGAAGATCTTCGGCCCCACCAAGGACTGGGAGTGCTACTGCGGCAAGTACAAGCGCGTCCGGTTCCGCGGCATCATCTGTGAGCGCTGCGGCGTCGAAGTCACACGCTCGAAAGTGCGTCGCGAGCGCATGGGCCACATCGAGCTCGCCGCGTCCGTGGTGCACATCTGGTACCTCCGCGGCACAAGGTCGTGGCTCGCCTACTTGCTGATGGGCACCGAAGCGCGTGAGGAGCTGAAGGCCAAGCAGCTCGAGAAGGTCATTTATTTTGCCGCTTATCTCGTCACCTACGTGGACGAGGAGAAGCGCCACGCCGACCTGCCGAATCTGGAGGTCGAGCTGAACACCGAGATCGGAGAGATCGAGCGGGCCCGCGACCTAGAGGCCGAGCGCCGTCTGGCCGACCTCGAGCGCGAGCTGGCAGAGCTCGAGAAGGCGGGCGCCAAGGACTCCGAGATCCGCGCCCGCCAGAAGGCAGTCGAAAAGGAGATCACGGCCGTCCGTGACAGGGCGAACGAGGAGATAAACCTCGCTCGGGCCGCCTTCGACGAGATGGCTTCGCTCCATGGACGCAAGATCATCGAGGACGAGTTGCTGTGGCGGGAGCTGTCCAGCCGCTACGGCGACTACTTCGAAGGCGGCATGGGTGCCGAGGCGATCGCCCAGCTCATAGACCGCCTGGATCTCGACGAGGAGGAGCTCAAGCTCCGCGAGAACATCGAGCCCACCGACGGGCGCCGCCCGTTGTCGGCCCAGCGCAAGCAGAAGGCCATCAAGCGCCTGAAGATCGTCTCGGCCTTCAACCGTCGCGACGAGGCCGGACGCCGGATCAACGACCCGCGGGCGATGATCCTCGACGCCGTTCCCGTGATCCCTCCGGACTTGCGGCCGATGGTCCAGCTCGACGGGGGCCGTTTCGCGACCTCGGACTTGAACGACCTGTACCGCCGCGTCATCAACCGGAACAACCGCCTGAAGCGGCTCTTGGACCTCGGTGCTCCCGAGATCATCATCAACAACGAGAAGCGGATGCTCCAAGAGGCCGTGGACGCGCTATTCGACAACGGCCGGCGAGGCCGCCCGGTCACGGGGCCCGGCAACCGTCCCTTGAAGAGCCTTTCCGACATGTTGAAGGGCAAGCAGGGTCGTTTCCGCCAGAACCTGCTCGGCAAGCGCGTCGACTACTCCGGCCGTTCCGTCATCGTGGTCGGCCCGACGCTCAAGCTCCACCAGTGCGGGCTGCCCAAGCTGATGGCGCTCGAGCTGTTCAAGCCGTTCGTGATGAAACGGCTCGTGGACACCGAGATCGCCCAGAACATCAAGTCCGCCAAGCGAATGGTCGAGCGGCGCAGGATCCAGGTCTGGGACGTGCTCGACGAGGTGATCAAGGAACACCCGGTCTTCCTCAACAGGGCGCCGACACTCCACCGGCTCGGGATCCAGGCCTTCGAGCCGATCCTGGTCGAGGGCAAGGCCATCCAGATCCACCCGCTCGTGTGCACCGCCTTCAACGCGGACTTCGACGGGGACCAGATGGCCGTCCACCTGCCGCTGTCGGCCGAGGCGCAAGCCGAGGCCCGCGTGCTCATGCTGTCGTCGAACAACATCCTCTCGCCGGCGACCGGGCGCCCGATCACGGTGCCGAGCCAAGACATGGTCTTCGGCACCTACTACCTGACCCTGATGGTCGACGGTGCCAAGGGCGAGGGCCGCGTCTTCCGCCACGCCTACGAAGTGGAACAGGCGTGGGAAACCGGGGACCTGGACCTCCATGCCAAGATCCGCCTCCGCAAAGGCCCGGACGGCTTCGAGTTCCCCCTCCGCGGGCTGCGCCACGGCGACGCCCCGGTCGATGAGCCCGAGGAGTTCGAGACCACGCCCGGGCGCCTGTTCTTCAACCAGGCGCTCCCGCCCGGTTTCGGGTACGTGAACGACGTCATCGGCAAGCGTGCGACCTCGATCGCGACGATCGTGGAGCAGATCGCAGCTCACTACACCAAAGTCGCCGTGGCCGAGAGCCTCGACCGGATCAAGGACCTCGGCTTCAAGTTCGCCACGCGTTCGGGTCTCACGATCTCGATCGACGACGTGAAGACGCCACCGGACAAGCGCCAGATCCTCGACCGTTACGAGAAGGACGCCGAGAAGGCCGAGACCCAATTCCGACGGGGCATCATCACCGACGACGAACGCCGCCAGAAGGAGATCGAGATCTGGACCTCGGCGAACTCTGATGTCGGCCGGGCGATGGAAAAGACGCTCGCGACGATCGAATTCAACCCGCTCGACATGATGGTGGACTCCGGCGCCCGTGGTAACCCGCAGCAGGTGCGCCAGATCGCCGGCATGAAGGGCCTCGTGTCCAACCCGCGCGGCGAGATGATCCCCCGGCCGATCAAGTCCTCCTTCCGCGAGGGCCTGTCCGTCCTCGAGTACTTCATCTCGACGCACGGCGCCCGCAAGGGCCTTGCCGACACGGCGCTTCGAACCGCTGACTCCGGGTACTTGACTCGCCGCCTCGTGGACGTGGCCCAGGAGCTCATCATCCGCGAGCCGGACTGCGGGAGCACCCGTGGCATCTGGATCGAGGGGGTTCAGCCCGACCAAGCAGGCAAGAGGAGCTACCTCGAAACCCGCCTCTACGGTCGTGTCCTCATCGAGCCCGTCAAGCTCTCCGACGGCACCGTCATCGAGGCCGGCCGCGTGCTCAGGGACATCGAGATCCAGCAGCTGGCCGCCGACCCGACGATCGATCGCGTGCGCACCCGATCGGTGCTCACCTGTGAGGCGACTCACGGCGTGTGTGCCGCCTGTTACGGGCAATCACTCGCCACCGGGCACGAGATCGAGCTCGGCGAAGCCGTCGGCGTCATCGCGGCCCAGTCCATCGGTGAGCCGGGCACCCAGCTGACGATGCGTACCTTCCACACCGGCGGCATCGTCGGTGAGGACATCACCCATGGTCTTCCCCGCGTCGTGGAGCTTTTCGAAGCTCGCACCCCGAAGGGAGCGGCGGTACTCGTCCGCACCTCGGGCGTGATCCGCGTCGACGAAGACGACACGGGCCGCCGTGTGGTCGTCGTCGGCGACGACGGCAGCGAGGACGTCGTGGCGGTGTCCCCGAGGGCGCGCCTCGAAGTCGCCACCGGGCAGGAGGTCAGCCCCGGTGACGCCTTGGTGGACGGGCCTAAGGACCCCAAGGAGCTGCTCGAGATCAAGGGCATCCGCGAGACCCAGCAGTACCTTGTCGAAGAGGTGCAGAAGGTCTACCGGGACCAGGGCGTGTCGATCCACGACAAGCACATCGAGCTCATCGTGCGCCAGATGCTGCGGAGGGTGCTCGTCGCCGAGCCTGGCGACGCGCCCTTCCTGCCAGGTGAGCGTGTCGACAGCCAGCGCTACGCCGCGGTCAACCGCGAGCTGGTCCAAGCCGGCAAACGGGCAGCCGAAGGCCGTCCGGAGCTCATGGGCATCACCAAGGCCTCGCTCGCGACCGACTCGTGGCTCTCGGCGGCATCGTTCCAGGAGACGACCCGAGTGCTCACCGAGGCGGCCATCGAGTCGAAGTCAGACCAGCTCTTCGGACTCAAGGAGAACATCATCATCGGCAAGCTCATCCCGGCCGGCACCGGAATGGCGTACTACCGGAGCGTCGAGGTCGACACCCCGGATGCCGAGCGCATGTCCTTCTGGTCCTCGGACCTCGAGGCCGGCGAAGTCGGTGAGGCGAATACGGAGAATCTCGCCTCGTGGCTCCGCGACGTGGGGCGCTCGAGCTTCGGCGTCCCATACGAGCCCGACGACCCCTACGCGGTCGCCGGGGACGTCTACGCCGATGTCGAGGTGACCGAGGACGCCACGGTCCCAGAGGAGAACCCGATCAGCGATCTCGGCCCAGCCGAGGAAGGGTCCGCCTAGCAGCGCTCTACACTGTTGCCCGGACGCGGCGACCGTTCTAACATCAGCCCGTCGTGTTGGCGCCTTCCTGCGCCCATGGCTCATCAACAAGAAAGCCCAGAGGTTTGCGTGCCCACTATCGCCCAGCTGGTCCGTAAGGGTCGGACTTCGAACCGCTCGAAGACCAAGACCCCCGCGCTCAAAGGAGCGCCGCAGCGCCGAGGCGTGTGCACGCGCGTCTACACCACAACGCCGAAGAAGCCTAACTCCGCCTTGCGTAAGGTCGCCCGTGTTCGGCTGACCAGCGGCTCGGAGATCACCGCTTACATACCAGGCGTCGGTCACAACCTCCAGGAGCACTCCATCGTGCTCGTGCGCGGGGGCAGGGTGAAGGACCTTCCGGGCGTCCGCTACAAGATCGTGCGCGGCACGCTCGACACTTCCGGCGTGCGCGACCGCGCCCAAGCTCGCAGCCGCTACGGCGCCAAGAAGGAGTCCTGAGTTGCCCCGTAACGGCCCCCCACCACGTCGCGAACTCGCACCGGACCCGGTTTACCGGTCCGTGCTCGTGACCCAGTTGTGCAACAAGGTGCTATCGCGCGGGAAGCGGTCGCTTGCTGAGAAGATCGTCTACGACGCCCTCGACGTCGTGCGCGAGAAGACGAGCGGCGACCCCCTCCAGATGCTCAAGCGGGCGCTCGACAACGCCCGCCCCGAGCTCGAAGTGCGCAGCCGCCGCGTGGGCGGTGCGACCTACCAGGTTCCCGTCGAGCTCCGGCCCCGCAGGGCGACGACTCTTTCCATAAGGTGGCTCGTCGGCTACGCCCGCCAGCGCAGGGAGCGCACGATGGCGCTCAGGCTCGCGAACGAGATCCTCGATGCCTCCAACGGCATCGGCGCCACGGTCAAGCGCAAGGAGGACCTCCACAAGATGGCAGAGTCCAACAAGGCTTTCGCGCACTACCGCTGGTAGACAGCCCCGCCCGCGGGCCCCTGCCGGGTCAACGCGGGCAGTTGTACTCTGACCAAGGCGCTCGAATGCCCGCGATGACGACGCGCCTGCGGTTCGGCAGCTGACCGCGGCGGGACGGCATTCCAGCTCGATCACACGACACTAGAGAGACGAAGCAAGGCGATGGCCAATCCACCATCCATCCGAGAGTACCCACTGGCCGAGACCCGGAACATCGGGATCATGGCCCACATCGACGCGGGCAAGACGACGACGACGGAGCGGATCCTCTACTACACGGGCCGCACCTACAAGATCGGTGAAGTCCACGAGGGTGCCACCGTCATGGACTGGATGGTCCAGGAGCAGGAGCGCGGGATCACCATCACGTCCGCCGCGACGACGTGTCGTTGGCGCGACACCTGGATCAACATCATCGACACGCCGGGTCACGTCGACTTCACAGTCGAGGTGGAGCGCTCACTCAGGGTTCTCGACGGCGCCGTCGCCGTCTTCGACGCCGTCGCAGGCGTCGAGCCCCAGACCGAGACCGTTTGGCGCCAGGCCAACAAGTACCAGGTGCCCCGCATGTGCTTCGTGAACAAGATGGACCGCGTCGGGGCGGATTTCGGGCGCACCGTCACCATGATCCGCGACCGGCTCGAGGCGACGCCGGCGGTCGTCCAGCTCCCTATCGGCGCCGAGAGCTCCTTCGAAGGGGTCGTCGACCTGTTGGAGATGAAGGCGCTTGTCTGGACCGAGGCCATGGGGGAGACCTGGGAGACCAAGGACATCCCCGCCGACATGCTCCCGAGCGCCCAGCAGGCTCGACACGCCCTCATCGACGTCGTCTCGAACTTCGACGACAACGTGATGGAGCGCTACGTGTCGGAGAAGGAGATCACGGCGGGCGATCTCCGCAAGGCCCTGCGCACGGCGACCATAGCGAGTCAGCTCGTGCCGGTCCTGTGCGGGTCGGCCTTCAAGAACAAGGCCGTCCAGCCCATGCTCGACGCCGTCGTCGACTACCTGCCGAGCCCGCTCGACGTGCCTCCCACGGTCGGGGTCGAGCCGAGGACAGGCAAAGAAATCGAGCGGAAGCACAATGACGACGAGCCGTTCTCGGCCCTCGCCTTCAAGATCATGAGCGATCCGTTCGTCGGCAAGCTCACTTATCTCAGGGTCTACTCGGGCACCCTCGACAAGGGCACCACCGTGCTCAACTCGACACGGGACCGCCGCGAGCGCATCGGCCGCATCCTCCAGATGCACGCCAACCACCGGGAGGACCGCGACGTCGTCTACACGGGCGAGATCGTCGCCGTCGTAGGGCTCAAGTCGACGACGACCGGGGACACCCTTTGCAACGTCGCCCACCCGATAGTGCTCGAATCCCTCGAATTCCCAGAGCCGGTGATACACGTCGCCGTCGAGCCGAAGACCAAGGCCGACCAGGACAAGTTGTCTCGGGCGCTCTTCGCTTTGAGTGAGGAGGACCCGACGTTCCGGGTCCGCTCCGACGCCGAGACGGGCCAGACCGTCATCTCCGGCATGGGCGAGCTCCACCTCGAGGTGCTCGTCGACCGGATGCTGCGCGAGTTCAAGGTCGATGCGAACGTGGGCAAGCCCCAGGTCGCCTATCGCGAGACCATTCGCGACTCGGTCCACAAGATCGAAGAGCGTTACATCCGTCAGACCGGCGGCCGAGGCCAGTACGGCCACGTGGTGATCGACCTCGAACCCACCGGCCCCGGAGGGGGATACGAGTTCGTGGACAAGATCACCGGCGGTGTGATCCCCAAGGAGTACATCCCCGCCGTCGACGCCGGCATCCAGGAGGCGACGAACTCCGGGGTGCTCGCAGGCTTCCCGATCGTCGACGTCCGGGTGACGCTTGTCAACGGCTCCTACCACGAAGTGGACTCATCGGAGATGGCCTTCAAGATCGCGGGTTCCATCGCCTTCAAGAAGGCGATGAAGGCTGCCCGCCCCGTCCTCCTCGAGCCCATCATGGAGGTCGAAGTCGTCACGCCGGAGGACAATCTCGGCGACGTGATAGGCGACCTGTCCTCGCGGCGGGGCCGGATCGAGGGCATGGAGCAGCGGGGAGCCAACCACGTCGTGAGGGGTCAGGTCCCATTGTCCGATATGTTCGGCTACGCTACCGACCTGCGTTCCCGCACCCAGGGTCGCGCGACGTACACAATGCAGTTCGACTCCTACCAGGAGGTTCCGGAGTCGGTTTCACGGGAGATCGTCGCCCGTGTGACCGGCGAGTGAGCGGGCAAGGGGTCAGCATCACGGCAGTTTGAGTCGGCAAATGCTCCGTTGATCGGAGCCGTCGGAACGGGAGTATCCCGCCCGGTGGCTCAATGGGAGCAGTAAGAGCCATAATCGAGAGCGCAGCACACCACCACGGAGGCGCCCAAAGGGGCGCAACCCAGACCAAACGGAGCGGTCGGCAACAATGGCCAAGAAGAAGTTTGAGCGGACGAAGCCCCACGTCAACGTCGGCACGATGGGGCACATTGACCACGGTAAGACGACCCTCACCGCGGCGATGACCAAGGTTCTCCACGAGAAGAACCCGAACGTGAGCTTCACGGCGTTCGACCAGATCGACAAGGCCCCCGAGGAGAAGGCGCGTGGCATCACAATCGCCATCGCCCACGTCGAGTACGAGACCGACAAGCGCCACTACGCGCACGTCGACATGCCCGGGCACGCCGACTACATCAAGAACATGATCACGGGCGCCGCTCAGGTGGACGGCGCAATCCTCGTGGTCTCCGCGGCCGACGGCCCCATGCCCCAGACGCGTGAGCACGTGCTGCTCGCCCGCCAGGTCGGCGTGCCCTCGATCGTGGTCGCGCTCAACAAGGTCGACATGGTCGACGACGAAGAGCTGTTGGACTTGGTAGAGCTCGAAGTGCGCGAGCTCCTCACGTCGTACGAGTTCCCCGGCGACGACACCCCGGTCATCCGGATCAGCGCCTTGAAGGCGCTCGAGGGTGACGAGTCGGCCGTTCCAGGGATCCTCGAGCTCATCGACGCCGTCGACAACTTCATCCCCGAGCCGGTGCGCGAGATCGACAAGCCGTTCCTCATGTCGGTCGAAGACGTCATGACCATTACGGGCCGCGGCACGGTCGTCACAGGTCGTATCGAGCAAGGCGTCGTGAAGGTCGGTGACGATGTCGAGGTCGTGGGGCTCCGCCCGACGCAAAAGACGGTCTGCACCGGTGTCGAGATGTTCCACAAGATGCTCGACCAGGGCCAGGCGGGCGACAACGTCGGCCTTCTGCTCCGTGGCACGAAGAAGGAAGACGTCGAGAGAGGCCAGGTCGTGTGCAAGCCGGGCTCGATCACGCCGCATACGAACTTCGAGGCCAACGTCTACGTGTTGAACAAGGACGAAGGTGGGCGGCACAAGCCGTTCTTCAGCAACTACCGGCCCCAGTTCTACTTCCGCACGACGGACGTGACCGGGACGATCCAGCTTGCCGAAGGCACCGAGATGGTCATGCCGGGCGACAACACGGTCATGACGGTCGAGCTGGGCAAGCCGATCGCAATGGTCGAGGGGCTCCGCTTCGCGATCCGCGAGGGCGGCCGCACCGTCGGTGCGGGCGCTGTGACAAAGATTCTCAAGTAGGCGAGGCGAGATGGCAGAGGGCCCCCGTCAGCGGATTCGCATCCGGCTGAAGGCGTACGACCACGAGATCATTGACCAGTCGACGAAGAAGATCGTCGAGACGGTGGTCCGCACCCAGGCAAAGGTTCGGGGTCCTGTCCCGCTGCCTACCGAAATGCACCGCTACACGGTGATCCGGTCGCCCCACAAGCACAAGGACAGCCGCGAGCACTTCGAGATGCGAGTCCACAAGCGCCTGGTCGACATCGTCGAGCACACGCCGAAGACCGTGGACGCGCTCCAGCGGCTCGATCTTCCGGCTGGAGTAGACATCGAGATAAAGATCCAGACGGCATAGGCCTCTCGGCTGCCGCCCGGCCCTGGGCCGCCCGGTAGTCGAGTGCTATGCTTTCGAACTCGGCGGGCACCTCGCCCGTCGTTTCAACGAGTACGACGTCCGGAAGCGCCCCAAGGCAATTCGAGGGGGACCTCCCGGCGACACATGAAGTGCGCTCCGCTCCGGTTTTCCGGGCGGAGCGTCCGCACGACAAGAGGCTGTCATCCACAGTCGGTCGGGCGCGAACGGCGACAACGGGTGACGCCATCCGTTTTTGTCCGCGAGCACCCGCGCGATCACGAGCAGAGGCAAAGAGGGCATGGCCACCAAGGCGATCGTCGGCGAGAAGGTCGGCATGACGCAGATTTGGGACGAGGCGCAGCGCGTCGTACCCGTGACCGTGGTCAAGGTCGCTGCTGTTCGCGTCGTGCGCGTGAAGACCCCGGAGCAGGAGGGGTACTCAGCGCTGCAAGTGACTTACGGTGTGCGCCCAGCGCGCAAGCTCAACAAGCCGGAGGCCGGCCACTTCGCCAAGGCGGGCGTGGAGCCGGGCGTCCATTTGGTCGAGCTCAGGCTGGACGACACGAGCGGCTACACCGTGGGCCAGGAGATCGATGCCGGCATCCTTTCCGCCGGTGACAAGGTCGACGTCACCGCCGTGAGCAAGGGCAAGGGTTTCGCCGGTGCCATGAAGCGACACAACTTCAAGGGCCAGGGAGGCGCGCACGGGAACCACAAGCACCACCGGGCGCCAGGCTCTGTCGGGGCCTGCGCCACGCCGGCGCGGGTCTTCAAGGGAACCCGGATGGCAGGCCATATGGGCTCCGAGCGGGTGACGACCTTGAACCTCGAGATCGTCGCTGCCGATCCCGAGCGCGAAGTCATCCTCGTCAAGGGCTCCGTGCCCGGCCCCCGGGGCGGGATGGTTCTCATCCGCGACGCGGTGAAGGGTGCCAAGTCATGACCGACACCATGGTCGAGACGCTTCCCTGGTTGGCCGTGGAGCGCTGCAACGACTCCGGCGAGCTCCTCGGCGTAGTCCGGCTCGACCCGGAGTATTTCGGTGCTCTGGTCAACGTGCCGCTGCTGCACCAGGTCGTGACCGCGCAGCTCGCCGCAAGGCGCGCCGGCACCCACAGCACCAAGACGCGGGCAGAGGTTTCGGGTGGCGGGGCGAAGCCCTTCCGCCAGAAGGGCACCGGTCGGGCCCGCCAGGGAACCACTCGCGCCGTTCAGTTCACCGGCGGTGGCATCGTCTTCGGGCCCAAGCCCCGCGACTACTCGCAGGCCACGCCCCGCAAGATGATCCGCCAGGCGCTCAGGTCCGCGCTTTCGGACCGGGCGATGGAGGGTCGCGTCTGCCTCGTCGACCACTGGTCCTACGAGGTGCCTAAGACCAAGGACGCCCTGGCGTCGCTCGAGGCCCTAGGGGTCGACGGCAAGGTGCTCCTCGTGCTCGGCAGCGAGGACGTCGTGGCCGAGCGTTCCTTCGGCAACCTGCCGAACGTGCACATCGTCGAGGCCGGCCAGCTCACCGCCTATGAGGTGGTTGCGTCCGACTTCGTCGTCTTCACCGACGACACCGTGCCGGGCGAGGTCACGCAGGCCCCGGCGGGCACTGTCGTCGTCAAGCCGTCGCGGCCCGAGATCGTCGAAGAGCCCGAGGGCGCCGAGGCGGTCGAAGAAGTCGTCGAGGACGAGGTCGAGCAAGAGACCGACACTGCCGGCGCCGATGAGGCCGACGAGGCCTCTTCGGTCGAGGAAGCAAGTGACACAGCAACCGCCGACGAGGCCGAGACGGCCGCACCGGCCGAGGATGAGGAAGAGGACAAGTGAGCGCCGGTCGATCCGTTCTGTTGCGCCCTGTCATCTCCGAGAAGTCCTACGCGCTCATGGATGAGCACACCTACGTGTTCATCGTCGACCCGAGGGCTTCCAAGGTCGAGATCCGCACGGCGGTGGCAGAGGCTTTCGGCGTGCGCGTCGCAAGCGTGAACACCATGGTCCGAAAAGGCAAGCGCAAGCGCCAACGCGGCGTGGCCACCATGGGCAAGCGACCTGATACCAAGCGAGCGATCGTGCGACTTGTCGGCGACGACCGCATCGAGCTGTTCGAGGGCTGAGGAGCATCGTCGTGGCACTTCGCAAGCGCAAGCCGACCAGTCCCGGACGGCGGTTCCAGTCGGTCTCGGACTTCTCCGAGATCACGAAGTCGAAACCCGAGAAGACGCTGCTGGCTCCCCAGTCGAGCACCGGCGGCCGGAACAACCACGGCCGCATGACCGCGCGCCACCGGGGGGCGGGCCACAAGCAGCAGTACCGCTTGGTGGACTTCCGACGTGACAAGGACGGCGTGCCTGCGAAGGTGGCGGCGATCGAATACGACCCGAACCGAAACGCCCGCATCGCCCTGTTGCACTACGTCGACGGCGAGAAGCGGTACATCTTGGCCCCCGCCCGTGTCGCGGTGGGCGACATGCTCCAGTCCGGGCCCGGCGCCGAGATCCGCCCCGGAAACGCCCTCCCTTTGCGCTACATCCCTGTCGGCTCGGTCGTTCACAACGTGGAGCTCCGCCCCGGCGGTGGCGGCAAGCTTGCCCGGGGTGCCGGCATGAGCGTGCAGCTGGTCGCCAAGGAGGGAATGTTCGCCACTTTGAGGCTCCCGTCGACGGAGATGAGGCGTGTTCCCATCGACTGCCGGGGAACCCTCGGCGAGGTCGGGAACTCCGAAGCTGAACTGATCTCCATCGGCAAGGCCGGCCGGAACCGCTGGAAGGGCATCCGGCCCCAGAGCCGTGGCGTAGCAATGAACCCCGTCGACCACCCACTCGGCGGTGGCGAAGGAAAGACGTCGGGTGGTCGCCACCCGGTCTCGCCGTGGGGGCAAGCCGAGGGCCGGACCCGTGCGCGCCACAAGCGCTCCGACCAGCTCATTATCCGTCGTCGCCGCAACCGCGGCGCCCGCCGCTAGACGCCGAGCGGAGACAACATGCCTCGCAGCCTGAAAAAAGGACCGTTTGTCGACGATCACCTGCTTCGCAAGGTCGACGCCCTCAACGCGTCGAACGAGAAGCGGGTCATCAAGACCTGGTCACGTCGCTCGACGATCATCCCGGACATGGTCGGCCACACCATCGCCGTCCACGACGGCCGCAAGCACGTGCCGGTGTACCTGACCGAGTCGATGGTGGGCCACAAGCTCGGAGAGTTCGCCCCCACGAGGACCTTCCGGTACCACGCCGGCCAAGAACGGGTGGCGAGGCGTTAGATGACCGGTACCAAGACCAACGAGCGTCCCGGGACCCGCGCGGTCGTGCGGCACTCGGGCGTGTCCGCCTACAAGGCGCGCGAGGTGCTCAACCTCATCCGGGGCAAGGACTACCAACGCGCCTCGGAGATCCTCGAGTACTGCGACCGCGAGGTGGCGACCGTGATCGGCAAGGTGCTCAAGTCGGCGGCCTCGAACGCCTTCCACAACGACGGCATCGACCCCGAGGAACTGTTCGTCTCCGCCTGCTACGCGGACGAGGGCACCACCTTGAAGCGGTGGCGCCCGAGGGCGAGGGGACGGGCCACCAGAATCCGCAAGAGGACTTGCCACGTGACGGTGATCGTGTCCCGCATGGGTGAAGAAGAGCTCGCCCGTCGTCGGGCCCGCGTCGCCGCAGAGTCGGCCGACCGCAGGGCCAGGCGCGTGGCCGGGGCCCGCCGCAGAGCGCGGGCAGGTGCCGCCGGTGGGGCCGAGGGGATCACGTCGCCCGAGATCGACGAGCAGGTTCTCGAGATCGTGTCGGCGGGCGAGACCACCGAGCCGCCCGAGATCGACGCCGCGGTCGAGCAGGCGCTCGCCGCAGGCGACGAAGAAGTGCAGGCCGAGAGCGTCGAAGATGCCGCCGGCGAGTCAGACGATGAGGCCGAGAGCGCCGACGACGCTGCCGGCGACGACGAAACGAGCGACTGATGGGCCAGAAGGTCAATCCCTACGGCTTCCGTCTCGGCGTGACGACCGACTGGAAGTCACGCTGGTTCGACGACCGGAACTACCAGGACTTGGTCATCGAGGACTGGAAGGTCCGCGACTACCTCATGACCCAGCTCGAGGCAGCCGCCGTCAGCCGGATCGAGATCGAGCGCACCCGCGACCGTCTCCGCATCGACGTGCACACCGCCCGGCCCGGGATCGTGATCGGCCGGCGCGGCGCCGAGGCGGACAGGCTCCGTCGCCAATTGGCGCGCATCACCCACAACGCCAACGTGCAGCTCAACATTCAGGAGATCAAGCAGCCCGAGCTCGACGCGGCCCTCATCGCACAAGGCATCGTCGACCAGCTGCAGCGGCGCATCAGCTTCCGGCGCGCCATGAAGCGTGCCATCCAGACCGTCCAGAAGGCGGGTGCCCAAGGCGTGCGCGTCCAGTGCTCAGGCCGCCTCGGAGGCTCGGAGATGGCCCGACGGGAGTCATACCGCGAAGGCCGTGTCCCGTTGCACACCCTGAGAGCCGACATCGACTACGGATTCCGTGAGGCGAGGACCTCGACAGGCCGCATCGGCATCAAGGTCTGGATCTACAAGGGCGACATCCTGCCCTACAAGACCTCCGCCGAGGAGAAGATCACCCGCGAGGCCGCCATGGCCGTCGGGGAGACCTCCGGGCAGGCACGGCCGAAGCGCATCGTCACTGCCGGTGGTGGGCGTCGCAGGCCGGAGCTCGGCGAGCCCGGGTCGGTCGCCACCGAGCCGGCACCCGAGGTGGAAGTCGGGATCGAAGTCGAGATCGAGCCGATCCTCGAAGTGGTCGTCGAGCCGACCGTCCCGGTGGCCAGTGAAGACCCGCTCGAGAAGCTCCTCGCAGAGGAAGAGGAGATCGAGCGCCGCACCCGCGAGGAGCACCACGACGTGCCCCACTTCCGCAGGGAGAACGACTGACCATGCTGATGCCCCGCAAGGTCAAGCACCGCAAGCAGCAGCGCGGTCGGATGTCCGGCATGACGAAGGGTGGCGAGACCATCAACTTCGGCGACTACGGCATCCAAGCGCTCGAGCCGGCCTGGCTCACCGCCCGCCAGATCGAAGCCGCTCGAATTGCCATGACCCGGCACATCAAGCGTGGCGGGAAGGTCTGGATCCGCGTCTTCCCGGACAAGCCCGTCACGCAAAAGCCCGCTGAGACCCGCATGGGATCGGGCAAGGGCAACCCGGAGCATTGGGTCGCCGTGGTCCGCCCCGGCAGGATCCTGTTCGAGCTCGCGGGCGTGGACGAGGCCCTCGCCCACTCCGCTCTCGACCGGGCGATCCAGAAGTTGCCGATAAAGGCTCGTGTGATCGCACGGCCCGGCCTCGGCTCCACCTCGGAGGTGCAGGTCTGATGACAAAGGCGTCCGATTTGCGGGACTTCGACGATGCCGAGCTCGACACCAAGCTCGCCGAGGCCCGCAAGGAGCTGTTCAACCTCCGTTTCCAGGCGGCCACGGGCCGGTTGGACAACAACGCCCGCGTCTCAGAGGTGCGCAGGGAGATCGCGCGGGTGCTGACGGTTCGGCGCGCGCAGGAGATCGAGCTTGCCGAGTCGACCGAGACCGTCGAGAGCCCTGACGGCGCAGGGACTGAGGAGCAGTGATGGCCGAAAACGAAGAGCAGACGGGCACCCCGAAGACCACGCCGACCGACGAGGCCGAGGTGCGTGTCAACCGCCGCCGGGTTCGCGAGGGCACTGTCGTCGAGAACCGGATGGACAAGACCGCCGTCGTCGCCGTCGTCGAGCGCGTCCGGCACGCCAAGTACTCCAAGACCGTCCAACGCACGAGGCGCCTTTACGTGCACGACGAGAACAACGAAGCCTCGACCGGGGACCGGGTCCGCGTGGCCGAGACGCGGCCGTTCTCGAAGCTGAAGCGCTGGCGTCTCGTGGAGATCGTGGAGCGTGCACGGTGATCCAGCAAGAGTCGCGACTTCGCGTCGCGGACAACTCCGGAGCCAAGGAAGTGCTCTGCATAAAGGTGCTCGGCGGCACCCGCCGGCGCTACGCGGGCATCGGGGACGTGTTCATCGCGACAGTGAAGGACGCCGTGCCGGGCGCCGCCGTGAAGAAGGGCGAGGTGGTCCGCTGCGTGGTGGTGCGCACGAAGAAGGAGTGCCGCAGGCCCGACGGCAGCTACATCCGCTTCGATGAGAACGCCGCGGTACTGATAAACGACCAGCTGCAGCCACGCGGTACCCGGATCTTCGGCCCGGTAGGGCGGGAGCTGAGGGACAAGCGCTTCATGCGCATCGTCTCGCTGGCTCCGGAGGTGATCTAGGTGAAAATTCGTAAAGGCGACAGGGTCAAGGTGCTCACGGGCAAGGACCGGGGAAAGACGGGCGAGGTCATGCGCGTCATCCCGGACCGGAACCGCGTGATCGTCGACGGTGTCAACGTCGCCAGGCGCTCGACCAAGGCCAAGCGCGGAACCATGCAGGGCGGAATCATCGACAAGGACATGCCGGTGCACGCTTCGACAGTCGCGCTCATCTGCGCCCAGTGCGGACCTACGCGTGTCGGCAGCCGCATCGACGACCAGGGCCGCAAGGTCAGGGTCTGTCGCAAGTGTGGAGGTGACCTGTGAGCCCCGCCGTGATCGAGCGCCCCCGCCTGAGGCAGCGTTACGACGACGAGATCCGCGCCGCGCTCGCCAAGGAGCTGAACCTCTCCAACGTCATGGAGGTGCCGCGGCTGTCCAAGATCGTGATCAACATGGGTGTCGGCAAGGCCACCCAGCAGCAGTCGCTTCTCGAGGCCGCAGCCAACGACTTGAAGATCATCGCCGGGCAGCGTCCGGTCATCACCAAGGCGCGCCAGTCGATTGCCGCCTTCAAGCTCCGCGAAGGCATGCCGATCGGCTGCATGGTGACGCTCAGGGGCGACCGCATGTGGGAGTTCCTGGATCGCCTCATCAGCCTGGCGATCCCGCGCATCCGTGACTTCCGGGGCTTGTCGCCGAAGTCCTTCGACGGCCGGGGCAACTACACCTTCGGCGTCACCGAGCAGCTCATCTTTCCCGAGATCGACTACGACAAAGTCGATATCCCCCGCGGCATGGACATCACGATTGTGACCACTGGCCGTACCGATGCCGAAGGCCGGGCTTTGCTCGGTGCCTTCGGGTTCCCGTTCCGACGTGAAGGGCAGTAGAGCCGACCCATGGCCAAGAAGGCGTTAATCGAAAAGCAGCAGGCCAAGCCAAAGTTCAAGGTGCGCGGCTACACGAGGTGCCGGCGGTGCGGGCGCCCGCGCTCGGTGTACCGGAAGTTCGGCCTGTGCCGCATCTGCCTGCGCGAGCTCGTGCATGCCGGCGAGGTGCCCGGCGTTACCAAGGCCAGCTGGTGAGAGGAGGGGACCGTTCATGACAATGACTGACCCCATCGCGGACATGCTCACCCGCGTTCGCAACGCGAACGTGGCGATGCACGAGACGGTCCGCATGCCCAGTTCGCGTCTCAAGGAATCGCTTGCGGCCATCCTCGAGCAGGAGGGGTACATCTCCGGCTTCAAGGTCGTCCCGAGAGAGGGACACCCGGGTGACACGCTCGAGATCGCGCTCAAGTACACGGCCGAGCGCTCGCGTGTGATCGGCGGGTTGAAGCGAGTCTCCAAGCCCGGATTGCGCATCTATTGCCGCGCGGACGGGTTGCCGAGGGTGCTCGGCGGGCTCGGCGTGGCGGTGCTCTCGACGAGCAAGGGCCTCATGACCGACCGCGAGGCGCGTCGGCAACGCGTCGGCGGTGAGGTGCTCTGTTATGTCTGGTGAGCCCGAGGTGAAGAGCTGATGTCCCGCGTAGGAAAGGCCCCCATCAATGTCCCCGCCGGTGTCGAGGTGACTCTCGACGACGCCAGCGTGGTGGTGTCCGGGCCTCAGGGAAAGCTGCAGCGGGACCTGCCCGCGCCCATCACTGTCCGCCGCGTCGAAGAGCAGCTCTTGGTGGAGCGCCCCGACGACCAGCGCAACAGCCGGGCGCTGCACGGCCTCACTCGAACCCTGATCCAGAACATGGTGACCGGTGTGACGGCGGGCTTCACCAAGGAGCTCGAGATCGTGGGCGTCGGCTACCGGGCGACCCTGAAAGGCCCGCAGCAGCTCGAGCTGGCGCTCGGGTTCAGCCACCCGGTGTTCATCGACGCGCCCGACGGCGTCTCGTTCGAAGTCCCGACCCCGCTCAAAGTCGTCGTGAAGGGCATCGACAAAGAAGCGGTCGGCCAGGTTGCGGCAGACATCCGCAAGGTGCGCAAGCCCGAGCCCTACAAGGGCAAGGGAGTGCGCTACGCGGGTGAGGTCGTGCTTCGCAAGGCCGGGAAGGCGGCTAAGTAGCCATGAGCAAGACATTGCGCACCCACGAGCTGAGGAACCGGCGTCATCGCCGCGTCCGCGGGCACGTGATCGGCACGGCCGAGCGACCGCGCCTGGCGGTGTTCCGCTCGAACAAGCACATCGTGGCCCAGATCATCGACGACTCCGTCGGCCGCACCCTGGTGGCCGCCTCCACTCTCGAGACCGACCGGCGCGGCGGTGCGACCGGCAACATCGCGGCCGCGACCGAGATCGGCAAGCTCATCGCGACCCGGGCGCTTTCCCAGGGAGTGACGAAGGTCGTGTTCGACCGGGGCTCGTCCCGGTACCACGGTAGGGTCGCGGCGCTGGCCGAGGCCGCACGTGAAGCCGGATTGGAGTTGTGATGGTCGAGTCTCAGTACGAAGAGCGCACGATCAAGGTCAACCGTGTCGCCAAGGTCGTCAAGGGCGGGCGTCGCTTCTCGTTCACCGCGCTCATGGTGATAGGTGACGGCAACGGTCGGGTCGGCCTCGGGTACGGCAAGGCCAAGGAAGCCGGCCTCGCCGTCCAAAAGGGCATCGAAGAGGCCCGCAAGAACATGTTCGACGTGCCGCTCGCGGGCTCGACGATCGTTCACCCGATACTGGGTCACGCCGGCGCCGGCAGGATCATCTTGAAGCCGGCGGCCCCGGGCACCGGCGTCATCGCCGGTGGCGCTGCGCGGGCGATCTTCGAGATGGCCGGCATCCGGGACATCGTCGCCAAGTCGCTTGGCACCTCGAACGCGATCAACGTCGCCCACGCCACCATCGACGGTCTGCGCAGCCTGCGCCGTCCCGACGAGGCGGCGGCTCTCCGCGGCAAGACGGCCGAAGAGGTCACGCCCAAGGGAGTGTTGCGGGCCTACGAGGAGCGGCGCCGTCTCGGCCGCGCGAGCGTGGAGGCGAGCTGAGCATGCCAACCCCCCGCAAGCCCAAGGCCCCCGCCAAAGTCGAAGGGCGTCTCGTCGTCACCCAGATCCGGTCCGGCATCTCCCAGAAGCCCAAGCACCGCGGCACGCTGCGCGCGCTCGGACTGGGCAGGATCGGGAAGTCGAACGTGCTCCCTGACCGGCCCGAGATCCGCGGGATGATCGCCCGCGTCCCGCACCTGATCACCGTCACCGAGGAGCAAACCTCATGAAGTTGCACGAGCTCGCACCGTCGCCTGGCGCGAAACACGCCAAGCGCCGCGTCGGCCGGGGAACCGGTGGCAAAGGCGGCAAGACCGCCGGCCGTGGCACGAAGGGCCAGAAGGCCCGCAACAACATCAAGCCCGGGTTCGAAGGCGGCCAGCTGCAGCTGGCGCAACGGATCCCGAAGCTGCGCGGCTTCGCGAACCCCTTCCGGGTCGAGTACAACGTCGTCAATCTCGACGTCCTCGACGAGCTGGGGCTCGACGAGGTGACGCCCGAGACGTTGCGGGAAGGCGGCATCGTCCACTCCAAGGGGCTCATCAAGGTGCTCGGCCGCGGCGAGCTGCATCGGGCAGTGAAGGTGTCCGCGCACGGGTTCTCACGTTCGGCCGTGACTGCGATCGAGGCCGCGGGCGGGTCGATCACGGTGGTTCCGCCTCCTTATGGCGACCGCCGTCCACCCGCTAAGGGAAATGCCCTCGCCAACCGCTAGGGTTCGTCGACGGTCTTCAGAACCGTCGGGCATCCGCGCTATCTTGAGCGCGCCGAGTGAGGAAAGGATCTGATGTTCGCCAGCCTGCGGAACATGTTCAAGGTCCCTGACCTCCGCAACAAGGTCCTGTTCACCTTGCTGATCATCGCCGTGTACCTCCTCGGCGCGAACATCGTCGTGCCCGGCGTCGATTTCCATGCCATCCAGGAGATCAGCCAGAACTCCCGCACGAGCGGCGTGCTGGGCTTCTTGAACCTGTTCTCCGGCGGCGCGCTCGCCCGAGCGGCCATCTTCGGGCTGGGCATCATGCCCTACATCACCTCGTCGATCATCATCCAGCTCCTCCAGACGGTGGTCCCGAAGTTCGAGCAGTGGCGTGACCAAGGCGCGGTGGGTCAGCGCAAGCTCACTCAGGCGACCCGCTACCTGACCGTCGCCCTGGCCGTCATGCAGAGTTCAGGCCTCGTGTTCCTGTTCCACTCCGGCCAGCTCGTCCAGCTCGACCTCATCCCGGACTTCACCCCATGGCGGGTGCTGTTCATCATCCTGGTGTTCACGGCCGGGACCGCCGTTGTCATGTGGCTCGCCGAGCTCATCACCCAGCGCGGCATCGGCAACGGCATGTCGATCCTGATCTTCTCCAACGTCGTGGCGGCGATGCCGATCTACGGCGAGGAGATCAAGGACGACAAGGGCTGGTTCGGGCTCGCGATCATCATCGTCGTCGTCCTTGCCCTGCTCGTGGCGATCGTCTTCGTCGAGCTCGGCCAACGGCGCATCCCGGTCACTTTCGCCAAGCGCGTCCAGGGCCGCCGCATGTACGGCGGGCAGAGCACCTACATCCCGCTCAAGGTCAACCAGGCCGGCGTGATCCCGATCATCTTCGCCAGCTCCATGTTGTACATACCGATCCTGTTGTCGAACGTCATGCCCTGGCACGCGGTGCACGCCTGGACCCAGAACAACCTCGCGAACCCGACCGACGCCTGGTACATCTGCTTCTACGGCGTGTTCATCGTCCTGTTCACGTTCTTCTACGTGCACGTCACCTTCGACCCGTTCCAGCAGGCCGACACGATCCGCAAACAGGGCGGCTACATCCCGGGCTTCAGGCCCGGGCCCCCGACCGAGCACTACCTCGGCCACATCCTGAACAGGATCACGCTCCCGGGCAGCCTTTTCCTGGCGATAGTGGCCCTCGCGCCCTCGATCATCCTGCACTTGTGGGGCATAACGACGATCCCCTTCGCCGGCACGACTCTTCTGATCAGCGTGGGCGTGGCCCTCGAGACCATGAAGCAGATCGACAGCCAGCTGATGATGCGCAACTACGAAGGGTTCCTCCAGTAAGTGGCACGGGGCTTGCGGCTCATAGTCCTCGGTAAGCAGGGTGCCGGCAAGGGCACCCAGTGCGCGCGGCTGTCGCGCAAGTACGACATCCCCCACATCTCGACCGGGGACATGTTGCGGGCTGAGGTGAAGGCCTCCACTCCACTCGGCCTGGAGGCGCGTCGCTACCTCGACGCGGGCGATCTCGTCCCCGACGAGGTCATGCTCGCCATGGTCGCCGGGCGCCTCGAGCTGCCCGACGCCAGGGAGCACGGGTTCTTGTTCGACGGCTTTCCCCGGACCGTGGCTCAGGCGGACGGATTCGACGAGGTCATCAAGCCCGAAGTCGTCGACATCGTGCTCAACCTCGTTGTGGCGACCGAGGTCGTCACCGCCCGCCTGTCGTCCAGAAGGGTGTGCAGGGACTGCTCGGCGATCTACTCGACGTCAGCTCCACCCAAGTCGAATTGGACCTGTGACGCCTGTGGAGGGGTCGTGGCCCAGCGCGAAGACGACACCGCCGAGGCGATCAAGCGCCGTCTCGACCTGTACGACTCCGCGACGGCGCCCCTGGTCGCCCGCTACCGCGAGGCGGGGGTACTCGTCGAGGTGCCCGGCGACGGGAGCCCGGACGACGTCACGGCGTCCTTGGTGGCGGTCGTCGACGACTTTTGCGAGCGGGGCGAGCTCGTCGGGTCATCAGCTCCCGAACAACCATGAGGCGCTCGCCCGACGAGATCGCGAAGATGCGTCGCGCGGGCAAGGTGGTGGCCGAGATCATGTCCGAGACGCGCCGCGCCGTCCGGCCGGGCGTCACGACGAGAGATCTCGACACTGTCGCCCGCGAGGTGCTCGAGCGTCGCGGGGCGAGGTCGAATTTCCTCGGCTACCACGGCTTCCCGGCCGTGATCTGCACCTCTTTGAACAACATGATCGTGCACGGCATCCCGGGCGACCTCGTGTTGGAGGAAGGCGACGTGATCTCGATCGACTGTGGGGCGATCATCGAGGGCTATCACGGGGATGCCGCCTACACCGCCCCGGTCGGCACGATATCGGCGGAGGCGGCCCGGTTGCTCGAGGTGACCGAGCGGAGCCTGTGGGCCGGGATCGACCAGGTGCGCGACGGCAACCGCCTGCACGAGATCGGCCGTGCCGTTCAGGACGTGGCCGAGGCGGCGGGATACGGGGTCGTCCGCAAGTACGTCGGCCACGCCATAGGTACCGCCATGCACGAGGATCCGCAGGTCCCGAACTACTGGCCCGGCATTCCGGGCCCCAAGCTCAAGGTGGGGAACGTCTTCGCGATCGAGCCGATGGTGAACATCGGGAGCCCCGACACCGTAGAGCTGGCGGACGGGTGGAGCGTGATCACGGCGGACGGGAGTCTCTCGGCTCACTTCGAGCACACGGTCGCCCTCACCGAGGAAGGGCCGGAGGTGCTGACCCAGGTCTGAGCGGCTATCATGTTCCCGCCTCGGCACCAGCGGCCGGAGGCTATGAATTCGTGCGCCGTGATCCAGTCGCTAGCGCGCGGCGTTCATGCGAGTACCCGGCGCAAAGACCTGGTGAGTGGCGGTTGCCGCGTCGGTGAAGAGGATTTCGAACGAGCAGTAGGAGGATGATCTGCCCAAGCCCAAAGAGGATGCGATCGTGCTCGAAGGAACGGTTGTCGAGCCGCTCCCGAACGCCATGTTCCGTGTCGAGCTTGAGAACGGGCACAAGGTGCTCGCGCACAGTTCAGGCAAGATGAGGATGCATCGGATTCGCATCCTGCCGGGCGACCGAGTCCAGGTCGAGATCACGCCTTATGACCTGGCACGTGGGCGGATCACGTATCGCTACAAGTAGTTAGGGCACCGGGCAGCTAGAGGGCCTCAGACACGATGGGATCGAAGGAGCCGGGCGGCGAGCGCAGCCCAGGCGGGAGCGGGTCGGCAAAGCCGGCCACAGCGAGTGGAGCAGGAGCTAGTGAAGGTTCGACCGAGCGTCAAGACGATGTGTGAGAAGTGCAAGATCATCCGCCGGCACGGCCGCGTGATGGTGATCTGCGCCAACCCACGGCACAAGCAGAGGCAGGGTTAATCCGTGGCCCGAATTTCCGGCGTCGACATCCCGCGCGAGAAGCGTCTCGAGATCGCGCTGACCTACATCTACGGCATCGGCCAGACGCGAGCCCAGCAGGCCTGTGCCGAGACCGGGATAAGCCAGGACACCCGCGTGCGTGACCTGACCGACGAGGAAGTCGCCCGCTTGAGGACGTGGGTCGACGCCAACTTGAAGGTCGAAGGCGACCTCCGCCGCGACGTCGCCCAGGACATCAAGCGGAAGATGGAGATCGGCTGTTACCAGGGCATCCGCCACCGTAAGGGGCTCCCGGTGCACGGCCAGCGGACCCACACCAACGGCCGCACTCGCAAGGGACCGAAGAAGACCGTCGCCGGGAAGAAGAAGGTGCGCAAGTAATGGCCAAGACGACCAAGCCCGGCGGTCGCCGCCCTCGCCGCAAAGAGCGCAAGAACATCACCTACGGCGTCGCCCACATCAAGAGCTCGTTCAACAACACGATCGTTTCCATCAGCGACCAGGAGGGCAACGTGATCTCTTGGGCATCGGCCGGGAACGTCGGATTCAAAGGATCGCGTAAGTCCACGCCGTACGCGGCGCAGATGGCCGCCGAGCAGTGCGCACGCCGTGCAATGGAGCACGGAGTGCGCCGAGTTGACGTCCTGGTCCGGGGTCCCGGCTCGGGGCGTGAGACCGCCATCCGCTCCCTCTCGAGCGCTGGGATAGAGGTCACAGGAATCAAGGACGTCACGCCGATTCCCCACAACGGGTGCCGCCCGAAGAAGCGGCGCAGGGTCTAGGAGACACGACGATGGCGCGATACACAGGACCTGTCTGCCGGCTCTGCAGGCGCGAGAAGGTCAAGCTGTTCTTGAAAGGCCCGAAGTGCGAGACCGTCCGCTGCCCGATGGAGCGGCGGCCGAGCCCCCCGGGCGAGCATGGGCGAGACCGTTTGCGTCAGCCCTCCGAGTACAACACCCAGCTGCGCGAGAAGCAGAAGGCGCGCCGCATCTACGGCGTGTTGGAGACCCAGTTCCGCAACATGTACGAAGAGGCGAACCGGCAGGCGGGGGTGACCGGCGACAACCTCCTCCGCATGCTCGAGTCCCGCCTCGACAACGTCGTGTTCCGCGCCGGCTGGGGCGCGAGCCGGAGCCAGGCGCGCCAGCTCGTGCGTCACGGGCACGTCCGCGTGGACGGCAAGCGCGTGACGATCCCCAGCTACCGGGTGCGCCAGGCCGACAAGGTGGAGCTCAGCGAGAAGGCTCGCGAATTCATCGTCGTCCGCCACAATCTCGACACCATCGACCGCCGCCCACCCGCGTGGCTCGAGGTCGAGGACAGTGGCAGCGCCGTCAGAGTCCTCTCCCTTCCCTTGAGGGAACAGATCGACACCCAGGTGCGCGAGCAGCTCATCGTCGAGCTGTACTCCAAGTAGCCCGCGGCAATCCAAATAGGAGCCCGATAACCACATGCTCATCATCCAGCGTCCCACCGTCGAGCAGATCGGCGATCCGGACCAGCACTACCAGCGTTTTGCGATTGGCCCGCTCGACCCAGGCTTCGGCTACACCCTCGGAGCGGCGCTCCGTCGTACATTGCTGTCGTCGATCCCCGGAGCAGCTGTCACGCAGGTGCGTTTCGACGACGCGCTGCACGAGTTCACCTTCCTGCCCGGTGTGAAGCAGGACGTGAGCGACATCATCTTGAACTTGAAGGACCTCGTGCTCCGCAGCGAGTCCGACACGCCGGTGACGATGCGCATCGACGTGCGGGGCCCTGCCGAGGTGACCGGCGCCGACCTGCGCACCACCGCGGATGTCGAGGTGCTCAACCCGGACAGCCACATCGCCACGGTCAACGCCAAGGGACGTCTCGCGATCGACGTCACCGTCGAGCGGGGCAAGGGCTACGCCCCCGCCGAGCGCAAGCAGGCGTCGTCGACCATTGGCGTTATCCCGGTCGATGCCATTTACTCGCCGGTGCGCCGCGTCGCCTTCGTCGTCGAGCCGACGCGCGTCGAGGTCTCAACGGACTTCGACAAGGTCGTCCTCGACATCGAGACCGACGGCTCGATCTCACCCCGCGAGGCGCTGGCGTCGGCCGGACAGACCCTGAGAGGCCTGCTCTCGATCGTCGCCGAGCTCGCCGCTGAGGGCAAGGGCCTCGAGCTGGGCGAGGTTGGAGTCGCCGTCACCGGCTCTCCGGACCTGGACCTCCCGATCGAGGACCTCGATTTGCCGGAGCGCCCGCGCAACTGCCTGAAGCGCGCCCAGATCAACACCGTCGGCGAGCTCATCGAGCGCACGCCCGACGACCTGCTCGCCATCACCAACTTCGGGCAGAAATCGCTGGACGAGGTGCTCGAGCGCCTCGACGAGCGGGGCCTGTCGTTGAGGGAGACCGGAGTCTGAGATGCCCGCCATACCGAAGAAGGGACGTCGCCTGGGCGGCGACGCGGCCCACCAGAAGGCCATGCTCGGCAACCTCGTGGCGTCGCTGATCGCAGCCGAGGCGATCGTCACGACCGAGACCAAGGCGAAGGCGCTCCGGCCTGTCGCCGAGAAGATGATCACCAAGGCCCGCAAGGGGGGAGTCCACAACCAGCGCCAGGTGGTGGCATTCATCCGTGACAAGGACATGGCCTTCAAGTTGTTCTCCGAGATCGGCCCGCGCTACGCGGAGCGGTCCGGGGGCTACATCAGGATCTTGAAGCTCGGGCCGCGCCAGGGTGACAACGCCCCCATGGCCCGGGTAGAGCTCGTGTGAGGCTCTTCGAGCCCGGGACTGAGGCGGCCCCGAGGGGGCCGCTTCGTCGCGTAATGCTCCTTGTCGCCTACGACGGGTCCTCTTTCCACGGTTTCGCCGCCCAGCCAGGCCAACGCACCGTTGCCGGCGAGCTCGGGTCCAGGCTGGCCTCGATGGCGGGCCATGAGGTGGCCCTCACCTGTGCCGGACGGACGGACACGGGCGTGCACGCCCTCGCCCAGGTGGTCCATGTTGATCTTGACGAGGCGGTGCTCGAGAAGTGGGCGAAGAGAGATCTCGTGCCCGGCATGGTGCTCGAGAGGCTCGCCTCTTCCCTCACGACCCAGCTCGCTCCGTCGGTGGCGGTGATCGAGGCCCGCGTGGCGCCCGAGGGCTTCGACGCCCGGCACTCGGCGACCGCCCGTCGCTACCGCTACAAGCTGCTGCGCACGCCGTGGCCCGATCCGTTGTGCGACGTCTCGTCCTGGCACGTGCCCGGAGAGCTCGACCTCGCCGCCA
This sequence comes from Acidimicrobiales bacterium, assembly GCA_050015475.1. GTDB lineage: Bacteria > Actinomycetota > Acidimicrobiia > Acidimicrobiales > Bog-793 > Fen-455. Next base: position 62,573 of record JBEKBI010000008.1, on the reverse strand, counting down.
TGCGCATCGGAGCCGACGCCCTGTTGGGGGAGCACGACTTCTCGTCCTTCTGCCGGCTCGCAAAAGGTGAGTCGCCGCCTGTCACTAGGCGCGTGCTCTCCGCCTCCTGGGCGCCGGACCCGGGCGACGCCCGCATCTGGCTGTTCGAGATCGAGGCGAACGCCTTCTGCCATCAGATGGTCCGATCAGTGGTCGGAACGCTTGTCGCCATGGGGGAGGGGCGTATCCGGGCCGGCGAGATGCTGGCGATCCTCGAAAGTGGTGACCGATCGCTGAGCTGGCAGCCGGCGCCGCCCCGAGGGCTGTGCCTGATGGGAGTGCGATACCCCGAAGACCTGGTCCCCGAAGGCGTGTGGGAGCCTGGACTCGGCGATTGGCCGGTCGGGCACAGTTGAGCGCCCGGCTTGCCGAGTGCCCCGGCGTCTTCTATCGTTATCTGCTGGCTCTTGCCCGCTGAGCTTGGGGTTCGCGCGCTTTAACCGGTGATGGCGGGATGCTCCGGGCGGGCACCACGGTTGGCTCTTACAAAGGATGGTTGTGCGCACGTATTCACCCAAACCGAGCGAGCTCCAGCGCGTCTGGCGCGTCGTCGACGCAGACGGACTGGTCCTCGGTCGCCTCTCGACCGAGGTGGCCCGCGTGCTGCGCGGCAAGCATCGCCCGATATTTGCCCCCCACCTCGACACCGGTGACCACGTGATCGTCGTCAACGCCGCCAAGGTTCACATGACCGCCAACAAGGCCGATGGCTCGTACTCGTACCACCACAGCGGCTACCCGGGTGGCCTTCGCACGAAGAGCTACGCCCAGCAGCTCGAGGACAAGCCCGAGGAAGTCGTGCGGCGCGCCATCAAAGGCATGCTCCCCAAGGGCGCTCTCGGGCACAAGATGCTCGGGAAGCTCAAGGTCTACGCCGGGCCTGACCACCCGCACGCCGCGCAAATGCCCATCCCGCTCGATCTGCCCGCCGCCCGGCGGGTCTCCTAGTCCCGAAGGACCGCTGTCTTATGGCAAAGCCACTCGTCCAGTCGACCGGCCGCCGCAAGCGCGCCGTTGCTCGTGTGCGTCTCCGCGACGGCGAAGGTGCCATCACGATCAACAAGCGGAAGTTCGAGGAGTACTTCCCCTCCGAGACCCACCGCACGCTCGCAACCGAGCCGTTGCGCATCGCCGGCGCGGCTGAGCGCTACGACGTCGACGCCACGATCGACGGGGGCGGCAGCTCCGGCCAGGCGGGCGCACTCCGGCTGGGTATCTCACGAGGCCTCATCGAGCTCGACCCGGAACTGCGGGAGAGCCTCAAGAAGGCCGGCATGCTCACTCGCGACGCGAGGGAGAAGGAGAGCAAGAAGTACGGCCTGAAGAAGGCCCGTAAGGCTCCTCAGTACTCGAAGCGCTAGGCAATCGATGGCGCCGCGGTTCGGCACCGACGGGATCAGAGGCGTAGCCGGCGTCGAGTTGACCCCGGAGCTCGCCCTCTTCCTTGGTCGCGCCGCCGCCCGGATCGTGCCCGGGTCGCCCTTCCTTCTCGGGCGTGACACCCGTCAGTCCGGGACCATGATCCAGTCCGCTCTCGCGGCCGGCATCGCCGCCGAAGGCGTGGACGTCGTGGACGCCGGGGTCATCCCAACCCCTGGTCTCGCCTGGCTCGCGGCCGACCGCGGGGTGCCTGCCGCCATGGTCTCGGCGTCGCACAATCCCTTCGGCGACAACGGCATCAAGCTTCTCGGCGCAGGCGGCACGAAACTGCCCACCAGGCTCGAGGTCGCCATCCAGGACGAGCTCGACCGCCTCGGGTCCGCGGGCGCGAGGCCCGAGGGGCCCGCGGCCAAGCGGCTCGGTGAGCTCAGGAGCGACTCCGAAGCCCTCTGGCAGTACGCCGAGCACTTAGAGGGCGTCGTCGAGGGCGGTGCGCGCCTCGACGCCGAGATCGTGATCGACTGCGCGAACGGAGCCGCGAGCACAGTCGCGCCGGCCGTGCTCGATCACCTCGGGATCCGTCACACGGTGCTCTCCGCCGATCCGGACGGCGTCAACATCAACGCCGGGTGCGGATCGATGCATCTGGAACAGTTGCGGGAGGCCGTCGTCGCCTCTCACGCCGCCCTCGGGGTGGCTTTCGACGGCGACGCCGACCGGGTGCTCGCCGTCGACCACACAGGCGAGCTCGTCGACGGCGACCAGCTGCTGGCGATGTTCGCCTTCGATCTGATGGAACGGGGCCTGCTCGACGGTGGCGCGATCGTCGTGACGGTCATGAGCAACCTTGGCCTGCGCCGGGCCTTGCGGGCGCGGGGCATCGACATAGTCGAGACCCCTGTCGGCGACCGTTACGTGACCGACGCCATCGAGGCGAACGGCCTCGTGCTCGGCGGCGAGCAGTCGGGGCACATCGTCTTCAGGCGCCACGGCATGACCGGCGACGGGATCCTCACCGCGCTTTTGCTGTTCGAGCTCGTCGCCCGGAGCCGAACCCCTCTCGCACAGCTCGCGGCCGCGGCGATGACGCGGCTTCCCCAAGTGCTCCGCAACGTGCGCGTCGCCGAACCGGGCAGGCTTGTTGACGCCCACGGCGTCTGGGACGAGCTGGCGGTCGTCACCTCCGAGCTCGGCGACGAGGGTCGCGTGCTGCTAAGGGCCTCGGGGACCGAGCCGGTCGTGCGGGTGATGGCGGAGGCGACGACGCTCGAGCTCGCGAGCCAGGTGGTGGACCGCCTTGCCGCCGTCGTGGAGCGCGAGCTCGACACCACCTCGCCTGGCGCCAGGCCCTAGCCTGCAATCGTGTGCGGAATCGTAGGGGTCACCGGCTCGGCTGACCCCCTGCAAGTGATCCTCGACGCCCTCGAGCTGCTGGAGTACCGCGGGTACGACTCGGCGGGCGTGGCGATCATCGGCGAACAAGGCGTGTGGCGAAAGCGCGACGCCGTGCGCGGCCACTCGCTCGAGACCTTGAGGAAGGCCGCTCCGGACGCCCCAGGTCCTGCGGCTGCCGGCATCGGCCACACGCGCTGGGCGACCCATGGGGCGGCGGTCGAGCACAACGCCCACCCTCATTGCGACTGCACAGGCGACGTCGCCATAGTGCACAACGGCATCATCGAGAACTACCACGAGATCTGGGAGGAGCTGGCCGCAGCGGGCCACACGCGGTCCTCTGAGACCGACTCAGAGGTCGTGGCCCACATGCTCGAGACAGAGCTCGCGACCGGTGCCGGAATCGCCGAAGCGCTCCGGCGGTGCGTGGCAAAGCTCCGGGGCGACTTCGCCATTGTGGCCGTGAGCGCTCACGAGCCCGAGGTCGTCGCTGCCGCCAGGCGCACCTCGCCTTTGATCCTCGGGCGTACGGACGGCATCGCCCTTGTGGCCTCGGACATCGCCGCGCTCTTGGGCACGACCCGGACGCTCTTCACGCTCGCGGACGACGAGGTCGCCGAGCTGAAGCCCGGGTCGATCGCGGTCGTCGGGCTCGACGGCAAAGCTAAAGAGCTCGAGCCGCTCGAGGTCGCTTGGGATCTCGTCGTGGCGAGGCGCGAAGGCTACGACGACTTCATGTCCAAGGAGATCCACGAGCAGCCAAAGGCGCTCACCGACAGCCTCATGGGGCGCCTGCACGCCGACGGCACGACGCAGCTGGAGGAGTTGAGCCTCACCAGCTCTGAGCTCGCCGAGATCGAGCGCGTGGTGCTCATCGGCTGTGGATCGGCGTACTACGCCTGCTTGAGCGGTCGGATCGCCCTCGAGCACTGGGCCCGGACGCCCGCCGAAGTTGAGATCGCGAGTGAGTTCCGCTACCGGGACGCCGTGCTGGGCGCACACACCCTCGTCGTGGCAGTCAGTCAGTCGGGCGAGACCGTCGACACCTTCCACGCCCTGCACGAGGCGCAACGCCAAGGGGCGAAGACCCTCGCCCTCACCAACGTCGTCGACTCGATGCTGGCCAGGGAGGCCGACGGCGTGCTGTACACGCGGGCCGGTCCAGAGATCGGGGTGGCGTCCACCAAATGCCACGCGACACAGATCGCCATGCTGCAGCTGTTCGCGCTCCACGTCGCGCTCGAGCGGGGGACGCTCGAGCCCGAGGAGGGGCGCAAGCTCGCCGGCGGGCTGCTCGCCCTCCCGTCGCTCGTTGCCGAGGCGCTCGAGAAGATCGAGGATTACTTTGCGGTCGCACGCCAGTTGGCCGACGTCCAGGACGTGTACTTCCTCGGCCGTCGGACGGGCTATGCGGTCGCACTGGAGGGAGCGCTTAAGTTGAAGGAGCTCGCCTATGTGCGGGCCGAGGCCTATCCGGCCGGTGAGATGAAGCACGGCCCGATCGCCCTCATCGACGAGAGCGCCGTCGTGGTCGCCGTCGCCACGCGGGGACGGCTGTGGGAGAAGGTCATGGCCAACATCGCCGAGGTGAAGGCCCGGGGGGCGAGGGTCGTCGTCGTCTGTGACGCCGGGGACGACGAGACGACGGCCGTGGCGGACCACGTCCTCGAGATTCCCGCCGTGCCTGAGCTGCTGTCGCCGGCGGTGGCGATCGTGCCCCTCCAGGCGCTCGCGTACGGGGTGGCCCGCGCCCGCGGCAACGACGTCGACCGGCCCAGGAACCTCGCCAAGGTCGTCACCGTCGAGTGATCGGGATCGGCATCGACGCGGTCGACATCGAACGTTTCCGCCGCCTGCTGGAGCGGCGGCCCAAGGTCATGGAGCGCATCTTCACCGAGAGCGAACGGGAGCGCCTCGCCGTCCGAGCCGACCCGGTGCCGGGCCTGGCGGCCCGCTTCGCCGCCAAGGAGGCCGCGATGAAGGCGCTCGGCACTGGCCTCGGCGGTGTGCGTTTCGCCGACGTGGAAATAGTCGGCGGCACCCCGGACGCGCCACACTTGAACATCAAAGGGCTCGCCGCCAAGCGCGCCGAGGCGCTTGGGTTAAGTTCCTGGGCCGTATCGCTCACCCATACAGATGCTGTTGCCATGGCCGTTGTCGTTGCCGTTTGAGGAAGGCGCCTGATGCAACCGATACACACCCGTGCCGAGTTGAGGGCCGCAGACGAGGCGGCCATCGCCTCGGTTGGCCTCGACACTCTCGTTGAGCGCGCCGGGGCGGCGGTGGCCAACGCCTCGCTCAAGTTGCTCGGCACCGCTTACGGCCAGCGGGTTGTCGTCGTCGCGGGACGGGGCCACAACGGCGACGACGGGCGAGTGGCCGCCTCCATGCTGCGTCGCCGGGGCGTGCGCACACTCGAGATCGACCCTGTCGCGCTGCCCGCCTCCTTGCCCAAGTGCGATCTCGTGATCGACGCCGCCTACGGCACGGGCTTCCGGGGCGATTACCAGGCGCCGGCGGTCCCGGAAGGAACGCCCGTGGTCGCTATCGACGTCCCCTCCGGGCTCGATGCCGACACCGGCGTCGCCTGCGAGGGTGCCGTGCGTGCCACCTTGACGGTCACGATGGCGGCCCTCAAGCCGGGCCTGCTCATGGGCGACGGCCCTGCTCACGCCGGGACCGTCGAGATGGCACCGATCGGCATCCCCGTCCCCCCGGGCGACCTGTGGCTCGTCGAGGACGCCGACATCGATGGCTGGCTGCCCAAGCGGCCGCGCGAGACGAACAAGTGGCGGGCGGCCTGCGCGCTGGTCGCCGGGTCCCCCGGGATGATCGGGGCCGGGCGCTTTGCTGCTGGCGCGGCCCAGCGCGCCGGGGCGGGCATGGTGCGCTGGTGCGTGCCGGGCGCGAGTCTCGAGGAGCTGCCCGCCTCCGAGGCGGTGGCGGTCTCGGTGCCGGCGACGGATTTCGCCGACGCCGTCATGGACGAGCTCAAGCGGTGCCAGGCGCTTGTCATAGGCCCCGGGCTCGGCTCGGCGCCGGGCGTGGTCGCCTCCGTGAGGCGCCTCGTGGCCGAGGCCGAGGTGCCGGTCATCGTCGACGCGGACGGGCTGGGCGCGCTCGGCTCGAGGCAAGAGGCAGCCGAGGTGCTGGCGAGAAGGAAGATCCCGGCGGTGCTCACGCCCCATGACGGCGAGTACGCCCGGCTGGCCGCCACGGCGGCGGGCGCGAAGGGCGACCCCGGTGGCGACCGCCTCTCGAGGGCCCGGGCGCTCGCAAAGAGCCTCGGCGCGATCGTGTTGTTGAAGGGGTCGACGACGGCCGTGGCGGCGCCTGACGGGCAGGCCTTCCTCGTAACGGCCGGGTCGGCGCGACTTGCCACCGCCGGCACTGGCGACGTGCTGTCAGGAGTTGTGGGCGCCTTCCTCGCCAGGGGCCTGGCCCCCTTGCGGGCGGCGGCGCTCGCGGCCCACGTGCACGGGCGCGCGGCGAGCTTCGGCCTTTCTCAAGGCCTCATCGCCGGCGACTTGCCCGAGCTTGTCGCCCTCGTGATATCGAGCGCCGATGACTGAGGCCTGGCAACGCCGAGCTTGGGCCGAGATCGACCTCGAGGCCATAGAGGAGAACGCGGCCGTGCTGCGCGCGGTCGCTGCCCCCGCCCAGCTGTGCGCCGTGGTGAAGGCCGACGGCTACGGGCACGGGGCGGTCCCCGTCGCGCTCGCCGCCCTCGCCGGCGGGGCGACATCGCTGGCGGTCGCCTTGGTCGAGGAGGGAGTCGTGCTCCGCGAGGCCGGAGTGGACGTGCCGATACTGCTGTTGTCCGAGCCGGTCCCCGAGGCGATGGGCGAAGTCGTGGCTCGAGACCTTGTCCCGACGATCTACACCGGAGCGGGCCTTCGCGCGATCCGCCGCGCCGCCACAGCGGCCTCCCGTCGTGTCGACGTCGAGGTGAAGCTGGACAGCGGGATGCACCGGGTGGGCGCTGATGTCGATGAGGCGCGCCTCATCATCGAAGAGGTCGTCACGGCCCCGGAGCTTCGTTACGCAGGCTTGTGGACGCATCTCGCCGTCGCCGACGAGCCCGCGGACCCGTTCACCGGATTGCAGCTCTCGCGCTTCGAGGCGTTCCGGGACGAGCTCAAAGGCGCCGGGCTGCCGGCGCCGGGCCGGGTGCACGCCGCGAACTCGGCGGGCACGATCGTCCACCCCGCCTCTCGCTACGACGTCGTGCGGTGCGGCATCTCGCTTTACGGCTACCTGCCCTCGCCCGAGGTGGACCCCGGGCTTGTGGCGGCCGCCGGAGCGGGCGCCCTTCGTCCAGCGCTTTCCTGGAAGAGCCAGGTGAGCCACGTGCGTGAGCTCGAAGCTGGGGAGCGGACGAGTTACGGCCGCGCCTACGAGCTGCCCGTGAGGGCCGACATCGCGGTCGTGCCCGTCGGATACGCCGACGGGGTGCCGCGGGGCCTGTATCGAGCGGGAGGGGAACTGCTCATCAGGGGCCGCCGCCGGCCGGTGGCGGGAGCGGTGACCATGGACCAGCTGCTCGTCGACTGCGGTCCGGACTCCGGCGTCAGCGCCGGAGACGAGGTCGTACTCATCGGCACCCAAGAGGGCGAGACCGTCAGCGCCCAGGAGTGGGCCGACCGCCTCGGCACGATCTGCTACGAGATCCTGTGCAGGATCGGGCCCCGTCTGCGGCGCGAGCACGTCCGGAGCCGCACCGGGGAGTCCTGATGGAACGACGCGCGAAGCGGCTCGCCACTTACGCGGCCAGTGCCGGCTTGAGCGCCTTCGGCGTCGCATGTGCGGTGTCGCGCGAGCTGCAAAGGCGCCACGCCCGCGCTAGCGGCGCAGACGACCCCGAGCTCACCATGCCCGACGACGCCGTGCACCGCACCCTTCCCATGCGCGACGGGAGCGAGATTCACGTCATCGAAAGAGGGGAGGGGCCACCCGTGCTGCTGTTGCACGGGGTGGGCCTGTCGGCGGAGGTCTGGAGTTACCAGCTCCGCGACCTGGCTTGGTCGCACCGGGTGGTCGCGGCCGACTTGAGGGGACACGGCGGCTCGAGCATCGGGACCGAGGGCGTGACCATTCAGGCGATGGCCGGCGACTTAGCCGAGGTCTCGGAGGCGCTCGATCTCGAGCGCGCTGTCGTCGCCGGCCACTCGATGGGCGGCATGGTGTGCCAGCGCGCCCTGAGGACCCATCCTGAGCTGCTCGGAAGGAGGATCGGGGCGGTGGCCCTGATCTCGACGAGCTGCGGCGTGGGCCTCCCGGTCCCGAGCTGGGGCCGCCTCATGGGGGCCGTAGGAGAGGTGGCCGGAGCCGGCGTGACCATCTTGGGCCCGGGACGGCCGTTCATCCCTTCCGGGGAGGCGGGTTACCTCGCCTCCCGGCTCGGCTTCGGGCGCCGCGCTCCCCGGGCTCAGCTCGCCTCGACACTCCGCATGCTCCAGGCGGTTCCCCCAGAGGTGTTCGCGAAGCTCATCGGAGAGGTGCTCGGTTTCGAGGAGAGGGCTGCGTTTCCGGACCCGAAGGTGCCGGTTGCCATCGCCGTCGGGGTCTCGGACCGCCTCACGCCGCCGCGGGCCGCGCGAAGGATGGCTTCCAACTTCCCCAACGCCAGCCTCGAAGAGCACGAGGACGCCGGACACATGCTGATGTATGAGCGGCGGGACGAGATCTCCGATCTGCTCGACGCCCTTTCCACCCGAGCGCTCGCCTACTGAGGGCCACGACCCGCGCTGGGCGCCCAGGCCGCTTGAGGCGCTCTGGAGGCAGAGTGACCACGCGTTCGTTGCAGGTTTCCCCAAGAGACTGGCGAGCACGTCAAAGTTAGGTATTGCCGGGTGATGTTCGCGACTTAGGACGAAGCGGTGCCGAGCGATTCGAGGGGCATCTACCGCATCGTCGCTGCCGCCGTGGTCATCGGTGATGAGGACGCGGCGCACCAGGCCGCATCGGAGGTCGTTTCCGCTCCCGGCCACACACGCCCCTTCCACCGGTACCGGGGAGGGATCAAGGCGCGTCACTCCGTGACCGAGTGCCTCAGCCCGGTGGGAGCGGTCGCCCACGTGCGCGTCCGTTACCCGACAGCTCGACGCAGGCCGCGGCGGCCCATGAGCGGGAACTGGAACTGCTGGTGCCTCGACTCGTACACGACTAGGTGGACGACCTCTCATCGAAGCTCGACGCGGGTTCAGCGATGATCGAAACGCCCGTGTGATCGAACGCGTGCTGAGACGGATGGGTTGTCCCGAGGGGCTCTCGTGAAGCCGGCACTCGAAAGCCGAGCCACTTCTGTGGTTGGCCGATGCGCTCTGCGGGATGGTCGGCGACTTCTCAGTCACCGGCGGGTCACCGCACTACGAGCGACTGTGCGACAACGGAGCGAGGTCCGAACCCGTCCACATCGACGAATCTGTTCCCGGACATGCGTAAAGCCCCGGTTCCCTGCCTGGGCGACGCTCTCGCGTCCTCGGCCGAGCACTCCGGGACTTCGCGCCAGTTGTGATGCGAGACGGCGTACGGCGAATCAACAAAAGTCCGGTCGTGTCCCTGCCTAAAGGCGCCTCTGTGAGCCCTTCGCTGCCTGGGACGCGTAAGTTGTTCGTCCTGTGGTCCCGCGGCAATACAGCCTGACTCAGGTCCGTCTACGACAAGAGTTTTCGTAGCTACGATCGTCGGCTAGTGACGACGCTGGCCGAACTGGAGGCGCTGGCGCTCGGCTGCGTCGCTTGTCCACTCGCAGCGGGGCGGACCAAGGTCGTGTTCGCGGCCGGAAACCCTGACTCCGACTTGATGCTCGCGGGCGAGGCTCCGGGGCACGACGAGGACCTGGCCGGTGAGCCTTTTGTGGGCCGGTCCGGTCAGCTCCTCGATCGGCTCCTCGCCGAGGAGCTCGGCATCGACAGGTCGAGCTGCTACATCGCGAATGTCGTCAAGTGCCGGCCGCCGGGCAACCGTGACCCTCTCCCGCTCGAGGTCGAAGCTTGCCGCCACTTCCTCGAGTCCCAAGTCGAGCTCGTGGCGCCGAAGGTCGTCGTCTCCCTGGGCAACTTCGCCACTCGCACCCTTCTCGAGGTGGCCGAGGGCGTGACTGCCCTTCGCGGCCGGGCGTATCGGTACCGGGGGCGGATGCTCGTGCCCACGTTCCACCCGGCCTATGCGCTTCGGGGCGGCCCGGTCGTCGTCGCGGAGATGCGAGCCGACTTGATACGGGCAAAGAAGTTCCTCCTATGACGCCGGAGCCGTCCGGAAACCGGGCCAAGTGACAGATAGCCCAGTCACGGTCACAACTCTCGACGACGGCCAAACGCGGGCACTTGGTGCCGGGGTGGCGCGCCTTCTTACCGGCGGCGACGTCGTTCTTCTCGTCGGGTCGCTCGGCACCGGAAAGACCACGTTCGTAAAGGGACTCGTGGCGGCTCTCGGCGGGCCGGACCCGGTGACGAGCCCGACGTTCACCCTCGCCCGCAGGTACCGGACGGCACCACCTGTGACCCATGTCGACCTCTGGCGCCTCGACCATCTCCAAGAGGTGCTGGATCTCGCCCTCGAGGAGGAGCTCGACGACGGTGGTGTCGTCGTCATCGAGTGGGGGGAGGCAGCCGAGTCCCTGGGTGGCGCCGACGCCCTCGTGCTCCACTTCGGCTGGGGCTCCACGGACGGTGAGCGGACCATCTCCACCGAGACCCGAGGTGAGTCCTGGGCGTCGCGGGCCCAACGGCTGCGGGAAGCCTTCGATGCCGCCGTCGACCCGGGAAGGGCGGTCGGGACGTGAGGGTGCTCGCGATTGAGACGGCGACGATAGAAGTCGGTGTCGCCATCGCGGACGAGACCGGGCCGCTCGCGACAGTCGCTTCCCGTCCCGGTCGACTTCAGGCCGAGACGCTGCACCCCGCCATCGCCGAGGCCTGCCGAGTCGCGGGGCTCGGACTCGGCGAAGTCGATGCGATCGCAGTCGACGTGGGCCCGGGCTTGTTCACCGGGCTCAGGGTCGGGATCGCGGCGGCAAAGGCGCTTGCCGCCGCGCTCGGAGTGAAGATCGTCACGGCGACGAGCCTCGAGGTGCTGGCTTCGGCGAGTCCTCCCGGCTCCGGAATCGTCGTGCCCGTGATCGACATGCGCCGTGGGGAAGTGGCGTGGCTCGCGCTCTCGACGCCGGGATCGGATGTCCGTGTGGGCGCCCCGGCCGAGCTCGCGGAGGATCTCGCCGGTTCACAGCCACGGGCGGACGCCCAAGGCGTCGCGCCGATCCTCCTCGTCGGCGACGGTGCCCTTCGCTACCGCGAATTCCTCGCCAGAGCGCTTTCCCCCGAGCCCGTCTTCGGCGGCAGCGAAATGGCCGCCCCGCCAGTAGTGTCGCTGGCTGTGCTGGCCGTCGCGGCGATGAAGAGCGGGCGCTGTTGCGATCCGGCCGAGGTTCGCCCCCTTTACGGGCGGGAGGCCGACGCGCGGATCAACTGGACCTCCCGGCACGACCGCGGGGCGGTGAGCTAGGTGGCGAGCGTGCGCTCGTTGTTCCACTTCCCGCACGGCGCTCACGCGGGCAATGCCTCGCCCGGCGCGGGCGAACCAGGCAGCGTGGAGCTGCAGGTGCTGCCCATGCACCGGCGGCACTTGCGGGGCGTGATGGCGATCGAAAGGCGCATCTTCCCGACCCCGTGGTCGGAGATGCTCTATTTGAGCGAGATGTCGCAGCCCTCGACGCGGGCCTATTACGTGGCGTGCGTCGGGTCGAAGGTCGTCGGCTACGGGGGAATGATGGACATCGTCGGCGAGGCGCACGTGACCAACATCGGCGTCGCCCCCGAATGGCAGCGCCAGGGCGTGGCGCGCCGGCTGCTGCTGCAGCTCGCCCGCGAGGCTCGTCGACGTCACGACGAGCACATGACGCTCGAGGTCCGGGTTTCGAACCTGGGCGCCCAGGCGCTCTACCACGAGTTCGGGTTCGTGCCGGCGGGCATCCGGAAGAACTACTACTCCGAGGTGCAAGAGGACGGCCTCGTGATGTGGGCGAACGACATCGGAACGGACGCCTACGCGGAGCGCCTGGAAGGGATCGAGAGCCGCCTGCGACCGGTCGAGGCCCCGGGGCGGCCGCCCTGGGTCGCGCCGGGCGAGCCCGAGAAGTGACAGGCCGCGTTCTCGGCATCGAGACCTCATGTGACGAGACGGCCGCAGCGGTGGTCGCCTCCGGGCGCAGCGTCATCTCATCGGTTGTCTCGAGCCAGATAGACCTTCACGCCCGCTACGGCGGGGTGGTGCCCGAGATCGCCGGACGCGCCCACGTGGAACTGGTGCTGCCCGTCGTGACCGACGCCCTGGCGGGGGCCGGCCTCGACCGCCGCGGGCGAAGTCTCCAAGATCCCGATGGCCCTGTCGGCATCGACGCCGTGGCGGCGACGGTCGGCCCGGGTCTCATCGGGGCCCTTCTCGTCGGAGTGAGCACGGCCAAGGCGCTCGCGCTCGCTTGGGATGTGCCCTTCGTCGGGGTGAACCACTTGGAGGGCCACCTGTACGCGGCGATGCTGGAGGTGCCCGAGATCGAGGTGCCCGCCGTGGTCCTGCTCGTGTCCGGCGGCCACACCCTCCTCGTGGCGCTCGACGCGCCCGGCCGTTACCGCGTGCTCGGGGCGACGGTCGACGACGCCGCCGGGGAGGCCTTCGACAAGGTCGCCCGCTACCTGGGGCTCGCCTATCCGGGCGGCCCCGAGATCGACCGGCTGGCCCGCACGGGTGACCCCACCGCCGTCCGCTTCCCGAGGGCGAACACCTCGGGCGCCTTCGACTTCTCCTTCTCGGGCGTGAAGACAGCCGTCGTGAGCTACGTGCGGGCTCACCCGGAGGTGACGAACGCCGACGTGGCGGCTTCGTTCCAGGAGGCCGTCGTCGACGCCCTCGTGACAAAGGCTCTCCTCGCCGCAGAGGAGATCGGGGCGCGCAGCGCCTGTTTGGCGGGGGGAGTGGCGGCGAATTCGCTGTTGCGGGAGCGCTTCGCCGAGGAGTTCGCGGCTCGGGGAATGGCCAGCCATCTGCCCTCGAGGGCGATGTGCACCGACAACGCGGCGATGATCGCGGCGGCGGGCTATTTCCAGCTGGAACGGTCCGGCCCGACCCCTCTCGACGCTGGCGCAGTTCCTGACCTGCAGCTTTCCAGCACGGAATAGCACTCGGCAGGCGAGGTTGCCAGCGGCGCCCAGTGACGGTATCGTTGGCACTCGTAAGTCGAGAGTGCTAACGGAGCCAGACAGGAGGCCCCTGAAATGAAGTTGCAGCCCCTGGACGACCGCATCGTCGTTCGGCCGAGCGAGTCCGAAGAGAAGACCGCTTCCGGCCTTGTCATCCCCGACACGGCGAAGGAGAAGCCCCAACAGGGTGAAGTTCTCGCGGTAGGACCTGGTCGGCGTACCGAAAACACCGGCGAGCTCGTCCCGTTGGACGTCAAAGTCGGAGACCTGGTCGTCTACTCCAAGTACGGCGGCACGGAGATCACCCAGAACGGCGAGGATCTGCTCATCCTCTCGAGCCGTGACGTATTGGCCAAGGTGAAGCCCTAATGGCCAAGACGCTCATCTTCGACGAGCATGCGAGGCGCCGGCTCGAGACCGGCGTCAACAAGCTCGCCGACACCGTCAAGGTGACGCTCGGCCCGAAGGGCCGCAACGTGGTGCTCGCCAAGACCTATGGCGCGCCCACGATCACCAACGACGGCGTCACCATCGCCCGTGACGTCGAGCTCGACGACCACTTCGAGAACATGGGTGCCCAGCTCGTGAAGGAAGTCGCGACGAAGACCAACGACGTCGCCGGCGACGGGACGACCACCGCCACGGTGCTCGCCCAGGCGCTCGTGCGCGAGGGGCTCCGTAACGTGGCCGCGGGCGCGAACCCGATGTCACTCAAGCGTGGCATCGAGAAGGCCGTCGCCGCTGTCGTGGCGTCCATCGAGCACCAGGCCAAGGACGTGGAGGGACGCCAGGAGATCGCCCAGGTCGCGTCCATCTCGGCTGCCGACTCGACTATCGGCGACGTTCTCGCCGACGCGATCGACAAGGTCGGCAAGGACGGGACCGTCACGGTCGAGGAGTCCAACACCTTCGGTCTCGAGCTCGAGTTCACCGAGGGCATGCAGTTCGACAAGGGCTTCTTGTCGCCGTACTTCGTGACCGACCCGGAGCGTCAGGAGGCCGTCTTGGAGGACGCCTACCTGCTCATCGTGAACAGCAAGATCTCTTCCGTCCACGACCTGGTCCCGGTTCTCGAGAAGGTCATGCAGACGGGCAAGCCACTCCTGATCGTGGCCGAGGACGTGGAGGGCGAGGCGCTCGCCACCCTCGTGGTCAACAGGATCCGCGGTCTGTTCTCGTCGGTCGCCGTCAAGGCGCCCGGTTTCGGCGAGCGCCGCAAGGCCATGCTCGGCGACATCGCGGTCCTCACCGGTGCCCAGCTCATCTCCGAAGAGGTCGGTCTCAAGCTCGAGAACACGACGCTCGACCTGCTTGGGCGGGCGCGGCGTGTCGTGGTCACCAAGGACGACACGACGATCGTCGACGGCGCTGGCGCCGAGGACGACGTGAAGGGCCGCATCTCCCAGATCAAGCGGGAGATCGAGGAGACCGACTCGGACTGGGACCGCGAGAAGCTCCAGGAGCGGCTCGCCAAGCTCGCCGGAGGAGTCGCCGTCGTCAAGGTCGGCGCCGCCACCGAGATCGAGCTCAAAGAGAAGAAGCACCGCATCGAGGACGCTTTGTCTGCGACCCGGGCAGCAATCGAGGAAGGCATCGTCGCCGGTGGCGGCACAGCTCTCGTGCGCAGCCGTGCCGAGGTCAACAAGGTCGTCGCCGGCCTGAGTGGTGACGAAGCCACCGGCGCGGCCATCGTCGGGCGCGCGCTCGCCGAGCCGCTCAAGTGGATCGCCATCAACGCGGGCTACGAGGGTGCCGTCATGGTGCAAGAGGTCGAGCGTGCCAAGGGCACGACGGGCCTCAACGCCCTCACCGGCAAGATCGAGGACCTCGTCAAGGCCGGCATCATCGACCCGGCGAAGGTCACGCGTTCGGCATTGCAGAACGCGGCGTCGATTGCGGCCCTCTTGCTCACCACGGAGGCCCTCATCGCCGACAAGCCGGAGAAGGTCGACCCCGCGGCTGCAGCTGCTGCTGCAGCTCAGATGGGTGGCGGCGGGATGGGGATGATGTAACTCGAAGTCCCCGCGGCCGACAAAGGACGCAACTTCAGCAGCCGGGCCGAGGGCCCGGCTGCTGTCGCGTGCGGGTGCCGATTTACACTTCCGCGGTGGCCCGACAGCTGATCCCCAGGCCTTCTACGGCGAGGCGGGTCGGACCGGATGAAACTGCGGAAGACCTTGCGGGCGCGCCAGAGCGCCTCAGCCTGGGAGCGGTGCGCGCCGTCTTCGGCTCTGTCCTCACAACACCGGACGCCTGCAGCACGCGTGCTCAAGTCGAGGGCGTCGCGGCGGCCGTGCTGGCCGTGCTCGTGCCCGGGACCACTGGTGGCGAGAGCGCCCCGGCAGCAGTCGTGCTCATTCGCCGGGCCTCGCACATGCGGGCGAACCCGGGTGAGATCGCCCTTCCGGGCGGGCGGATCGAGCGGGGCGAGGAAGCTCTGGCGGCCGCCCTGAGGGAGGCGGAGGAAGAGGTGGGGCTCGACCCGGGCCTTGTCGAAGTGATCGGGACTCTCCCGGTCGCAAGCGTTTATCGGCACCCAGTCCCAATCCGCCCATTCGTGGCTGCGACAAGGGTCATGCCTGATCTCGTGGCGAACCCGGATGAGGTCGACGGCATCATCGTCGTGCCCCTGTCCGATCTCGTCGCACCGGGCCGGTACTGGCAAGAGGAATGGGACCAGGGAGGCGGGAAAGGGAGGAGAATGCACTTCTTCTCCCTCGGCGACGACGTGATCTGGGGAGCGACGGCCCGTATGTTGCACTCCTTGCTCTCTCGATTGAACCGCAAGGCGCCGCCCGCCTAGCGATCCGCCGGCCAGACGGGCCCGTGTGCTCCGGGCTTCCGGATCGACGAACTGCCGGGCGGGCGCCACGCCGCGGACACATGGGGCGCGTCGGGCCGTCGTCGGCGCGAGAGGGCGCAGGACTGCGGAAGGCCGTTTTTCGGAACCCCCGCTTTGGTCAGGGTGCGCCCGACTCTCCTTTGGTCGACCTCAGGTCCTCGCCGACGAATTCCCGCCGAAGGCCTAACCGCGTGTGCGGCGCGCGTACAGGTGAACCGCCAGCGGGGCGAAGACGCAGAGCAGGCCGATGGACCATATGAGCGAGGTCACGATCGCATGCTGCATGGGCCACGCGCTCGACAGCGCGGACGGGTTGGGATTGGCGAACAATTCCCGGCAGGCGGCCGTGACGGCGCTCACCGGGTTCCAGTTCGCGATCACCCGGAGGGCGGCGGGCATGCGCGCCGTGGGCACGAGCGCGTTCGAGACCACGGCGAGCGGGAACAGGAAGACAAGGCCTATTCCCTGGGCTGTCTCGGGCCCCTTGCTCACGATGCCGAGGCAGGCACAGCCCCAGGACAGGGCGTAGCTGAAGAGAAGGAAGATCCCTATGGCGGCGAGGAAACCTCCCACGGTTCCCTCCGGTCGCCACCCGATGACGAGTCCGGTGAGAAGAACGAACAGCGTGCACATCATCGCCGTCAGCAAGTCGGTGACGGAGCGGCCGACGAGGATTGCCGGTCTCCACATGGGAAGCGATCGGAAGCGGTCGATGATTCCGCCGTTCAAGTCGTTACTCAGCCCAACGGCCGTGCCGATCGCCGACGTCGACAAGTTAAGGGCGAGCATGCCTGCGATCGCGAAGCTGGCGTAGGTCTTGCCACCGGGCAGCACGACCCCTGCCCCGAAGACGTAGACGAACAAAGCGGTGAACAAAACGGGCTGAATCGTTACGTCCGACAGTTGCATCGGCTCACGGGAGATGTGGATGAGGTTGCGGCTCGTGAGAACGACGACGTTCGTCATCTGGCGGATTACGCGTCTCGTCGCCGAGGGCGCGACGGCCGGGGCGTGGCGGATCTCGACAGCGGTCATCAAAGGACCTCCTGGGCAGTAGTGGAAAGAGAATCGGCTTCGAGGCCGTTGTCGTCCTCGCCCTCTGGCGTCGCGTGCCCGGTGAGGGAGAAGAACACGTCGTCGAGAGAGGGCTGGCGTAGAGCGACGTCGTCGATCGTTATGTGCGCCTCGTCAAGGGCGCGGACGATGGCCGTGGCGAGCCCGTCTCCGGAGTCGACGGGTGCCCGAAGTCGCCGGCCGTCGTGGCTGACCCGGATCTCGCCTGTGACGAAGGGGGCGAGTATCGAGGGAGCGGTCGACTCAGCGGTGTGGAGCGTCACCTCGAGCCGCGCCCCTCCTACGCGGGCTTTCAGCTCCGGAGGAGTGCCGGCGGCTATCACCCGGCCGTGGTCGACGACCACGATCTGGTCCGCGAGCTCGTCGGCCTCGTCGAGGTACTGGGTCGTGAGCAGCACCGTGACGCCGTCGGAGACGAGGGAGCGGATGACAGCCCACATCGACATGCGGCTCGTCGGGTCGAGTCCGGTTGTGGGCTCGTCGAGGAACAGCACAGGAGGGCGCGTCACGAGGCCGGCGGCGAGGTCGAGACGCCTTCGCATGCCCCCCGAGTAGTGCTTGAGGACCCGATTGGATGCGTCCGACAAGTCGAACTCGGCGAGCAGGTCGGTGGCGCGGCGGCGCGCGTCGGGCCGGTGAAGCCCGCTCAGGCGCCCAACCATGGTGAGGTTCTGCTTGCCGGTCAGCATCTCGTCGAGCGTCGTGTCCTGGGCGGTGACGCCGATGTTCCTTCTGACCTGGGACGGATGGCTGAGCACGTCGTATCCGGCGACGCGAGCTGTGCCGGAGTCGGGGAGGGACAGGGTCGTGAGGATTCGGACCGCCGTCGTCTTGCCGGCGCCGTTGGGCCCGAGCATCCCGAGAATGGCGCCGGCGGGTACGTCGAGGTCGATCCCGGCCAGGGCGATCGTGTCGCCGAAGTGTTTGGACAAGCCCTCGGCATGGATCATGGAGTCGTTGGGCAACGCTGTCCTCCGTCCTTGAGGGAGAGTAAACTAACTAACCGTATGGTAAGTCAAGTACCTACCGGTCGTCAAGTAGAATCGCGGAAGTGAGCAGTCACATGTCACAGACCAGGACCGAGGCCACACGACCCGAGCCGGAGTTGTCCCCGGAAGCCGCCGACAAGAACAGCACTCGGGAGCGGATCTTGGACATCGCTCTCGAGCTGTTCACCGAACAGGGCTACGACAAGACCTCGCTCCGCGAGATCGCGGAGCGCCTCGGGTTCACGAAGGCTGCGATCTACTACCACTTCGCCAGCAAGGAAGACATCTTGATGGCCTTGCACCTGAGGATGCACGAGTTCGGCCTCGAAGCCTTGAGCGGAATGGACCCGGCCACGATGTCGCCCGGCGACTGGCTGACCCTCCTTGACAAGCTCGTCGAGCAGATGCTCGACCACCGGGTGCTGTTCGCGTTCCGCGAACGCAACCAGGCGGCCTTAGAGGTGCTCCATCGCGCACCACACGAAGACAAGCACCAGGACCTCGAGGTTGTCTTCCGGCGCATGCTCTCGGACGAGCAGGTGCCAACGCGCGAACGCGTGCGCATGGCCTGCACGATTGGAGCGGTCATGGGCGCGCTCATGCAGGCGGGGGACTCGCTCTCCGACGTCGACTCGGACGAGCTGAGGGCCCTTGTCGTGGAAGCCGCTCACGACCTGCTATTGCCGGCCTCCCAGGCCTAGCCGGTGGAGGGGCCGACGCTCAGGCGAGCTCGGCGCTGAGGGTCTCGCCCGCCAGTCGCACGGCCTCCAGGTCCCCGACGTCGGGCATGCCGAAGATCATCCCGTCGAGGCCGGCAGCGCGGAACTGCTCCACCTTCTCGCGCACGGTGTCCGGTCCGCCCACGATCATGTAGTCGCGTAAGGCGGCAGGGTCGACGCCGGCAGCCTCGGCCATCTTCACGACCCTCCGCTCGGCCTCGGCATCGGTGTCGGCGATCAGGACCACGCCGAGGCGGGTCTTGGTGATCTCGGCCGGGTCACGGCCGAGCGTCTCGCAATGGCGCTCGAGAACCTCGAGCTTGTGCCGTATCGTGTCGACGTCGCCGAAGAGGTTGCAACCGTCGGCGTACTTTGCGACCAGCCGCAAGGTCTTCTTCTCGCCTGAGCCGCCCACGAGAATCGGGATGCCTTCGGGCCGGATCGGGCGGGGGTAGTTGAGAGCCTCGGCGATGGCGTAGTGACTGCCGGTGAAACTCGGCGCCTCAAGGGTGAACATCGCCCTGCAGATCTGCAGGGCCTCCTCGAGGCGCTCCAGTCGCTCGGAGTCCGACGGGTACGAGAAGCCGTAACCGGCGTGCTCGTCGTCGTTCCAGGCCGCACCGATGCCGAGGATGGCCCGGCCCGACGAGATCACGTCCAGGGTCGTCACGATCTTGGCCAAATGGGCGGGATTGCGGTACGTGACGCCGGTCACCATGGTGCCGAGGCTGGCGCGCCTCGTGCGCGCCGCGATGGCGCCGAGCAAGGTGTAGGACTCGAGCATCGGGTCCGTCCGAGGCCCCACGTTGGCGATCTGGTAGAAGTGGTCCATCACCCAAAGCGAGTCGAAGCCGGACTCCTCGGCGGTCACTGCGGCCTGGGCGACCCGCTCGAAGAGGTCCGCATCCTCGGTGCCGGGGAATGTGAAGCGGGGTATTTGCAAACCGAGACGAGTGACTGGCATGCCGCCAACCTAACGTCGGACGATCCCCGGCGTGCGGGAACGACGCCGGTGCGTCAGCGGCGATGCCACTAGGAGCTATCCCCGCCGTGGGAGTATCGACCAACTCGCAGTTGTCTCGGAGGTGGCGAGCTTGCCCCGTATGAAGCCGTTGAAGGGTCGCAGGTGGCTTCTATTCGGCGTGGCGGCGGGGATCGCGGTTGGGATCGGCAAGCTCGCTTACGTCTCCGGGGCGGCGTCGTCGCTCTCGGACACCGCGCAACGCATCGTCGGGACCGGCGGGCTATCTCTCATCCACGCCTTCGCCGCCCATGGGGCCCCGGCGAGGGCCATAAGCGGCATCACAGCCGTTCTCGCCGTCCTCGTACCCGGTGTGACGGCGCTCCTGCTCGTCTACGCGGCCCGCAGCACACTGCGCCTGCGCGCGGTGATAGCGCTTTTGCTGGCGGGGCTTGGCGTAGCGGCTTTCTTCTACCTGCCCCACGGCGTCGCCACCGGTGCCGCGGTGCTGGCGTTTGCCGTGGCCGGGATCGCCGTCGTCGCGAGCGGGCCGTTCATCGCCGCGCCGCTTGCGGCGATGGCCGCCCTCATCGCGACAGAGTTCCTCCCCCGGATCCTTGCCACCGATTCGAAGCTGCCGAATGTGCCGGTGACGGCTTTGCACGAGGCGCTCTTCGCAGCTCCGGGCTCGCCGGTGTGGCTCCGGGTGGCAGTCCTCGTGCTGGCGGCGTTGCCCTTCGCCTTGGCGGCGCGTCTGATCGTCAGGTGACCATTTCGGGGATTCGTTGGTGTCTTCAGGCCGAAACGGGCAGATTCTTGCCATGGCGGCGCCGTATTAGGTTGAGGGGACTGCTGGCGGAGGAACTGGGGGCCGGGCGTGGCTGAGATAGAGATCGGGATCGGGAAGTCGGGACGGCGGGCGTACGGGCTCGACGACATAGCCATCGTCCCCTCGAGGCGGACGCGCGATCCGGAGGACGTCGACATCTCCTGGGAGATCGACGCCTATGAGTTCGAGCTGCCGTTGATGGCATCGGCCATGGACGGCGTCGTGAGCCCGGCCACCGCCATCGAGGTCGGGCGCCTCGGTGGCGTCGGAGTGCTGAACCTGGAAGGGCTCTGGACTCGTTACGAGGACCCCGAGCCCCTGCTCGCCGAGATAGCGGAGCTCCCGGCTGACAAGGCGACCGCCCGCATCCAACAGATCTACCGCGAGCCGGTCAAGCTCGAGCTCGTGTCCGCCCGCATCACCGAGATCAAAGAAGCAGGCGTTACGACTTGCGGCTCGGTCACGCCCCAGCAAACGACCCGTCTCGTCCCGGCTGTGCTCTCGGCCGAGCTCGACCTGCTCGTGATCCAAGGGACGGTGGTCTCCGCCGAGCACGTGTCGAAGAACGCCGAGCCGCTCAATTTGAACCAGCTCATCCGCGAGATCGACATCCCGGTCGTCGTCGGGGGCTGCGCCTCCTACCAAGCGGCGCTGCACCTCATGAGGACGGGCGCGGCGGGAGTGCTCGTCGGCGTGGGTCCGGGCAATGCCTGCACGACTCGCGGGGTGCTCGGGATCGGCGTGCCCCAGGCGACCGCCATTGCCGACGCGGCGGGGGCGAGGTCGCGCCACTTGGAGGAGACCGGCGTTTACGTCCAAGTGATCGCAGACGGGGGGATGAGCCGCGGCGGGGACATCGCCAAGGCGATCGCCTGCGGAGCGGACGCGGTCATGCTCGGTTCCCCCCTCGCCGCCGCCTACGAGGCGCCGGGGCGGGGTTGCCACTGGGGCATGGCGACGTTCCACCCCACCTTGCCGAGGGGCGCCCGGGTCAAAGTCGAACAGCGCGGGACGCTTCGCGAGATCCTCGTCGGCCCCGCCCATGAGAACGACGGGCGCATGAACCTGTTCGGGGCGCTGAGGACCTCGATGGCCACGTGCGGCTACGAGACCATCCGCGAGTTCCACAAGGCCGAGGTCATGGTGGCCCCGGCGCTCCAGACCGAGGGCAAGCAGCTGCAGCGTTCCCAAGCGGTGGGCATGGGGAGCTGAGGGGTGGGAAGCGACTACGACACTGTCCTGGTAGTCGATTTCGGGGCTCAGTACTCACAGCTCATCGCCCGGCGGGTGAGACAGGAGCACGTCTACTCCGAGATCGTGCCGGCTTCCACGACTGCCGCCGAGATGCTCGCCCGGTCGCCCCGAGGCGTCATCCTCTCCGGCGGCCCCAAGTCCGTCTACGCGCCCGCCGCGCCAGGGGTGGACAAGGCGCTTTTCGCCAGCGGACTGCCGGTGCTCGGCATCTGCTACGGGGCACAGCTCATGACCCAGACGCTCGGTGGGAACGTGGAGCGGACCGGCACCGGCGAGTACGGCCGCACGGTGCTCGAGTCGCTCCCGGATTCGGTGTTGATGGGGGGATGGGACACCGAGACGGAGGTCTGGATGAGCCACGCCGACTCGATCGTCGAGCCGCCGCAGGGTTTCACGGTCACGGCGACCACGACGAAAGCGCCGGTCGCCGCGTTCGCGGACGATGAGCGCAAGCTCTACGGTGTCCAGTTCCACCCCGAGGTCGTGCACACGAGGAGGGGACAGGAGCTGTTGAGGAGATTCCTGTTCGACGTGTGCGAGTGCCGGCCGTTTTGGACGCACGCATCCGTGATCGAGTCGCAGGTGGCGGCCGTCCGGGCCCAGGTCGGCCCCGACCACGTGCTCTGCGCCCTTTCGGGTGGTGTCGACTCTGCCGTTGCGGCCGCCTTGGTCCACAAGGCCATCGGGGACCAGCTGACCGCTGTGTTCGTCGACACCGGGCTCATGAGATCGGGCGAGGCGGAGCAGGTCGAGGCGACCTTCCTGAAGCAATTCGCGATCGACCTCGTCCACGTGAAGGCAGCTGACCGGTTCTTCAGCGCCTTGGCCGGGGTGACCGACCCCGAGGGCAAGCGCAAGGCCATCGGCGAGCTGTTCATCCGCCTGTTCGAGGAGGTGGCGCGCGAGCACAAGGACGCCAAATTCCTCGTGCAAGGGACTTTGTACCCGGACGTGATCGAGTCCGGCACCTCCGAGGCCGCGACGATCAAGTCCCACCACAATGTCGGCGGCCTTCCCGCGGACATGGACCTCGACCTCGTGGAACCGCTCCGGCTGCTGTTCAAAGACGAGGTGCGCGCCATAGGCGAGGAGCTCGGCTTGCCGGCGGAGATCGTTTGGCGCCAACCCTTCCCGGGACCGGGGCTCGCGGTGCGGGTCGTCGGCGAGGTGACCCCTGAGCGCGTCGAGATACTCCGCGCCGCCGACCGGATCGTGCTCGAGGAGATACGGCGCTTCGGGCTGGAGGACGATCTCTGGCAGTGGTTCGCAGTCCTGCTCGCGGTCCGCTCGGTCGGAGTGATGGGGGACGAGCGCACCTACGCCTATCCGATCGTCATCCGCGCAGTGACGAGCGAGGACGCCATGACGGCCGACTGGGCCCGGCTCCCCTACGAGGCGCTCGAGCGGATCTCGAGCCGGATCATCAACGAGGTCCCGGGCGTGAACCGCGTCGCCTACGACGTGACCTCCAAACCCCCGGGGACGATCGAATGGGAGTGAGGTCGATGCGAAGCGAGCCCCGTGATTTCTGGGCGGTGTCGGCGCACCGGTAGTGTCAAGTGTGATGCCCCCAGTGCCCCCTCGCCCGCCCAGGGAGTGGGGAGCCGAGGAGTGGGACCTGCTGGGGGATCTGTCCTCGTCACCGCGGCGCGCCTTGGCTGAGGACGAGCAAGCCTGTCGCCGGGCATCGGCCGAGGCCGCCATCGAAGGCCTCGTCGCCGACCTGAACCCGCCCCAGCGGGAGGCCGTACTCCACGACGGCAGCCCGCTCGTCGTCGTGGCCGGGGCGGGGTCGGGCAAGACCAGGGTGCTCACGCGGCGCATCGCCCGGCTCGTGGTCTCGGGCGTCGAGCCCTGGCGCATCCTCGCCATTACGTTTACGAACAAGGCGGCGGACGAGATGCGCCGCCGCGTCGTCGAGCTCGTCGGCCCCGACGCCTCCAAGATGTGGGTGTCGACCTTCCACGCCGCATGTGTGCGGATGCTCCGGTCCAATGCCGAGCGCATCGGCTACAGGTCCAGCTTCACCATCTACGACGAGGGCGACAGCCGGCGCTTGGTGGGCCATGTCCTCGACGACCTCGGCATCGACCAGCACCGCTTCCCGACCCGGGCCGTGCTCGGGGTGATCAGCGCCACCAAGTCGGACATGGTGAGCGCAGCCTCGTTCGCGGAACGCGCCGGCACGATATACGAGCGCCGCATCGCGCAGGCCTTCGAGGAGTACGAGCGCCGCCTCGTCGCCGCCAACGCCATGGACTTCGACGACCTCCTCGTCCGCACGGTGCGGATGTTCCGGGACAATCCCGACATCCTCGAGCACTACCAGGAACGCTTCGAGCACGTGCTCGTCGACGAGTACCAGGACACGAACCTGGCGCAGAACGAGCTCGTGATCCAGCTCGGCGAGGCCCGCCGCAACGTCTGCGTCGTCGGCGACACCGACCAGAGCATCTACCGTTTCCGTGGGGCGGAGATGCGCAACCTGCTCGAGTTCGAGCGCGCCTTCCCCGACGCCCGGCTCATCGTGCTCGACCAGAACTACCGCTCCAGCCAGACGATCCTCGATGCCGCCAACGCCGTCATCGGCAACAACCTGCTCCGCCAGGAGAAGGATCTGTGGAGCGCCCTCGGCAAAGGCGACCGCATCCGCCGCTACCGCGCCGGCGACGACCGGGACGAGGCCTCTTTCGTCACCGGCGAGATCGCCTCGCTGCACCGCAACGAGGGCATCGGCTACGGCGACACCGCAATCTTCTACCGCACAAACGCCCAGAGTCTCGCCCTCGAGACCGCGCTCGCCGACCGGGGCATCGCCTACACGGTGATCGGAGGCACTCGCTTCTTCGACCGGCGTGAGGTCCGCGACGTGCTCGCCTACCTGCGTGCCGTCGCCAATCCCGGCGACGAGGTGTCGCTTCGCCGCATCTTGAACACCCCTAAGCGTGGGATAGGCGACACGAGCGTCGCCCGGCTCAACGCTCTCGCGAAGCAGACAGGCCTCGGCTTCGCCTGGTCGCTCTCGCACCCCGAGGAGGCCGGGCTGTCGGGCAAGGCGCTCGATGGGGTACGGCAGCTCCTCGCCCTTTTAGACGAGCTCCGCTCCGGGCCGCTCCCGAGCGGCCCACCCGACCGTTTGATCAAGGAATTGTTAGAAAGGACCGGCTACAAGGGCGTCCTCCAAGCCGGGATCGCCATCGGGGGGAGCGGCGCCATCGACGCCGAGGGCCGCATCGAGAACCTGGACGAGCTCGAGAACGTCGCTTCGGAGCACGCCGACCTCGAGTCGTTCCTGGAAGCCACCGCCCTCATCGCGGCCACGGACACGATCGACGACGGAGCGAGCGTGTCGCTCATGACGCTCCACGCCGCCAAGGGCCTCGAGTTCCGGGTCGTGTTCCTCACCGGGATGGAGGAGGGACTCTTCCCGCATTCCCAGTCCTTGAGCGAGCCCGACGACCTCGAGGAGGAGCGGCGGCTCTGTTATGTCGGGCTGACCAGGGCCCGCGAGCGCCTCTACCTCACCCACGCCTGGAGCCGGCTTCTGTTCGGGAGCGTTCAGGACAGCTTCCCGAGCCGCTTCTTGAAGGAGATCCCAGAGGACCTCGTCGAGGACGTGGGCGGCGGCACCGTCATCGGCGGTGGCCGCGCCCCCGCCCCGACCGGAGGCTGGCACCTCACCCCGGGCACATCGCAGGCCTTCGGCGGAGGGGGGCCTCATCCTGCCGTACAGGCCGCCGGCGAGACCTCCGGTGCCGAGCTGCTCGGCTTGAAACCAGGCGACGCCGTCGTGCACGCCCGCTTCGGCCAGGGCGTGGTGACGGAGGTGAGCGGGGAGGGCGAGGACGCCCGCGCCACCATTCGCTTTCCCGACCACGGCGAGAAGCGCTTCCTGCTTGCCTTGAGCCCGCTCGAGCGGCCGGGGCCCTGATAGGGCGGGGCGAATGGCAGCCCTACCGACCGGTAGGTAGAGTGCCCGCATGGCAATTGCCGTTCAGGACAAGGCAACGATGACGGCGAGGCCGAAGCCACTGCTGCGCGGGTGGTTCCACGAGGTGGGCGCAATCGTCGTGCTGGTGGTCGGCCCTCTCATCGGCCTCGAGGCGACCGGGGTGAAAGCCGAGGTTTGCACGGCCGTCGCATGTCTCGGCGTGATGGCGATGCTCACGACGAGCGCCTGCTACCACCGCATCCGCTGGTCGGACAAGGCGCTAAGGCGAATGCGCCACGCGGACCACTCGATGATCTTCATTTGCATCGCCGCCACCTTCACGGCTGTCGCCGGTCTCGTGCTTCCCGTCGACGACGCTTGGATCATCCTCAGCCTGGTCTGGGGGATGGCGGTCATCGGCATAGTGCTGCACTTCGCGTGGCGCGAGGCGCCGCGATGGGCTATCGCAGGGCCCTATATCGTCACGGGCTGGGTGGCGGTCGGCTTCCTGCCGGAACTCTTCCACTACCTGGGAGTCCTGGGCTTTTGCCTGATGATGGGAGGCGGGGTCTTGTACACCCTCGGGGCCGTCGTCTATGCGCAGAAGCGCCCCGACCCCTGGCCGTCGGTCTACGGGTACCACGAGGTCTTCCATTCCCTTGTCGTCGTCGCGGCGGCAATGCACCTCAGCCTGATAGCTTTTGTCATACTCCCAGCCATAAGGTCCTGACTCCCGATTGGGCCTTGGGTACCCAGTGCTGCGTATTATCGCCACAGAATGGATAGTCCCGACCGCACGATCGTGACCGAGCGAGGTCAACTCGGCCGCGGCGCGCTGCTGCACGCCGGAGTGGTCCAGTTCTCTGCCACGGCGCGCCTCCGGCGTCTTTGATTCGGTGGGGCGGTTTCGCCTCTGCGGAATGGACCTGGCCAAGACGCGACCGGGCCAGCAGGGGTCTGATGGCGGTCAGCGTCGAGCTGGAGATCGAAGCGACTGAAGCGACGGACAGGAAGGTGACTGGTGGATCTAGTTGAGTATCAAGGCAAGCAGTACTTCGCCCGCTACGGGCTGCCTGTAGCGAAGGGGGAAGTGGCCGACACCGTGGCCGAGGCGGTAGCCGCAGCCGAACGACTCGGCTATCCCGTCGTCGTGAAGGCGCAAGTTCAAGTCGGCGGCCGGGGCAAGGCGGGTGGCGTGAAGCTCGCCGACTCCAAGGACGAAGTCACGGAGCACGCGACCAACATCCTCGGCATGGACATCAAGGGCCACATTGTGCGGCGCCTCTGGATCGAATCGGCGACCGACATCGCCAAGGAGTACTACGCGAGCATCACGCTCGATCGCTCCGCCAAGTTGCATCTCGCCATGGTCTCGGCCAGAGGCGGGGTCGACATCGAGCAGGTGGTGGAGGAGGAGCCGGACGCGATCGCGCGGCTCCACATCAACCCGCTCGACGGGCTCAGCATCGAGGCGGCCCGCGAGCTCATCGAGCGCGCCGGCCTCGACGAAGAGGCCCGGGAAGGCGCGGCCCAGATCCTCGTCAAGCTCTACGACTGCTACAGCCAGGGCGACGCGGACTTGGTCGAGATCAACCCCCTCGTGCTCAGGACCGACGGGCAAGTCTTCGTTCTCGACGCCAAGGTGACCCTGGACGACGACGCGGCCTTCCGCCACCCGGAATGGTCGGACTTCGAGGACCTGAGCAACCCGAGCGAGCGCGAGCGCCTGGCAAAGGAGAAGGGCCTGGCCTACGTGCCCCTCGAAGGCACCGTCGGGATCATCGCGAACGGCGCGGGCCTCGCCATGAGCACGGTCGACGTCGTGAGCCAAGTCGGTGGTGCGGCGGCCAACTTCCTCGACATCGGCGGCGGTGCGGACGCGGACTTGATGGTGAACGCCCTCGAGGTGATCAACCTCGACCCGAGCGTCAAGGCGATCCTGGTGAACATCTTCGGAGGGATCGTGCGGTGCGACGACGTCGCCAACGGCATCGTGGCCGCCCTCGACCGCGTCGAGATCTCGTCAAAGATCGTCCTGCGCCTCGACGGCACGAACGTGACCGAAGCTCGGAAGATCATTGCTGATTGTGGGTCGAACAAGATCGTCAGTGAGCAGACCATGCTGAGCGCCGCGCGCCGCGCCGTCGAGCTCGCCACCGCAGCCGGGTCGCAAGGAGGACTGAAGTAATGAGCATTTTCGTTGACGAGACGACCAAGGTGATCGTCCAAGGACTCACCGGAAGTCAGGGCCGTTTTCACGGCCTGAGGAACCGCGCCTACGGCACGAAGGTCGTTGCCGGCGTCACACCCGGCAAGGGCGGACAGGATGTCGAGGGCATTCCCATCTACGACTCGGTCGCCGAGGCCGTGGCCGCCACAGGCGCCGACGCGAGCTTCATATCGGTGCCGCCCCGTGGGGCCGCGGCGGCGATCCTCGAGGCGGCGGCGGCGGGCATCAGGCTCGTCGTGTGCATCACCGAGCACATCCCGGCCAAGGACGAGGCGATGGTGAGCGCCCGCCTCGTCCGCGACTACCCAGGCACGCGGCTCATCGGACCGAACTGCCCAGGGGTGATCTCGCCGGGGAAGTGCAACATCGGCATCACCTCGGGCGCCATCGCCCTGCCCGGTGGGCCGGTCGGCGTCGTCAGCCGCTCGGGCACGTTGACCTACCAGGCGCTGCACGAGCTCTCCCAGCAGGGCGTCGGCCAGACCACCTGCGTGGGCATCGGGGGCGACCCTGTGCCGGGATCGACGTTCGTGGACGTCCTCACGGCTTTCCAGGCCGACCCGGAGACGCTCGCCGTGCTCATGATCGGTGAGATCGGGGGCGACGGCGAGGAGCGCGCGGCGGACTTCATCGCGTCGTCGATGGACAAGCCGGTCGTGGCCTACATAGCGGGCGTGACCGCACCTCCAGGCCGCAAGATGGGTCACGCGGGTGCCATCATCTCGGGCTCCAAGGGGACGGCCAAGGCCAAGATGGAGGCCCTGTCGGCCGCGGGCGTGCGCGTGGCGAAGAACCCCACGGAAGCCGGCGAGCTGATGGTCGAGCTCGTGAGGGCGCTATAACAGAAACACGATGACGGCGGGGGCCTCGACACCTTTGGGCATCGATCTCGAGGCGGTCGAGGCCGTCCGACCCGCCGTCGGGCGCTTGGCGTTGCGAACCCCGCTGCAGGACTGCCATGTCCTGAGCGAGCTCACCGGCTCGCACGTCTTGTTGAAGGCGGAGAACCTCCAGCGAACCGGGTCGTTCAAGATCCGCGGCGCAGCGGCGAAGGTCGCCGCCCTCGGGGCGGGGGCGTCGCCGGGCGTCGTCGTGGCCTCGGCCGGCAACCACGCTCAGGCCGTTGCCTTCGCGGCACGCGCCGCGGGCGTGCCCTGCGAGGTCTACATGCCCGCGGAGGCTTCGATATCGAAAGCCGACGCCACGATCGAGTACGGGGCGTCGGTGCACTTGGAGGGCGACTCCCTCGACGACTGCGTCCTTCTCGCCGAGGCGCGTGCCCGCGCGACCGGCCTGCACTTCGTCCACCCCTTCGACGACCCGGCCATCGTGGCAGGGCAGGGCACCCTCGGCCTCGAGCTCGTGGAGGACGTGGACGACCTGGCGATGGTGGTCGTCCCGCTCGGGGGCGGAGGGCTCGTCTCCGGTGTCGGTTGCGTGATCGACGCCCTTTCCCCGAAGGTCAAGGTCGTGGCCGTCCAGGCGGCGGTCTGTGCCCCGTACCTCGCCGCGCGGGACGCAGACGGAGTCACCGCGACTATGGGCAGCACCACCCTGGCCGACGGCATCGCCGTCAAGCGCCCGAGCGGGATGACCCTCGGCATGGTGGAGCGGCACGTCGACGACATCGTCGCGGTGGGGGAGAACGAGATCGCGGACGCGATCGTGATGATGCTCATGCGATCCAAGCTCGTCGTAGAGGGAGCCGGGGCCGTCGGCGTCGCCGCCTTGAGCGAGGGGTTGATAGCACCCCCGGCGTCGGGCACGACCGTGGTCGTGCTGTCCGGGGGCAACATCGACACGGGACTCCTCGCCCCGGTCATCCGCCGCCAGGAGACGAACGCCGGCAGGCGGGTAGTTCTCCTCGCCCGGATCACGGACCGCCCGGGCAGCCTCGCCCGCCTGCTCACCTGTATCAGCGAGAGCGGGGCGAACCTGCTGACCGTCGAGCACCTGCGCGAGGGCTACGAGCTGCAGGTGCGCGAGACCGGGGTCCACATCGTGCTCGAGACACGCAACCGTGAGCACGCCAAGGCGGTCCTCGACGCGGCAAGGGCGGCAGGCTTCGACGTCCGCCCGGTGGGCAGCTCGGTGGCCTGACCGCAACCGGCCGGCCCGAAGGCGTCGGCCACCCGCTGCCGGGCTTTCCCGCCCGGTAGGTTGTGCCAATGGCGAAGACAGGTTCTGATCAGACAGCTTTCGGGGCAAGCCTCGGCGACGTCGACCCGGAGGTGTCCGCCGCCATCGCCGGAGAGCTCGCCAGGCAGCGGGCCACGCTCGACCTGGTCGCGTCCGAGAGCGTCCCGCCCCGTGCCGTACTCGAGGCCCAGGGCTCGATTCTCACGACGAAGTACGCGGACGGGTACCCGGCCAGGCGCGACTACGACACCTGCGAGTGGATCGACGAGATCGAGACGCTCGCCATCGAGCGGGCGAAGGCGCTCTTCGGAGCGGAGCACGCGAACGTCCAGCCCTACTCCGGGTCGAACGCCAACGGGGCAGTGCTGCACGCGCTCTGCCAACCGGGAGACCCGGTCCTCGGGTTCGACTTCAACCACGGGGGACACCCGACGCATTACTCGCCGGCGACGTTCGCGGGGCGCAATTACCGGGCGGTCGCTTATCACGTGCGACGCGACGACCGACTCGTGGACATGGACGAGGTGGCGGCGCTGGCCCATCAACACCGCCCGAAGGTGATCTTCGCCGGCTGGTCGTGCTACAGCCGCCACTTGGACTTCGCAGGATTTCGCGAGATAGCGGACGAGGTGGGCGCGGCGCTCGTGGTCGATATGGCGCATTTCGCAGGTCTCGTGGCCGCCAAGGTGCACCCGGATCCGGTTCCGTTCGCAGACGCCTGCACGATGACTGTCCACAAGACTCTCGGCGGGGCCAGGGGCGGGGCGATCCTGTGCCGCGGCGAACTCGCCGAACGGGTCGATGCGGCCGTCTATCCCGGCGAGCAGGGATGCCCGCTGCCGCACGTGATCGCGGCCAAGGCCGTGACCTTCAAGCTCGCCGGCACCGAGGCGTTCCGTGAGCGTATGGAGCGCACCATAGAAGGGGCACGGACGATGGCGGCGGCCCTCGTCGAGGCCGAGGACCGAATCCGCGCCCATGTCGTCACAGGCGGCACCGACGTGCACCAGTTCCAGCTCGACCTGTCCCCTGGAGGCCGAGAGGCCTGGGCGACGCTCCGTCGTCTCAACAAGATAGGAATCTCAGCCAACGGAATCACCCTTGCTTACGACCCACTCGAGGAACCGGAGTGCTCGGGGTTGCGCTTCGGGGCCACTGCGCTCGCGTGCCGGGGCTTTCGACGGGACCAATTCGCACAGGTGGGGTCCATCCTCGCCGAGGCGCTGGCGAACGGGGGCGAGGATCCGGACGGATCGCTCGCCGCCCGGGTCCGCGAGCTCACGGTCGCCATGCCCCTTTACCCGCACCTGGGGTGAGGTGGCCCCGGTTGCCTCGGGTGCCCGCGGGCTAGGACGCCTGGCGCTCGGCGCGGGTCGCCAGAGCAGCGAGAAGCGAGCTTCCGAGCTTGCTCGGCAGCGGCCCGCTCGTTGACGAGGTCGTGAATGCCACCTCGATACGGCCGGTGGCGAAAGTGAAGACTTCGAAACGGAAAGGCTCCAGCGTGCGGTGGACGACGGCGGAGCCGCTCATCGCCATCGCCCACACGACCGGGTTGCCGGGCAGCACGGGGATCGGCGGCTGGACCACGAAGACGTTCACGACCGAGCCGACCGGTAGCGCAGAGACGAGTGACGCCGTCCAGAGTTTCGCGACGCAATCATCCGCGACGGGGTTCTCGAACACAGAGCTCAGCCCGGCCAGCCCGGAGCTCGCCTCGGCGGAGTCCGCGCGCACCGCCACGATGTCCGCCACCTGCCAGGACCCGCCGTAGGGGTTCTCGGTGGTGGCGAGCGTCCGGGCCGTGACCGCAGAACGCCCGAGCGTCGACAACATGGCGGCGCCGACCCCGTCGAGGACGGCCGCACAAGCCGGGTGGGCGGCTGCCCAGGCGTGGACGATCGCCGGCGTGGCGAGGACGGAGCCCGGTCCGTAGGAGCTGGCGAGGCTCCCGGAGTTCGAGACGTGCCAAGTCGGCGGCAAATCCTTGGCCTTGAGTGTTATCAGTCTTGCCACGGCTGCCTGGCCGGGGAGCGTCGAGAGGTTGTTGGACGTCGCCGGGCTGCGGAAGGCGGCTATGCCGGCCGCGACGCCGCCGGCTGCGATGAACAGCGCCACGACCGCGATGGCCGAGGCGTAGCGGCGGATCCGGCCGGGTCTCTTCGCGTCCGCCGCAGCGGTCTCAGCGCTCGGCCCTTCCACGGGTGAGTCAACCTGATAGGGCGCCAGGTCGTCGAAGAACCCGCCTTCGCCAGGAGCAATCTGCCGATTCCCGGCAGCTACTGCCGCCTGCAGGGCGGCCGGCAGGGGTCTGCGAGCCTGGCGGGCTGCCGATCGCCGTTCACCGATCGGCCAGGGCGGGAGGTCGATTTTGGGCTGATAGACGGTCTCCGTCCCCGGCTCGTCCGCGGTCGGCGCGGTGGTCGTTGATGGCCCCGAGCCGGGCGGGGCGGATGCTAAAGGGGACGAGTCGGGCGGCGCCGGCTCGGCTGGGACCGGGGCCGGCTCGACCGCAACAGACGGGGAAGCGTCCTCTGGCTGGGGGTTGGGCGCGCCCTCGGCTCCGGCGGGCGGCGGCTCGGGGCTCGGTCGCGGTGGCAGCGAGATGCGGGGACGTGGGCCGGCGAGGCGGGCCAACTGCTCGTAGGGGCCCGGAGTTCGCGGGCGGGGCTCGGCGGGCGCGTCGGCGCTGGGCGGAGGCGCGGGCGCCGGGAAGGGCTTGATAGGGATGACGACGGCGTCAGTCGCCGGAAGGGGAGCCGGCTCGGCCGGTCGTTCCTCAGCTTCAGGCGGCTCGGCCTGTTGTGGTGTGGGCCGGGTGGTCTCCGGCTCGTCCGGGCTGCGGGGGACGAGCGGCCCTTGGGCTGCGGCACGGGCAACCGCTCCGGCAACGGCCTGGCGAAGGTCGCCGGGCGCGCGGACCTTGGAAGGCCGCCGGCGACCGCTCGGGGGGATGGCGGTCGCGGCGTGAGTGGGATCTTGTTCAAGCAAAGTCTCGGGTGCTTGAGGCGGCTCTTGGCCCTCGTCCGGAGGCGCCGGAGCCTCGGTCGGCACAGCTGAGCCGGTCGAAGTCGCGAGGTCCTCCACCTCGACCGAGGGCGAAGCCGGCGCCGAGGGTATTGGCGACGCGGTTCCCATCGTCGGTGGCTCGATCGGCGCCTCCACGGCAGGGGAGACGTCGTCGCTCTTGAGTCCGGGGGCAAACTCCGGGGCCGAGGGAGCCGCCGGCGCCGGAGAAAGGGGCATTGACTCTGAGGGCTCCGGCAGGAAAGAGGTGACGGGACTCTCACGTTCGCCGGTTGCAGGAGGCGGCGGCGGAGGCAACGGGCTCGTCGTGGTGGGCACGGACGATGTGCTCTGGGCGATTCGCCAGGCGGGAATGGGCGGTTGCTGCGAAGCCCAGCGTGGAAGCGGCGAGCGCGCCCCTGGCGCGGAGCTGGGTGGCGGCGGGGCGGGACGCGCCTCGGCAGGGCTCGGGAAGGGACGGGGCGGCGGAGCTTGGGTGTCGGCTCTGTCCCGCGAGGCTGCTTGTCGACGAGTCTCGAATCTCGGGGGCAGCGGGGCTGCGGTGCCCCGCGACTCATACGGCAGGTCCGGGCGGGTGGTTGACCTGAAGCGCGAGCGGGGCTCCATGCCGTGGCGCGCTCCGCCTGCTTGCTCGGCGCTACGCGTGCTCGAGCCCCAATGTTGCCCGCCGGCGTGTGACTCGCCGCCGGCGGGTGCGGCCTCACGGCTGGATCTGCGCTCCGGGCGGGCTTCAGCGCTTACCGATTCCTGCACGCGGGCCACGCCGATGGCGGCGTTGAAGAGGGCGGAGATGCGCTCCTGTTCGCCGGGCGCGGTCGCCACCGCATCTGGATGCAGGTCGGGCGGGTACCACCTTCCGTCGGACGCGAGCCACCATCGGTTGGTCCGGCTTTCCTCGCCCAAAGCAGTCCCCATCCGTCCTGAAACGTCTGAGCCGCGCGCGGCGGGTGAAACTCCGCAACGGCAGGCTTCGCCGGAAGCATATATGGCCGAGCCGAGGGCCGAAACACCTATCTATTGGTGGTGATCCCGCGTTGGCGGCTTCCGGCCGGCGCCGCTCGTGTCCGCGCCCGGCATCCGACGAGGACACTTCCCAACCCGTGGAGACAAGGTCTCGATTCGTCAAACAGGGCGCTTGGAACGGCCGGGCGGCGGGGAATGGCTCGGCACCGGACTGGTAGGGTCCTCAGGGATGCGGGCCCTGCTTTCCGTGTACGACAAGAGCGGCCTGGAGGGGTTCGCAAGCGGCCTCAACGCCCTCGGCATCGAACTCGTGGCGAGCGGGGGCACCGCCAGAGCCCTTGTTGCAGCGGGCATCCCGCACGCCGAGGTCGCTCAGGTCACGGGCGTGCCCGAGATGCTCGGCGGGCGCGTGAAGACGCTCCACCCGGCCATCCACGCCGGCATCCTCGCCGACCGGTCCCTCCAGTCCCATCTCGAGGACCTTGCCGCCCAGGACATCACCGCCATCGACATCGTCGCGTGCAACCTGTACCCGTTCGAGTCGCATCCTTCAGTGGACGCGATGGACATCGGTGGGCCGACGATGATCCGGGCTGCCGCGAAGAACTGCACCCACGTGACCGTCGTCGTGCATCCGAGCGAGTACGCGCTCGTCCTCGAGGAGCTCAAGACCGACGGTGGCGTGAGCGACTTCACACGCCGCCGGCTGGCCCGAGCCGCCTTCGCCCACACCGCCGCCTATGACGCGGCGATCGTCCGGTGGCTCGACGAGACGAGACGCGAGGACGAGGAAGTCGACGACCCGCTGCCAAGGTCGCTCCATGTGGTGCTGGAGCGGGAGGGCGACCTTTGCTACGGGGAGAACCCCCACCAGCGCGCGGCGCGCTATCAAGAACGCGGCGGGCCGGGCGGATGGTGGGCGGGCGCCGTCCAGCACAGCGGCCGGGAGCTGTCGTATTCGAACCTGCTCGACGCCGGGGCCGCCTGGCAGCTCACCCACGAGCTCGTCGGGCCGGACGGCCTGAGCTATGCCGAGAACCTCGCGGCCGCCGTGATCGTGAAGCACACCAACCCATGTGGCGTCGCCGTCGCCGGCGACCTCGCCACCGCCTACGAGCGGGCTCTCGCCGGTGACGAGGTGTCCGCCTTCGGCGGGATCGTCGCTTTGAGTGGCCCGGTCGACGAGGAGCTCGCGGAGCGGATCCTCGAAGGGCCGCTCAGCGACGTTCTTGTCGCTCCGTGCTTCGATGAGGGCGCCCGCGCCCGATTGGCCGAGAGGCGCAAGAACATGCGGGTGCTCTCGGCGCCTTTGCCCGCCACCGGTCAGTTGAGTCTCCGCCAGGCGAGTGGGGGCTTCCTCGTCGAGGAGTGCGACCAATTCCTTGCCGGACCCAGCAGTTGGCAAGTGGTGACCAAGCTCACGCCGAGCGACGAGCAGTGGCACGATCTCGAGCTGGCATGGCGGATCTGTGCACGGACCTCATCGAACGCGATCGTGCTGACGAACGAGGGCCAGGCCGTCGGCATCGGGTGCGGCCAGCAGAACCGAGTGGACGCGGCCGCGATCGCAGGCCGCAAGGCGGCCGGGAGGGCTCAAGGTGGAGCGGGTGCGAGTGACGCCTTCTTCGCCTTCAGGGACGGCCTTGACGCGATCGTCGACTGCGGTGTGGGCGCGGTCGTGCAGCCCGGAGGTTCATTGCGCGATCCTGAGGTGATAGCCGCCGCCGACGAGAGGGGAATTGCGATGGTCGTGACAGGAGAGAGGCACTTCAAACACTGATGACCGCGATCTTGATGGATGGAGAGGCGCTCGCAGCCAAGGAGCGCGCGGCGTTGTCGACCCGGGTCGCCCGGCTGAAGGCCGTCGGCGTCACCCCTGGCCTCGGGACGATCCTCGTCGGTGACGACGGCCCGAGCGCGCGGTACGTGTCCATGAAGCATCAGGACTGCGCCGAGATCGGCGTCGAGTCGCTCGGTGAGGAACTGCCGGGGGACATCACCCAGGAGGAGCTCGAGTCCGTCGTCCGGTCGCTCTCGGCGAATCCGGAGGTCGACTCGCTTTTGGTTCAGCTCCCCTTGCCGGGGCACTTGAACGAGGAGAAGGCGCTCCTGGCGGTCGATCCCGACAAGGACGTGGACGGCCTGCACCCGGTGAACCTCGGCCGTCTCGTCATGGGCGCGCCCGGTCCGCTTCCGTGCACGCCGGCCGGGATCGTCGAACTCCTCCACGAATACGACGTGCCGGTGGAAGGGCGCCACGTCGTTATCCTCGGCAGGGGCCTCACCATCGGCCGACCATTGGCTCTGCTGATGGCGCTCAAGCGCCCCGGTCTCAACGCGGCCGTCACGGTCGTCCACACGGGAGTGCCCGACCTCGGGGAGTACGTGCGTCAGGGCGACATCGTGGTGGCTGCGGCCGGGCGGGCGAATCTGGTCACAGCAGAGATGGTCAAGCCCGGTGCGGCTGTCGTCGGGGCCGGGGTCTCCCGCGAGGGCAAGAAGATCCTCTCCGACGTAGACGACTCGGTGGCCGAGGTGGCGGGCTGGATCACGCCCCGAATCGGCGGTGTCGGGCCCATGACGCGGGCGATGCTGCTCCGCAACGCCGTGCTTGCCGCCGAGCGGCGGGCATCCGCTGCGGAGCTTACGAGGTAGCAGGACCCAGCCAGGTAAAAGGGAATTCCGGCCAATTCTCTCCGCGTCGTGGGGAGCCGGCGTCCTCGGCTGGCGTCCGGGTACCGGCATCT
This sequence comes from Acidimicrobiales bacterium, assembly GCA_050015475.1. Lineage (GTDB taxonomy): Bacteria > Actinomycetota > Acidimicrobiia > Acidimicrobiales > Bog-793 > Fen-455. The sequence goes on along the minus strand of JBEKBI010000008.1, from coordinate 25,861 downwards.
AACTAGGCTCAGCCCATGCCGACGAAGATCACGATGTCGCCGACGGGCGCGCTCCAGGTGCCGGATGACCCGATAATCCCCTATATCGAAGGGGACGGCACGGGCGTCGACATCTGGCCGGCCGCGCAGCACGTGCTCGATGTCGCCGCCGCCAAGCACGGCAAGCAGATCTCTTGGGTCGAGGTTCTCGCAGGCGAGAAGGCCTTCGCGCAAACGGGCCACTGGTTGCCCGATGAGACAGTGGAAGCGTTCCGGGATCACCTCGTCGGCATAAAGGGCCCGCTCACAACGCCTGTGGGAGGCGGCTTCAGGTCGCTCAACGTGGCGCTGCGCCAGCTGCTCGACCTTTACGTATGCCTGCGGCCGGTGCGGTGGTTCCGCGGGGTGCCCTCGCCGGTGCTCCACCCCGAGAAGGTCGACATCGTGATCTTCCGCGAGAACACCGAGGACGTCTACGGGGGGCTCGAGCTCGAGCGGGGCAGCGAGGAGGCCAGGCGCCTCATCGCCTTCGTCCAAGAGCAGTTCGGCTGGACGATACGCCCCGACTCGGGGATCGGCGTGAAGCCGATCTCGGAGTCGGCCTCGAAGCGCCTCGTGCGGGCGGCTCTCGAGTACGCCGTGCGGCACCAGCGCAAGAACGTCACGTTCATGCACAAGGGCAACATCCAGAAGTACACCGAGGGGGCGTTCCGCACCTGGGGATACGAGTTGGTCCGGGACGAGTTCTCCCAAGTGGCAGTCAGCTGGGACGACTGCGGCGGCGACGCCGGCGGCAAGATCCTCGTCAAGGACGCGATCGCTGACATCACCTTCCAGCAGGTCCTCACGCGGCCCGACGAGTTCGACATCATCGCGGCCACCAACTTGAACGGCGACTATCTGTCCGATGCTGTGGCGGCACAGGTCGGGGGCATCGGGATAGCCCCGGGCGGGAACATCAACTACGTGACCGGCCGGGCCGTGTTCGAGGCGACGCATGGCACCGCTCCGAAGTACGCCGGCCAGGACAAGGTGAACCCGGGCTCGCTGCTTCTGTCCGGCGTGCTCATGTTCGAGCACCTCGGTTGGCAGGACGCCGCCGACAGCATCGTGAGGGCGCTCGAAAGCACCATTGCCGACGGGATCGTCACCTACGACTTCGCCCGTTTGATGCAGGGCGCCCATGAGGTCCGCTGCAGCGAATTCGCCGAGGCCATAGCCGAGCGCATCTGAGGGTGACGGGGCTGTGAGAGGCCCGGTCGCAGTCCGGGTTTTGGCGTCGTCGGGCCGGTAATGTTCCTCGGCGTGCTCGACATGAACGATTCCGAAAATGTCAGTGGGACGACCGAACCAGTGCACGTGACGGTGACCGGCGCCGCGGGTCAAGTGGGCTATGCGCTCGTGTTCCGCATCGCGTCGGGCGAGATGTTCGGCAAGGAGCAGCCCGTCGTATTGCGCATGCTCGACATCGAGCCTGCCATGCAGTCGCTCGAGGGTGTCGCGATGGAGCTCGAGGACTGCGCCTTCCCGCTGCTGGCGGGAATAGAAGCGACGAGCGATCCGGCGATTGCCTTTGAAAAGACGTCCTTTGCCCTCCTCGTCGGTGCGGTCCCCCGCAAGGCCGGGATGGAGCGCAAGGACCTGCTGGCCGTGAACGGCAGGATCTTCAAGCCGCAGGGCCGGGCGATCGCCGAGAACGCCGCTTCCGATGTGCGGGTGCTCGTGGTCGGCAACCCGTGCAACACCAACTGTTTGATCGCCCGGTCGAGCGCCCCGGAAATCCCGACCGACCGCTGGTTCGCGATGATGCGGCTCGATGAGAATCGCGCCAAGAGCCTGCTCGCGAAACGCGCCGGCGTGCCCAACGACCAGGTGACGAAACTCGCCGTTTACGGCAACCACTCCTCGACGCAGTTCCCCGATTACGAGAACGCGTTGATCGCGGACCGCCCGGCTGTCGAGGTCATCGACGACGAGAAGTGGTTGGAAGGCGAGTTCCTCTCGACAGTGAAACGGCGGGGGACCGCCGTGATCGAAAAGCGCGGGCTGTCCTCGGCCGCGAGCGCCGCCAATGCCGTGATCGACTCGGTGGTGGGCATAGTCTCGCCCACCCGACCGGGCAGCTTCGTTTCCCTCGCCGTCGCCTCCCGGGGCGAGTACGGCGTGCCGGAGGGGCTGCAGTTCGGCTTTCCCGTCCGGTCCGACGGGAGCTCGTGGGAGGTGGTCGCGGACCAGAGCCACGGAGCGTTCGCGACAAGCCAGATCCAGGCGTCGATAGAGGAACTGCTAGGGGAGAAGGCCGAAGCCGAGGAGCTGCTCGGCGACTGAGCAAGGCAGCTCGCGTCACGGCAGTGCCGTCGGAGACGCAGGAATGAAGCCTCGTGGCCCGGTGGCCACGGGCGGGAGCCGTGCTAGAGGCTTACGTCGATGCCGAGGCGCTTCAGATAGGCCAGCCGGTGGCCCACGGCCTGGATCCAGTGGTTGTAGTCGCTTTCGAAGTGGTTGCGGTCTCCATCCTCGAAGGCATGCTCGAGTTCGTCGAACGCCTCGTCTTCCCTGTCAAGCAACACGCGGTACTGGGTCAGCATGTGGTCGTCGACCACGGCCGTCAAGGTCATATCTTGGTCCCCTCTCGCGAAGCCCGTTGCAGCAGCGTAGTCGCCCCGCTCCGGGCAGAGAAAGGCACGCGCTCACGACGCTCACCAGGTGTTTTCGAGCTTCGGGGGTGCCCTGCAGCGTCCTGAGCAGGCGATAGGTCGCGGGTAGAGGTTTAGTGGATTCCCGCCCCTAGGAAGCGATCTCGCCGCCCAGCGAGGCCGCGATCAGGGGCGCGGCCCTTCGCAGGAGAGCCTCGGCCGCCAGCAGCGCCCGCGAGTCGCCGCGCATCTTGATCCTGCCCGCCGCGAGCAGGCTCGTCACTTGGCTCCGGCCTGACATGAGTGCCTCGCCGGTCGCAAAGTCCTCGATGAGGGTCACGTCCGCCGGCTCGGTGGAAGACCGGGAGAGCGCCGCCGACCCGTCCTCGCGCAACAGGATCGTGTAGCGGATCTCACCGCTGGGCGCCGACACCGCCCCGGATCCCTCGGGCACGCCGGTGATGACCTGACCCAAAGCGAGGCCGACTGTTGGCCGCTCGGCGGGGGAGTCCGCGCGCCCGAGCCTCTCCAGGGCCGAGGCGAGCGCCGCGAACCACTCCTCGGACAAGAACTCAGGCACTGTCTTCGGGCTTTTCGGATGATCGATCCGCCTCGGCGCGTGCCGCGCCGGTGTACTGGTGGAGCTCGGAGGCCGGCGTCGGAGCCGGGCGGCGCCTCAGCATGCGCCCGAGCCACGCGATCGGGTCGTAGCGGGCGTCGACCACGCGCTCTTTGAGCGGGATGATGGCGTTGTCGGTGATGTGGATGCTCTCAGGGCAGACGTCGGTGCAGCACTTGGTGATGTTGCAGTAGCCGATGCCCATGACCTCGCGGATGTATTGGCGGCGGTCCAGGGTGTCGAGAGGGTGCATCTCGAGCTCGGCCAGGCGCACGAAGAAGCGAGGCCCCGCGTAGCTCGTCTTGTTCTCCTCGTGGTCCCTGATCACGTGGCAGACGTTCTGGCACAAGTAGCACTCGATGCACTTGTGGAACTCCTGTCCCCGCTGGATGTCGACCTGAGCCATCCGGTGCAGCCCGTCGGGGTCCCTCTCCCCGAGCTTGAGGGCGGGGATCAGCTTGGCGACTCCGAAGTTGTACGAGACATCGGTGACCAGGTCCCTCACGGCCGGGAAGGCGCGCATGGGCGAGACCGTGACGGGCTCGTCGGTGTTGAGCGTGCTCATCCGCGTCATGCACATGAGCCCAGGCTTCCCGTTGATCTCGGCACTGCAGGAGCCGCACTTGCCTGCCTTGCAGTTCCATCTGACCGCCAGGTCCGGCGCCAGTGTCGCTTGGATCCGGTGGACCACGTCGAGGAGGACCTCGCCCTCCTCAGGCGCGATGCGGTAGTCCACGAACTCGCCCCCGGAGGCGTCGCCGCGCCAAAGGCGGATGACGAGATCGGGCTCGGGCGTATCGCTCCCGGGTGCCGGGGGAGCCGAAGGTGCCGAAGCGGCGTCGATCGCCATCAGGCCTGGTCCTCCTCGAACAGCCGCGCCAATTCGGCGGGCATCTTGGGCCTCGGCTCCTGAGCCACCACGTAGGCGCCGTCGACGAAGCGGGTGATCATGTTGACGTTCTCGAACTCCGGCCTGAAGCCGGGGTAGTCGTCACGCGTATGGCCGCCTCTCGACTCGCGGCGCTCGAGGGCGCTGAGCGTCGTGCAGTTGGCGACGGCGAGCATCGACTCGAGGTCCAAGGCGAGGTGCCACCCTGGGTTGAAGCAGAGATTGCCCTCGACGACGCAGTTGGCGGCGCGATCTTCGAGGCCCACGAGGTTCTCCTTCGCTTCGGCGAGCTCGGTCTCGGTCCGGATGATGCCGACGAGCCACTGCATCGTGTCCTGGAGGTCGCGGTGCACGGCGTAAGCGGTCTCGGTGCCGTCGTTCTCGAAGTAGGACATGGCGTGCCTCGTCACATCGGCGACCTGGGACTCGGAGACCTCTGTGTCACCAGGTGTGCCAAGGGCGCGCTCAGCGGCGGCAAGGCCTGCCCGACGGCCGAACACGACCAGGTCCGAGAGCGAGTTGCCCCCGAGCCGGTTGGAACCGTGCATGCCCCCGGCGACCTCACCCGCGGCGTAGAGGCCCTTCACGGCGGTGGCCTCGCTGTCCGCGTCGACGCGCACGCCCCCCATGGCGTAATGGCACGTGGGGCCGACCTCCATCGGGGTCTTGGTGATGTCGACGTCGGCCAGCTCCTTGAACTGGTGGTACATGGAGGGCAGGAGCTGCTGGATCTCCTCGGGCGTGCGCCGGCTGGCGATGTCGAGGTAGACGCCCCCGTGCGGGGTTCCGCGGCCGGCTTTCACCTCGGAGTTGATGGCCCGGGCAACCTCGTCGCGGGGCAGCAGCTCAGGAGGCCTCAAGAAGTGCTTGTCCTTGTACCACTTGTCGGCCTCTTCCTCCGTGGAGGCGGTCTCGGCCGCGAAGTAGGGAGGGATGTAGTTGAACATGAACCGCTCGCCGTCCCGGTTCTTGAGCACGCCGCCGTCGCCGCGCACCCCTTCGGTCACGAGCAGCCCTCTGGCCGAGTTCGGCCAGACCATCCCTGTCGGGTGGAACTGGATCGCCTCCATGTCCATGAGATCGGCGCCGGCCCACAGGGCGAGCGCCATGCCGTCACCGGTGCACTCCCAGGAGTTGGTAGTGAACTTCCACACCTTGCCGCAGCCACCGGTGGCGAGGACGACGGCCTTGGCGCCGAAGGTCACGAAGCGCCCGGTCTCCCGCCAAAAGCCGACCGCGCCGTTCACGGCGCCCTCGTCGTCCTTCAAGAGCCGGACGATCTTGCACTCCATGAAGACCTTGATGCCGAGCCCCACGGCCCGGTTCTGCAAGGTCCTCAGCATCTCGAGCCCGGTGCGGTCTCCGACGTGGGCGAGCCTGGCGTACCGGTGCCCCCCGAAGTCCCGCTGCAATATCCGGCCGTCCGCCGTCCGGTCGAACAGCGCGCCCCATTCCTCAAGCTCGAGGACGCGGTCGGGGGACTCGAGGGCGTGGATCTGGGCCATGCGCCAGTTGTTCAGCATCTTGCCGCCGCGCATCGTGTCGCGGAAGTGAACCTGCCAGTTGTCCTCGGGCCATACGCTCCCGAGGGCGGCGGCGATGCCGCCCTCGGCCATGACGGTATGCGCCTTGCCGAGGAGCGACTTGCACACGAGCGCCGTGCGGGCGCCCTGTTCGCGCGCCTCGATCGCCGCCCGGAGCCCCGCGCCGCCGGCCCCGATGACAACCACGTCAAAGTCGTGCCGTTCGGTCTCAGTCATCAGAAGATCCTCGGATCGGTGAACACGCCCGAGGAGACCAGGTAGATGTACAGGTCCGACACCACGATGGTGCACAGCGACAACCAGGCGAAGAGCTGGTGGTGTTTGTTCAAAGGCGTTGTGAGATTGGTCCACAGCCACAGCCGGGCCGGGGCCTTGGACAGCTTGCGCAAGTTGCCCCCGGTCAGGTGCCGGCAGGCATGGCATCCCATCTGGTAAGCCCAGATGAGCACGGAGTTGGCCACGAGGATGACGGTGCCGAGGCCCATCCCGACCCCGCCCGGGAAGCGGAACGCCTCGATGGCGTCATAGGTCAGCAGGGCTGCGAAGACGAGCGTGAAATACCACGCATAGCGGTGGATGTTCTGCATGACGAGCGGGAAGCGGGTCTCACCGCTGTAGCGCTTGCGGAACCCGTTCGGCTTGGTTGTGGTCGACCCGGCATCGGCGACGGCGCAAGCCGGCGGCGATAGCCAGTACGCCCGGTAGTACGCCTTGCGGTAGTAGTAGCAGGTGAGCCGGAAGGCGAGCGGGAAGATGAGGATGAGGATCGCCGGCGAAACGCTCCAGCTCGCCGGTATCACCGGTCCCCATCGCACGGCGGCCGGGCAGCTCGCGGCCAGACAGGGGGAGTAGAACGGGGACAGGTAGTTGCGCGCCTGGTCAAGCCCGACGAAGTAATGCCCTCCGCGGAAAGCGGCCCAGGTGGCGTAGACGACGAACGCGCCGAGCCCCAGGCCGGTGGCGAGCGACTGGAGCCACCAGGCGTCCCTGCGGAGCACGACCGACCTCGGCGGACCCGCTCTCGGGGTGCCGATCCGAACCGGGATTGGCTCAGGTCGCGGAGCCTCGGACGTTACGCCTTCGATGACGCTCATCAGCTGCCTCCGTGCGGGTCAGCCTCGTCTCAAGAACCGCTCAGCCGGACCCCGGTCGCGCTTGTGCGACGTTGCACTCATCATTGCAGCCGGCCGTCCCGGCGGCGAGTCTTTGCGGGGGTTGAAGCTGTGATCGGGCGAACAAATCTGCCCCTTGCATCGTCCAGCGCCAGGGTGGATGATAACTACCATCTTGTAACTACAAGGTTGCGAGTTGTTAGGGGAGGGGGCGCCCACGATGGCACTCCAAGCGTTATTCGATGGTGGCCTCGATCGGACCTGGCAGTGCCGTGCTAACTGCATGGGCGTCGATCCTGAGCTGTTCTTCCCAGAGCGGGGTGCATCGACCCGGGAAGCCAAAGAGGTTTGCCGTGGCTGCGTCGTGCGGGAGGACTGCCTCGAATTCGCGATCGCCAACGGTGAGAAGTTCGGGATCTGGGGTGGCATGAGCGAGCGGGAGCGCCGCCGGGTCCGCCGGGCGCGCATTCTTGCCCAGGCGGCAAGCACAGCTTCCTAGCATTCGCCCAAGACCGCGACCTGCCTAATTGGCGGTCACAAGCGGTTCGATTCCTCGCCCGCCCGCGAGCTGCAGTGGGCGGTGGCGGTTCAGGCGCTCAAGTCGAGTGAACTGCGATGAGCCGGCGACGCCGGGCGATGCGCCGGCGCTCGCGCTCGGAAGTCCCGCCCCAAACGCCATGGTCGATGTGGTTGGCGATGGCGTACTCGAGGCAGGGCGCCTTGACGGGGCAACCCGCGCAGATCTGAAGGGCCACTTCGACGCCCACGCCGTCACTGGGGAAGAAAGTGTCCGGGGGAACGTCCCGGCACTTGCCTCTCTTCATCCACGAAGTGTCCACGACAACATTGTGACGTGTCCTGCGACACATGGCTACGCGAATCCGGATATTCGCAGGAAATTCTCAGTTTTCGGCCACGAGCATTGCGGGCGGGGCGGCCAGGCGGGCCGCCCCGAAGACTGGGCGGCCCAAGCACCGGTAAACTGCGCCCGGTTCTGCCGCCAAGGAGAGACGATGAGCGAGATCAACCCAGAGGAGCACCAGCCGACCGAGCCGCCACGCGGGCACGTGCGGATGGTCTATCTAGGTCCTGTCGCACCTCACTGGGAGGTGGAATCGGAGTTCGGTGACCGCGCCGTCATCGAGGAGTTCCGCCTGCGCGCGCTGGCGCGTCTCGTGCTGCTGCCTCCCCACGACCCTCAGTTCCGGAGGAACCGGGAACGGATCGTGCGGGACGCCGAGCGGGAGAACCTCATCTTGGAGTGGGACTTCGGCGTGCCCGAAGAGGAGGTCGTCCTCAGCTGATCGTGACCGGCTAAGCGCCGGGCCCGTCGAGGTCGATCCTGGCGAGCCACAGTCCGGGAGCGTCGACTTCGGCCGGGGTGGGGAGATGTGCCTCATCTGACCACAGCCTCGCCAGCCCGGCCTCGCCGGAGCGGTCGAGCACCCCTTTGACGAAGGCCGCGCCACGGTCGACGTCCTCCTGGTCGAGATGAAGGCCGAACAGCGCCTCCGCCACGCGCTCTCCCTCGCCGCGCCCAACGCGCCGTCGCCGCATCGCCTCTCCGATGGGGGCGTGGCCCCCGATGAGGCGGGAAGCAACGGCCGAGGTGACGTGCTCCGCGTAGCCGGCGATGGCGGCCGTGAGCGAGGCAAGCTCGGCGCGCACCCTTTCGAGCTCGGGCGATGGGCCGTAACTGGCGTCTCCGAGCAGGGAAGGGTCGCCCATTATCTGGGAGAGGCCCGGGATGGACCCGGGGTCGACTCCCTGAAGGAGCCCCTCGAAGTCCCGCGGGTCGGGGCGGACGAGACGGGCGTGCGCGACGACGAGGTCCTCGAGACGCTTGGCCACGTGCGGTCGGGAGAGCACGGCGTGGAACGCCATCTCGTGCACGCACAGCCACAGGCGCAGGTCGTCTGTCGGGAGGCTCCATTCCTCGGCGACACGGTCCGAGTTGTCCACGACGACGAGGATCTCGTTCGAGGCGGTGCGCGGCAGCGGGAGGTCGTACTGGCCGAGCGAGCGCCTGGACAGGTGGCCCACTACTGAGCCGACCTGCATGGCCGCCATCGCCGGGGCCATGGCAGAGGTCCACCGGCCGATCATCTCGGCCAGCCCGGCGTCCTCGGCGTCGCCGCCAGTCTTCGAGAGCTCCATGTCGGCGAGGAACGGATCCTCGGGCATCGGCTCGGAATTGGCGCCGGGACTCGTCGCGACCTCGTCCCCCATACCGGTCGAGGCCCCGGTCTCAAAACCTGGTGGCTCCTGTCGAGAACCGTCTGGCGCAGAGGCGGCGTCGGGCGCCGTCGCCGTGGTCGTCAGGGCGGCAGCGATGCGATCGAGCAGCGGGCGCCAGGCCTCCAGGCTCCGCCGGGCCCAGTCGACGCGAGTCGTCGGGACGAGTCGCAAGCCAGAGCCAGGCGATCCGAGCATCATGCCGGCGACATCGGCCACATGCATCTCCGCGATCGCGCTCAGCTCCTCCAGCCGGATCCGGGCCAGCGGGTCCGGGTTCGGATCGGCGTCGTCGCCCGCGGCGACACTCGTGGCGAGCTGGAAGGCGAGCTCCCATTGCAGCGGGCCCTCGGTCCGGATGAGGCGGAGAAGGTCGCCGAGCATGTTCCGGAGGAAGTCGCCGCCGCCGGATGCGAGAGGATCGCTCACTTAGGTGATGCTACGGCCGGGAAGGATCAGGCGGGGCCGGAACTGCCCGGGCACGGGGTGGTCCGCCCCGGGGTGCACGAGCTCGACCCTGATGCCGTCGCCGCCAGGCGGACGTGGGCGCACCAGACGTGTCCGTCCCGCTCGATGACGAGATCGATCGTCTGGTTCGGCGTCAGCGAGTACAGGGTCGCCACGATGCCGGACATCGTGGTCACGGGCTTGCCGTCGACCGACTGGATCAGGTCGCCCGGCTTGACGCCGGCTTTGGCGGCCGCACCACCGGGGTTGACGGACGTGACGCGGACTGCGGTGCGGGACGCCGACCAGGAATTGGTCTCGCCCGTGATCCCGAGCCAGCCGTGGACAACGCGCCCATTGGAGATGATGTCGTTGGCGACTATCTCGGCGAGCCATCCGGGCGTGGCGACCAAGGTCTTGCCCGTGACGCTCGTGACGATCCCGATCGGGCTCCCGGTCCCGTCGATGATCACGCCACCGGTGGCCACACCGCTCGTCGAGTCGATCGTCTCGACGGACTCGAGAAGGGGCGGGCTGTCCCCGTTTTCCGCCAGCTGCACGTCGAGCTCCCTGACGGTTCCCCAACACGAGTGCGGACCGTCACTGCCGACCCAGACGAGAGCCACGAAGGAGTCGTGCCCGACAGACGTGCCGGAGGCGAAATGTGCCGCCGTGAGAGCCTCGGGATCGTGCACCCGCACGACGGCAAGCCCGGTACCGGAGTCGACGCCTACCAAGCTTGCAATGAGTTGCTGCCCGTCAGTTTCGACGGATATGTCCTCTGGGTCCGCGACGAGAGATGCAGGCACGAGGATGAAACCCTTCGAGTTCACCACGATCCCGACGCCGCTCGAGGTGCCGTCGAGCACGAGCGGCATCGCAGTTGTGATCCGGGACGCCACCTTCTCCATCCCCGGGTCGAGTCCCATCGACATCGTCGTGGGTGTCATCTCCACGGCCGCCACGTGCGCCGGAGCCTGCCTCGGTGTGGCGGGGGAAAGCAGGTGGGTGAGGTGTCCGCCGATCAACACGACGCTTGTGGCGAGCAGGGCTCCGACTATGCCGGCCGACCAGGCCCCGGCCCGAGACGGCGTGGCGGCCATCCAGTTGCGGCGGGCGGTGAGCGCGTCGAGGCTCAGTTGGCTCGAGTGGGCGCCGAGTTCGGAAGGGTGCCTCCAGAGGCGATCCTCGGGGGGGAGGAGAGGATCGAAGCCGCCATCATCCGCGATGTCGTCGAAATCGTCCCCAAGTTCGACCACGGACCTCGAGGATACTTAAGGGACACGGCCTTTACGTGTCGGCCCCCGACTTGGGGCTGCCCGTCCCCGAAAGCTCGCATACCATGACCCACGTGCTCGCGCCGGCGAAGGGTGACAACTGGGTCGCGCTCAGCGCGGATCGGCTTCCTGTCGAGAGCGCGCTCACTTGGGTGACGAGCCCGCCGTGCGGGGCGGTGGCCTGCTTCGTAGGGACCGTCCGGGACCACGCCGAAGGGCACACGGGCGTGAGTGCCATCGACTATGAGGCCTACACATCGAAGGCCATCACCCGGTTCGAGGCGATTCTGGCAGGCGCCAGGGAACGCTGGCCCGAGATCGGACGGATGGTCGTGTGGCACAGGACCGGACTTGTCGCGCTCAAAGAGGCGTCGGTCGTGGTCGTCGTATCGACGCCGCATCGCGCCGAGGCTTTCGAGGCCTGCCGATACGTGATCGACACCGTGAAGTCGAGCGCCCCCATCTGGAAGAAGGAGACCTGGGAAGGCGGGTCCGACTGGAGCCTCGAAGTGCGACCCATCGAGTCGCCGCCAGGAGCGGGCCAGACGTGACCGCCAGCCTCGCAGTCGATCTCGGCACCGCACGGACCCTTGTCGCAGTCCCCGGGGCAGGCATCATCCTCGACGAGCCGACGATTGCCGCTGTCGACCTCGGCCGCCAGCGCCTGGTCGCTTTCGGCTCGGTGGCAGTGTCCATGCGAGGTCGCTGCGCAGGCGAGGTGGGGATGGTCCCTCCCGTCTCGCATGGTCAGCTGACTGACATCCGTCTCACCTCGGCAGTGGCCAAGGAGTTGTTGCGGAGGTCGAGGTCGCGATCCGTCACCCAGCCGACGGTGCTCTGCTGCGCCTCGGGAGCGGCGACAGGCGTGCAACGCAGGGCGTTGGACGAGGCGTTCAGACGAGCGGGCGCGGGAAGTGTCCGCTTCGTGGAGCAGCAGGTGGCCGTTGCCCTCGGCTGTGGGTTGAGGATCGAAGAGCCCGTCGCCTCCATGGTCGTGGAGGTCGGGGCGGGGACGACCGAGATCGGAGTGCTGGCGCTCGGGGGCCTGGTCACCCAGGCGTCGGTCCCGCTTGGCGGGGGCGACTTTGACGAGGCCATCCGCCAGTCGTGTGCCCGCGACTTCGAGTTGACGATCGACCGGGCGACGGCGGAAGGCGTGAAGCTGGCCGTCGGGAGCGCCTGGGTGACGGAGGACGACAAGGTCGAGGTTAAGGGCCGTGACGTGTCAAACGGGCTTCCACGATCGGTCGTGATTTCCCGGAGCCAGGTGGCCGCTGCCATCGCGCCCCGGGTCGAGCGGATACTGGCAGCGGCCGCCTCCTGCATCTCTTCGGCGCCTCCTGATCTTGCCAACGACCTTTTGAACAGAGGTCTCTACCTGGCCGGAGGGGGCGCCTTGCTAACGGGCTTCGCGAAGCGGCTCGCGACCGAAACGGGGATACCCGTGCACCTCGTCGAGGATCCGGAGCACTGCGCCATCGCCGGCGCCCTCCGGTGTCTTGTCGGAATGTCCCACACCACTGAGTCGCTCAGTCGCCGCCGCCGTTGACGCCCAGTAAGTCCTCGGCCGCTTGACGGACGAGCCAGTCAGGGTCATCCAGGCAAGCCTTGATGGCTGCGTCGGCGGCGGCGCTTTGGAAACAGGCGAGCGCAATCACAGCCCGACGCCTCACCGGGAGCGTGTCGTCCAAGGCGGCGAGCACCGCAGGAAGCCCTTCTGGGTCGCCCATGGCCCCGATGGCCGCCACCGCCGACTCCCGGCAGAGCACGTCGGTATGTGTCCGCGCGATGCGCGCCAAAGCGGGTACGGCGGCTGTGTCGCGCACCTCCCCCACGGCGTAGCAGGCGGCCTCGACCACCGCGTCGTCGGGGTCGCCGAGCAGGCTCGTGAAGTCAGCTCCCAAGAGTCCGGGGCCGAGCTCGCACGCGTACCTGCGCACCCGCGGGTCCGGATCGGCGACAGCCGCAGCCGAGTCCGCCGGTGTGGCGCAGCCCATCCGGGCAAGGGCCCCGAAGGCCGCGGCGCGCACGTCAGGTTCCGGGTCGGAGAGCATCAGCCGGGCCGCCGCCTCGGCGCCGCTGTGTCCGGCGGCGGCGGCGTCTCCTTGCCGGCGGGCTGCCTCCACTGCGGCCGCTTCTCCTCGTTCGGTCATGAGCGGTGTCCGCGCGAGGCCCAGCCATGGCAGGCTACGGGCCGGTGAATTCGATGGACGATGGATCGAGCGTAGAGCCTGAGGGCGCTTCTGGCGCGTCGATCGGCGCGCCCGAGCACTTGGCCCGCGGCGACGGCGTCCGGCGCCCGTTTCACTGGAGGAAGCGGCACACGTGGACCCTCGTCCTCGGGCTCGTGATTGCGGCGCTCGTATCGGCCGAGTTGATCCAGTTGCCCTACTACGCGATCACACCCGGGTCCGCCCCGGCCGTGAGCGGGCTCATCACGGTCCCGGCGGCTCAGCGCCACCATCACAAGGGGTCGGTGCTCCTCGTCTATGTGGAGCTCACTCCGCTGCGGGCGCTCTATTACCCGTTCTTCTGGTTGGACCCCGACGCCGCCATATATCCGAGCGGGGAGATCCTCGGGAGCGAGTCGGCGGCTGAGTACCAGACCGAGGGCGAGATCGACATGTCGACCGCCCAACAGGCCGCCACCGTCGTGGCCTTGAGGGAGCTTGGCTACAAGGTCACAGTCCAGCCGCTCGGCGCCCTGATCTACGGCATCCTCCCCGGATCGCCGGCGGCCTCCGCCCTCCAGGTGGGGGAGATCATGAGCAGGGTGAACGGAGTGAAGGTGCCCACGTTCCTGAGCCTGCAGGGTGTGCTCGACGCTCTCGCCCCTGGCGCGGTGATCCGTGTCGTGGTGAGCGCCTACCCATCGGGCTCGCCGCACCTGGTGACGATGAGGCTCGGTGAGTTCCGCATCGAGGGAAGCGGTACCAGCAAGACGCTCTCGTGTCTGCCGATGGGCCAGGGAACGAGGTACGTGCCCTGGCGGCGGGCGACAGTGGCAGGCGGCAAGCCCCATACCATCGCCTGTCTCGGCATCTACCCGCAGGGCAGCGGGGGGCCGAGCGTCGACGGGACCGCCTTCAAGGTGGGGCCCTTGCCCGTGAACGTCGACTTGTCGTCCGAGGGGATAGTCGGGCCGTCGGCCGGGCTCGCGTTCACGCTCGGACTCATGCAGGAACTCGACCCTGCCAACTTGACAGGCGGCCTCAAAATTGCCGCGACCGGGACTATGTCGATCGACGGGACCGTCGGCGATGTGGGCGGAGTGGCCCAAAAGACCATCGCCGTGCGCGACGCGGGAGCGAGCGTGTTCTTCGTCCCGCCCGAGGAGCTGGCGGTCGCCAGGTCCCACGCGGGCCCGAAACTGAAGGTGTACGCCGTCACTTCCATCGGGCAGGTGATCCGCATTCTCGAGTCTTTGGGTGGTCGCCTCACTCGCACCACCGCCAGATGAGGGCGGCGTCGTAGGCTGGGGGCAATGTCGGACGATCCTCAGGTTGTCTCGATCTCCTCGAGCGTGTCGCTCAGCCCTGACGAGATCGCACAAAAGTCATTTCCCCCGGCGCGCAAGGGCCTTGATGGCAAGGCCGTGCGCGCTTTCCTGGATAAGGCTGCGGCCGAGCTTCGAGCCGCGTTGGAGCGCGAGACGGCATTGCGCGAGCGCTTGAGCGACGCGGAGCGCAGGGCGGCAGAGCCGGAGCTGGATGAGGCCACACTCACGCGGGCAGTTGGCATCGAGACCGCCAAGATCCTCTGGGCCGCCCATGACGCGGCCAACAATCTGGCCACCAAGGCCGAGGAACAAGCCGCCGAACTGGTCTCCGGGGCTGAGAAGGTGCTTGCGGAACAGGTGGCCAAGGCGGATGCCGAGGCGCTGAAGATACTGGCCGCGGCCGAGCAGGAAGTGGCCGAGTACAAGCGGCGCGCCGAGCAGGAAGTGGACTCGGTGACTCAGGCGGCGCAAAGCGACGCCGTCGAGCTTCTGGACGCGACCAAGGATGAGTGCCGGCAGATGGTGGCAGAAGCCCGCGAGCTGAGGAACCACACGCTGGCCGATCTCGCGGCGCGTCGGCGCGACATGCGCATCCAGCTCGAGGAGCTGCGCGCCGGCAAAGACGCCCTGCTCCGTGTCGTGGACACGGTCGGCGCCTCGGTCGATGAGCTGCGCGAGCGGTTGATCGCGGCAGAGGATGACGCTCGAGTGGCGGCGGACCAAGCGGGGCAACGGGCGGCGGAGGAGCCGGGCCCGGATGACCTGGCCGAACTGGAAGCCGAACTGGCCACGGTGCACGCCGGTTTCGGCGGGCACGACCACGCCGACAGCGACGAATACGCGGGCGAGCCAGCGTCGTCGCGCGAGGAGGCCGGAGCCGAGGGCGCGGACGCTGCGGCACCGGAAGGGGACGGCGACGCCAAGTCTTCGCGTCACAAGCGTGGCTCCGCCGCGAGCCGGCGAAGTGTGGACGAGCTTTTTGCCCGCATCCGGGCGAGCCGCGCCGGCGAGGAGGCTCCGCCTGCGGAGCCGTCCTCGGCACCGGAAGCGGACGACGCCGACCTCATAGCCGAAATCGGGGCGGAGGCACTGGAAGGCTCCGAGGGCGCCAAGGCGGCGAACGAAGCCCTCCTCGAGGCAGTCGGCGAGGCAGAGGTGGCGGCGACCGAGGAGGTGATCACCGAGGCGGTGATCACCGAAGTGGAATCGGAGGCCCTCGACGAACCGACGGCCACCGTGCTCAGCGAGCCCGACGCCGAGTCTCTGGCGCAGCGCGACCGTCTGGTGGCTGCGGTGAAGGCCAAGCTCGCCCGCAGCCTGAAGCGGGCCCTGCAGGACGACCAGAACGAGCTCTTGAACGCCCTACGGCAGACGAGCCATGAGCCGGTGCTGGACGAGCTCGTACCGGCGGAGGTCCAGCGCGAGCGCTTCGTCGATGCCGTCAGCGCCCAATTGGCGAAGGCCTATGAGGCAGGGGCCACCTTCCTGCTCGCGGGCGAGGGCGCGACGGGGCCGTTTGTGACGGCCCTGGCCCCTGACCAGGACGCTGCGGCCGAAGCGGGCACCGTGCTGGGAGGCGAGCTCGCTGACGAACTGGCCGGGATGTTGCGGAGCAGGATCGAGGAGACGCTCGCCGAGCTCGAGGGCAGCCTCGAGGGCGTTGCGGATGCGGCAGGCGTTGCGTACCGCGAGTGGAAAGGCGTCCGCGTCGAAGGGCTTGCCGGTGACTTCACGACTCGGGCCTTTTCGGTCGGCGAGCTCGCCGTGCTCAGCCAGATCGGGAACGGCGAGGCACCCCTCGTCCACTGGGTGGTGGCCGACGAGGGCGGCGCGTGCCCTGATTGCGACGACAACTCGCTGGCCGGCGAGCAGACTCCCGGCGAGGCGTTCCCGACCGGACACTCTCACCCGCCCGTGCATCCGGGCTGCCGCTGCCTACTCGTGCCCGTTCGGTCGTAGGCTCCAGCCCAATGCGAGTTCCCATGGACATGTCGATGCGGTCGCGCCCGAACGTTCGCCATCAAGGTTGGATCCTCGGAGCCTTTGTCGTCATCGTCCTCGCGATACTCCTGATCCAGGGGTCGGCGGACTTCTACACCAACTATCTCTGGTACCGCTCGGTGCACTTCACGGCCGTTTGGCGGGTCATGGTCGAGACCAAGATCCTTCTGGACGTTGTCTTCATGGGCCTGTTCCTGGTGGCCTGCTGGGTCAGCTTGTGGGTCGTCGACCGCATCGCCCCGCGGGCCCTTCTCGTCTCGCCCGAGCTCGAGATAGTTCGCCGGTACCAAGGCCTGGTCGGCAGGCACACCGTCCTTGTCCGCACGGTCGTGTCCTTGATCCTCATGCTCATCGTGGGCTCGTCGGCCTCCGGCCAATGGCAGCACTGGCTGACTTTCCGCAGCGGCAAGTCGTTCGGGCTCACGGACCCGATGTTCCACCGGCCGGTCAGCTTCTACGTCTTCAAGCTGCCGTTCCTATCGTTTCTCGTTGACTGGACGCTCGTAGCGCTGCTCGTGATCCTGATCGTCACCGCGGGCGCGCACTACCTGAACGGAGGCCTCAGGTTCCAGGGCCCGTCACCCCGGGTCGACCCACGCGTCACTGCCCATCTGTCCGTGATCATCGGTGCGATGGCACTTGTCCGCGCGGCGGGCTACTTCTACGTAGACCGCTTCAATCTGGTCTTCGCTAAGGACAGCGTCGTGAACGGTGCCGGTTACACCGACGTGCATGTCCGCCTGCCGGCGATCGAATTGCTTGCGGTCGTGGCGCTCGTGGTGTTCGCGCTCATGGTGTTCAACATCTACCAGCGCAGCATGGCGCTTCCCGCCATCGGCTTCGGCCTGTGGTTGCTCGTAGGCCTGAGTGCGTACCTGATCGTCCCTGCGGTAGTGCAAGCCCTCAAGGTCACGCCGGCCCAGAGCCGACTCGAGCTCCCTTACATCAACCGGAACATTCACGCGACGCGCTACGCGCTGGGGCTGTCGAACATTCAGGACCGGGCCTTTGCCGGCGTGGCGAACTTGACCGGCGGCGTCGTCGCGGGCGACGCGCCCACACTCGACAACCTTCCGCTTTGGGAGCCCTCCATCACCTCGCAGACCTATCAGAAGCTCCAGCAGAACGGCACCGGATACACGATTTCGGGACTCTCCCTAGATCGGTACGAGGTCAATGGCAGCTTGACCCCGTTCGTGATCGGCGTCAGGCAAGTCAACGCCGCCGACCTGCCGACGCAGTCATGGGTCAACATCCATCTTCAGTACACGCACGGTTTCGGCGCAGTTCTCTCGCCGGCCAATCAGCAAAGCGGAGGAAACCCCGTCTTCGACATCTCCGGAGCGGCGCTCACCTCCGCTGGGGGTGCCCCCCAGATCAAACAGCCTGCCATCTACTTCGGAGTGGGCCAGAAGGGCTACGTGGTTGTCGACACAGCGCAAAGCGAGGTCGACTACTCCAACTCGAACGGAAACGTGATCTCCAGCCATTACAAGGGTTCCGGCGGAATTCCGGTCGGCTCGTTCTGGACCAAGGCCGCCTTCGCGATCCGGTTCCATGACGTGAACCTGCTTGTCTCGAACCTCGTAACGAAGCACTCGCGGCTGATGTTCCTCCAGGACGTCCAATCCCGGGTTGCCAAGGTGGCACCGTTCTTGAGCGTTGACGACACCCCCTACCCGGTGATCGACCATGGCCAGATCGACTGGATCGTCGATGCCTATACGACCACGAGCTACTTCCCCTACGCGCAGCAGGCCGACACGGCCGAGCTTCCAAGCGGGAGCGGCCTGCCTGCGACAGAGTTCAACTACGTTCGCAACTCGGTAAAGGTGGTCGTCAACGCCTACACCGGCGACATGACGTTTTACGCGGTGACCGCGAGCGACCCGATCCTCAACACCTGGGAGTCGATCTTCCCGGGCATGTTCAAGTCGCTGAGCGAGATGGACCCTGTGCTGAGGGCTCACCTGAGATACCCGCAGGCCCTGTTGATGGTTCAGGCCCAGATGTACGGTCGCTACCACCTCACGAACCCGTCGGCGTTCTATCTGGCCAATAACGCCTGGGAGATCGCCCCGACTTCCGGTACGGGGTCACCGGACTCGCCGCTGCCGACCGACATATCTGGCAACACGCTTCGCTTCCAACCCGAGTACGAGGTCCTGCAGCTCCCCGGAGCCACGCAGCCGGTTTTCACCGTCGTCGAGCCTCTCGACCCGCTCTCACAGGGTGACCGGATCCAAACGCTCGCCGCTTTGATGACGGCTTCGTGCAACTACCGAAATTACGGGCAGATCTCCACGTATGTGACTCCGACCAAGAACGCGACGGCAGGCCCAGCCGTCGTCAACTCACGCATCCAGTCCAACACGACGGTGTCGCAGTACGTGACTCTGCTCGGCCGGGCCGGGTCGACGGTGTCGCTCGGCACGACGCTCATCATCCCGGTCGACGACTCGCTCATCTACGTGAGGCCGCTGTACGTGAGCTCGTCCCAGAACCCGTACCCACAGCTGACCCGTTACATCGTCGTCTACGGCACCCAGGTCTCGATGGGTACCACTCTCGGTGCAGCACTGTCAGACGTGTTTGGCGCTTCCACCGTCAATCTGGGAGGTGGAGCCGGCCAGATACCGTCGACGGTCAGAGCGCTGATCGCGAGCGCCCAGAGCTATTACAACAGAGGGCTTGCGGCACTGAAGGATGAGAACCTGTCGGCCTATTCGGCAGATATGCAGATGGTCGGCACCCTGGTCGGGGAAGCCGAGTCGGCCTTGTCCAAGGCCGGGAAGCCGGTCGTCGAGCGGGCCGTTAGGTCCGTGCTCTCGCCTGCGTAGGCCTCGACCGACTTGTCTTTGACGAGGGTCTCGCCCAACGCTTGACGGCTGGAGCCAGGTGCTTGGAGGCGTCCCCCTTCGGCACCCAGGCGCGGGCCGTGAGGTCACCGCGCCCAACCGGCAAAGCCGGGGACGTGAGTCCGATCGCCGTCAGTCTGATTCGGCCAGGCGACGAGGACGGCGGGCCTGGTAAAGTTTCCGCTTGTCGCCGCGGGGTGGAGCAGTCTGCCCCCGCCACTACTGTAAAACCCCAAGTCACAGGGGATTTCGCCTGCCGAACGGAGAATGTCCGACAGGGTCAAATGGTCGATTTGTCATCAATTTGTCATCACAAGGGGTCGTCATCATGACGACGGACCAACTCGCCGAACGTCGCTTCAGGGAATTGGTGGAGTCGGTAGCGAGCATGCTCACCGCCAAGGGCAGCATTGTCGAGTCCGTCGACCGGCTGACCTCCCACGGCGGTCCTGATGCCGTGGCGAGATGGCGCCGCGCGGGTCGCGCCGCCGCGCGCCAACTGGAAATCCCAGTTAGGACCGGTATCAGCCGGGACGGCACGCTCGTGTGGATCACAGACTCCAGCTGCACCCTTCCCGGCAGCGACGTGCCTCAGAGAGCGACCCACTAACCGTGAACATCACGGGCGAGCTCGGTCCTCTGGAAAGCGCGGGCATCTAAATGCGGCAAACCGTTGTGGAGACACCAGGCAGTCTTCTAACAATCCGACAGAGTCGAGACGATGGCGAACCGCTCCTTCTGCTTCACGGCGGCCCCGGAGTCCCTGATTACATGCAATCGACGGCTTCGCTGCTGCCCGGGTTTCGGTGCATCAGTTTTGACCAGCGCGGGGTCGGTGAATCGCTGTGTCACGACGGTCTATACGACTTGTATGCGTACATAGACGATGTCGAAGCCATTCGAAGCCACCTGGGCATCAAATGCTGGCACGTTCTGGGGCACTCCTGGGGTGGGGTTGTCGCCCAGGCCTACACCTCAGCGTGCCCAGAACGCGTCAAGAGTCTCGAACTCGTGAGTTCGTCGCTGGGCGTCGGCGCTGACTGGAAGCGCACTAAGCGTGAGGCTTTCCGTGCCGATCGTGCCCGCGCAGGCATGGCAGGTGTTCTTCGTATCCTCGGCTATGGGTCTGGACTAACTGTTCCCGGTCCGATTGGTGCGTGGTCGATGCGGCATGTAATGACAGAGACCTGGCACGATTACTTTCTAGATCCTGCATCAGCCCCCGATCCTGACCCGACGTGGCTCAATGGTTGCTCAGCGAAAGCCATGGTCAGGACTGATCGCGCAGTGTCGAAGCAGCTGCCCGGTGTGCTCAATGGTCTGTCGAGCTACGAGGGGCCGGTGCTGGTCCTTTACGGTGCCTATGACATCTTTGGCGATGCAACCGCGATCGTAAGAGGGCGGTTTCCGCAAGCTGTCCAGGTGACACTTGAGGGTTCCGGTCACTTGCATTGGTTGCAGAACCCCTCTGCCTACGCTAAAGCGCTTGACGATTTCTTCG
Organism: Acidimicrobiales bacterium; assembly: GCA_050015475.1. Classification (GTDB taxonomy): domain Bacteria; phylum Actinomycetota; class Acidimicrobiia; order Acidimicrobiales; family Bog-793; genus Fen-455. The sequence continues at coordinate 5,264 of JBEKBI010000008.1, read as the reverse complement.
GTCATGCAACGCCGTAGGCGAGGGGAGGCTCGACAAGCATTGTCAAGGGGGAAGTCCCTGGTGGCAGGGGACTTTGATCGAACCCGTTCTCGACCAGAACAAGCATGTTACAGAGGAACCAGCCGCAACGAAGCTTCTCACCGACCGGACTTCCGCGGCTCAACGGGTTGACCTACCTCTTGACGAAAGGGGCCCCATGGCGAAAGAGCAAGACGCCTGGGCAGAGCGGCCCTCACTCGAGACGAGGAGGATCACCAACTGCACGAGACGCGGGCGCTCACGCGTCCCGTCCGGATCGCCCTGGTCGAGCTACAGGGCAGGGCATCCGGGTACCAGTACATCAGGCAGTCGGTCAAGCTATGAGGAGAAGTCCGGTGAGAGAATCGAGCCATGCCTAGCCCGCGGTCTCACCAGCTGAAGCACCTAGAGATGGACGCACCCTGGGGTACAGAAGAATGAATTACAGAGGGTCGTCCCGGCGTCTGCTCGGCAATTCTCGCAGTGCGATGGTGGGAGCCATCGAAATCTACAACAAGCCTCGCTTCGATTACCGGGACGAGGTCTTTGTCCTACTGGTCGTCAACGCCTGGGAGCTACTGCTCAAAGCAGTGATCTCCAAGGCCGGACACAGTATCTTCTACAGGAAGAAGCGAAATCAGCCCTACCGGACCCTCAGTTGGTCGGATGCCTTGTCTCACGCTTCCCAGACCTCCGAGTGGCCGACGGACCTTCCCTCCAGGGCAGTGGAACTGAATCTTGAGATGCTCGCTGTGTACCGAGATAATGCCGTGCACTTCTACAACACACCGGGATTCGGAACGGTCGTCTACTCCCTAGCCCAGACGAGTATCGTGAACTTCCGTGACCTCCTGAGAACCGTATTTGGGCAGGAGCTTGGTGACGAAATGAACTGGGCACTGCTACCACTGAGTGTCAATCCCCCGATCGATCCCATCAGGTATCTGAGGAACAGGCCGTCGTCTACCCCTGGGAACAGGGCGATCGATCAGTTTCTCAAGAGCCTTCGAGATGCCACGACCGAGCTTGAGAATGCTGGCATTGATACAAGTCGGCTCTTGACGGTCTTTGATGTGTCGCTTCAATCAATCAAGAAGATCGAGCGAGCTGACATCGTTGTTGGGGTAGGAGCGGCAGGGGCGACTGACCCCGTCATCGTCACTAGGCGCATCGACCCAAATGTCACACATCCGTACCGCAGGAAGGATGCATTGGAGAAGCTGGCAGAGCACGGATCGTCCATTGGTCCGTACGAATTCGACGCCGCCGTTCGGTACTTTGAGCTGCGAGATAACCCGACATACTGCTGGCGTGACATAGCCACTGATCTCACGAAGTGGTCACCGGATACCGTGACGTACCTCCAACGTCTCACTCCGGAACAGATCGAGGACGCTAAAGCAGCTTATCGGGACCGGCACCGAGCAGCGAGCGCATCACGCAACAAGGAGATTCGACGACGGAATGTCTCCTGTGTGGAGAGTCTTATACAAGGACAGAAAACGTGAATGCCTCCCGAATCTAAACCTTCGCCTTATTGCATGTAAGTCCGTCGGTGCTTGAAGACCCTCGTTTGCGAGAACCATTGGGCGTCCGCTTGGCTCGTCACCTCGTCATCTCCGTCGCATTGCCCAGGAGCTGACGGCCAAGGAGTTCGCGTCGACTTTGATCACGAGCGCTTGTCGTTTACTGGCCCAGGTGCGCCGATAGCGAACCTGTTGCTGTCGATTGGGGGCATTTGCACAGTTCAATCGGTGTACTCATCCGTGAGCGCCGACTTGAAGGCATCGAGCCAGGCCAAGCGGCGAGGCGTCTACGAGGGCGGCAACGTTCACTCGACTCGGATGCACAGGTGCAGGTGTTTCACCGTGCACCGGGGAGTCGAAGTCTGGACGAGCAGTGGAGTACGGGATCAGCCGACAATCCCATCGCTCCCGGCGAGATGCAGGGGATCGGCAGCAATCGTCGGGGAGCCGTCGCACGGGCACCGAGTTCCCGAACACCCTGCCCGTCGTCAGTCATCGGCCAAGTAGCGGTGTGATGGATCCAGACGACCGTCTCCTGTCGATCCGACCCCTTCCAGGCGAAACCGAGCGTGCGTGGCTGCGCCGAGTATGGCTGAGGAGTTCTTCGCTGCGTGGGAAGCGGCAGAGCCAGGGCACTGCCGTCGGGTGGTGACTCGTTTCGGTCAGCGGCGAGGACGGAACGGCGTGGTGGATCATCGATGCCCTTCCAGCCGGGCCTCTGCGCTGTGGTCACCCTGCCAGAAGTCGTCCTAGTCACTACAAGCCCCAAGCATGCTCAGGAACACGTTCCTTCGGGGCTGTCCGTTCGTCCTCCTTCCGGCTCTCCGGGTGCATCGCATCAGCACCAACTAGGAGGGCCATCTCTGACAATCCCCGGAGCAAGCGCCTTGGTCGTGTCCTCTGGCAGCAGCTCGACGACGGGAACGTCGGTCACGACATCACGCTGGTCGATGAGGCATTCGACTCCTCCGATGAGTCCAATGCCTTCCTGGGACTGGCTGGCGAGCCAATGGTCGGCAACCTTGTGCAGCAGGTCTCCGGTCTCCTCGTCCAGGTCGAGACCCTCCTTGCCGAGTTGGAGGCTGCAGGAACTGTTGCCCCAGAGGCCGTGCAGCGTGTTCGTGCATCTGCCGACACGCTTGGTGCTTTCCGTCGCCACATCTTCTTCGAGGTCTCCGACCTGTCGAAGTGGTAACACGACCCCTCGGGTCTCCTGGCTAATCACCTTTCACCCCGGCTCACACTCGTGAGCCGCTTCCCTGTGCCTGGTCGCTGCTGCGCAGCACCTTCCTTGACGTCATGTGGATCGTTTTCGACCACCAGAGGTAGCACCTCTACGAGGTTGCACCTCTTCGGTTAGCAGACTGCTGCCTTGGCACTGCAAGCCCTGAAGTGCACTGCGCTTCGCTCCGGGGCTGTTCCGTTCGGCAGTCAGCCTGCTTGTCACCGTGGCATCGATCAACACAGCAGGAGGTGCAGAGATGCGCAGCAACACAACCAACAGCACGAGGAAGCCCGCCACTGGCGAGCGCCAGAACCGGGGAGACTCGGTGAACCAGGTGACCCTCATGGGACGCCTCGTTGCCACTCCCGAACTTCGGGAGACTGGCTCCGGCAAGCACGTCACAACCGTCCGGGTTGCGACCAACGGCAAGACGACCACGGAATTTCATTCGGTCGTCCTTTGGGGCCAGTTGGCAACCTTCGCTTGCCAGTACCTCGGCAAGGGCCGTCAGGTCTACGTCGAGGGACGGCTCCAGAGCCGCCAGTGGCAGGCCACCGATGGCAGCACTCGACGGACTGTCGAGATCGTTGCCAGCAGGCTCCAGGCACTCTCCAGAAGTGCCGAGGCTGCACCGGCAGCGTGACCCCTCTGGGTCCCCGTCCTCGAGGAGGCAACCAACCTCCTCGGGGACGGGCAGTTCCTGGATCGCGACAAATCGCGGATCCATTGTGACGGCCAGGACCAAGAGTTCGGTGCCGAGCGAACCTTCTCGGGTCCGCCTTCTATGTTGTCTCGGAGCCGCACGGCGTCAAGGCGGTGCGAGCCTCCACGCTGTTCCGGTTCTCCCGAGGGACTCAGTCCCTTTCCCTTGACTCCGTCGCTTGCTTCGTGATGTCAGCGCCCATGAACCGAGAAGAGCGGGGACTGCCGGGCATGGCTCACGCCGATCACCGACATTGCTGGCTAGAGGCAGAGTGATGCACTGAGCAGCGCCCCCTGCTCCATTGCTCATCTGAATCTTGCTTTGCCCCTCATGCGGTCCAGCCCATCAGTCTCGGTGGTGGCCCGCTGACGCTCGCTACCTTCGAACTCTGCTCACGCCAATCTCGGGCATCATCTGAGTCCGCCGGTACGAAAGAGATGCGATACGTATTGCGCACTCTCGTTCTGACGAACCTGATAAGCACTCCACCCTGCTGGTAGCCTAAAAGGCCCTCGTGGCAGTCGGCAGGTAGACACGCCACATCGAGTTGCCTTTGTCCCTCAGAGGTGGCCCGTTGAATAGGACTTGCCGCTGGGGATTTGAATACTCGTTCCCGGCGTCATCTACGAAGACTACGGATTGCGGACGATCACGGGGAATGTCATCGGACTCTGGAAAGAAGAACACATGAGCGTTGAGCAAGAGTTCCAGTTGGTTCCTCGACCCTCCTTCGAGCGGTCGAACCGCCTCCACCCACATCTCAGGTGCCACACGAAGTTCTGACGGTGCTGGCTCCACTTCGACGATTCCGCCGCCGGTTCCAGCCCCGGCTCTCTGCTGCATAGCAGGCCGTCGTCTGGCGTACTCGTCGATCAGTTCTGGCGTCGCAGCCCATTCTGGCTTCCAGTACTTTCCCCACCACCTCGTCAGTGTCTGAGGAAAATCGGCCGTGAGCAAGCCCTCCCAGGAGACGAACTGCTCGACATTGTTCCGCAGCCCGCCTTCGGTCAGGTTGGCCGACGTCGAAATGATCGTCGTCTTATTGCCGGTGATATCGGCCAACTCGTACACCTTTGGGTGAAAAAACGTTGATCCGGCCAAGCGGGGATTCGCCAGCACTTCGTGAATGTCGACGAGACGGACTGCCGAGTTGGGAAGGTCAAGCAGTCGCTGCAAGGCTACTGGCTGAGTAAAGCCATTTTGAAGCCCGATCAGCCACTCCTTCTGGGCATCGCCGAAGGCGTCAGCTCCCAGAAGGTTCGTGATCTGTGTGACGCCACTCTCGGTGGCGAAGGCAGAAGCGACCCGGAGACGTGTGAAGCGCCTCCGACCGCTTGCCAGGGTGAACGGATGACGGCTCTCCTGACCAGTCTTCGTCGGCCCGAAGTAGAGAGCTGTACCCTCATCGATTTGTCCTGCCATTCACCCATTGTGCACGAGTGACCGGGCGGCCCTCCATCTCCCCGATCTGCAGCACTGGAGCCCACCGCAGATGCCCCCGCTCAAGATGGGCCAGCACCGACGCTGAACCGGGCCGTGCGCATGACCGAAGGCGATCGGGTGACCCGTCCGCTGTGGCGGGTCCTTCCGAACCCCCTGAGTGTTACACCCCTGTCGTACCCTAGAAGGATGGCACGAGACTGGGAGGCGACACTCCGAGCGTGGGTGAAGTGTTGTGCGTCAGAATTAGTTGGACACGGATAAGTCATAGCTAATCGACGAGGAAGAACATGGGCAGGAAGCCGTTTCGAACCACGGACGAGAAGTTCACAATCGTGATGAGCGTCATGCG
>JBEKBI010000007.1:0-92703 GCA_050015475.1 Acidimicrobiales bacterium | reverse complement strand
GTCCAGTTCAAGCCGATCGACGAGATGGCGATAGTGGAAGTGCTCGTCGCCGAAGGCTCCGACCCTGCCACGGCGACGGCAGTGGCGGATGTCGCGGGCGGACGCCTCGACCGAGCGCGGATGTTGGCGCGCGATCCGGGGTTCGCCGAGCGGTTGCAGGCGTGGAGATCCGTCCCGACCCGGCTGGACGGGACCGGCGCGCGGGTCGTCGAACTCGCCGAGGAGCTGCTCGCCTCGATCGAGGGACCGCTCGAGGTGGTGCGCGCCCAGCAAGCCGACGAGCTCGCCGCCCTGAAGGAAGACGCCCAGCAGCGGGGCGAGAGATCGATCCCAGGTCGGGACGCGGTGGAGGCTCGCCACCGCAGGGAGCTGCGCCGAGTGCGCACCGACGAGATACGCGCCGGTCTGGCGGCACTTTCCGCTGTTTACAGGGAACGCCTCGTCGCCCCGGAGATAGCCACCCCGCGTTTGAAGACCACTCTCAGTGCGATGTCCTCCATCGATGAGGCATCCTCGCGCCTCAGCCGGAACGTCAACGAGGCGATGCTGCTCGAGTGGCTGCTGCTCAAACTCGACACCTGAGGCGCCTCCAGGATCGAGGGCCGGGTGCCGAGTTGCTCAGAAAATCGGCTTCACCTCGTAACGCCTTTGCGTGAGCACCGGCAACGACGTCCGCACCGAGTGGATCCGTTCGAGGGACAGCTCGGCAGTCGCCAGGCCGGTGGCTTCGCCGAGCTTGGCCACCTCGACGCCCATGGGGTCGAGCACGAGACTGTGACCGCAGTAGATGGGAGGCGGCTGCGCAGCCGCGATCAGATACGAGGTGTTCTCGATAGCTCGGGCACGGCACATGGTCGTCCAGTGCTCTTTCTTGAGCGGACCGGCGACCCAGGCCGCAGGCACCGCAAATGTGTTCACGCCCTTGTCTGCCAAAGCACGGAAGATCTCGGGGAAGCGAAGGTCGTAGCAGGTGGCCACGCCCACCACGAGCTCGCCGAGCGTAACCACCAACAGTTCGTCCCCGTCGATCGGGCCCGGCAGGAGGGAATCCGATTCCTTCAACCCGAGGGCGTCGTACAGGTGGAGCTTGCGGTAGCGGCCGATGACACCGGTCGGGTCGACGGCGACGACGGTGTTGTACACCAGCCGCTCGCCCGGCACTTCCTCGAACATCCCCGCGATGATCGTGGTGCCGAAGGCGGAGGCGGCACCCGTTAGGGCGGCGACGAACGGTCCATCGAGACTCTCGGCAGCTTTGGCGAGTTCCGTTGGTGGTCTGTTGAGCGGGTAGATGGAGGCCTCGGGCAGGACGATGATCTCGGCGCCGGCCTGCGCCGCGTCCCTTACGAGACCCGTTGCCACTTTGCGGTTGAGGTCCTTGTCCTGCCTGGACGCGAACTGACCGACGGCAATCCTCATGGCAAGGCCCCTTCAATTGACGAGATCGGGAGCGGCTCAGCGGCTCCAGAAGTCCGGCCGGTCACACGCGGTCCCGATTCCTCCAGACCTTCCTTCCTCACGAGCCCAAACTAGTGAAACCCGCACGTCACTTCACGCGTCGCGGAGGAACCAAGGGACTGCTGGCGGCGCGACGTTCCGAGCTCAAGTGGCGCGCCCCGGCGAGCACCGCCGCACGAACACAGTCGCGTCACTGGCAAGCTGTCGAGATGGAACCACGTGTATCTATCGTCACCCTGGGCGTGGCCGATCTCGACCGCGCGTACCGCTTCTACGCCGAGGGGCTGGGTTGGCCGACGACCCGCAGGCCCGAGGACGGAATTGTCTTCTTCCAGACCCGGGGCGCCACGGTGGCCCTCTATCCGTACTCGGAACTGGCAGACGACGTCGGTCCGGGTTGGGATTCGCCGCGCTCGAGATTCTCCGGAATAACTCTCGCTCACAACGTGCGCGAGCGGCACGAAGTCGACGAGGTGCTCGCCACTGCCGGCGCCGCCGGCGCCGAGATAGTCAAGCCTGCGGCTGATACCGCCTGGGGAGGCTATTCCGGTTACTTCACCGACCCGGACGGCTTCTTGTGGGAGGTGGCCTGGGGCGCTTTCGAGTTCAACGAGGACGGCTCGCTCATCGTGACCTGAGGAGGTGCCCGGGCTGCGGGCGCTGGTGAGTTCGGCTCCATAGAGGTGCCACAAGCAGGCGAGCCGAAAATGAGGAACCTTCGCATACACGCCCCACCCGCTATCTTCGTTTGACTGTGGGGGACTCCACCGATATGAAGAACACTCCGACCAGCGACGCACCGGAACACAAGCCGACCTCGATTGAGCGCATCCAGCGGCTGGAGATGCTGGAGCTGGAACGCCTGGAGGAGAAGACCCGCAAAGAGGAGTTACGCCGCCAAACCGTCGCCGGCCTGAAGCCGACCGGCGGGCGACACGACCGTGTCGAGCGGATCGAGCAGATCACGAAGTATCCGATGCTTCTGCTCGGGGTCGCGTGGCTGGTCGTCGCAGTGGTCATCGTGACGACTGACGCCCACGGCTCGGCGTCGGTAGCCATGGTCGGCACCCTCTTTGGTCTGTGGGTCATCATCCTCGCCGAGTACGTCGTGCGCCTCGTCGTGGCTCCCGACACGCCTGGGTACGTGAAGCGGCGCTGGGTGGAGCCGGCGACGGTGGTGCTGCCTCCGCTGCAGGGCTGTCACTTCGTCGGCATGGAGAAGGTGACGCTCCTCGTCCACGAGGGGGAGCTGAGGGTGGAGGCGATCCTCAAGCATCACAGCCTGTTCAGGGTGCTCATCGCCGCCTGTGTAACCCTGCTCATCGGGGCCTGGCTCGTGATGTTGTTCGAGGAGGGCGCGCCGGGAAGCAACATCCACAACTATCACGACGCTTTGTGGTGGGCCATCGTCACGGTGACCACCGTCGGGTACGGGGACCGGTATCCGGTTACGGAAGGCGGCCGAATCGTGGCGGCCGTCCTCATGCTGGTGGGGATCGGCCTCATCGGCGTGCTGACCGCGACTGTCGCGTCCGTGTTCATCAAAGACCACACCGATGCCAACAAGGCCGAGTTCAAGAAAGGCCATGCCGACCTTGGCCAACAGCTGGCGATCATCAGCGAGCGCTTGGCCGACGTCGAGCGCCGGCTGGGCGCCACTCCGGCCGAGGTGGCAGCCATCGATAAGGTGGCGGACGCGGAGGCTGAGGCGAACGGGCCGATAGAGCCGGACCAGGACGCACCTTCCCCCTGAGAGTTGGAGCCTCGCCGTCACGAGCGGAACCCTTAATCAAGGCCGTGGGTCGCCGCCACCGGGTCGGCGCCTCCCATGCGATCCCTATCCTCAGCAATGGTGAGAGGATTGGACCATTGAGCCAGGTTGATGACGAGGAGCCGTCCGGCATGACTGTGCAGGTCGAGAGGTCAGGAGTAATGCCATGAAACGTGCGCTCACCTTTGGGTCGGTGGTCGTGGGCCTCGCCTTCTTGATACTCGTGATTGTCTACTGGTCAGATTCCGCCCACTGGTTCCTGCGTTACACGGGCGCGGATGCCGAGTCGGGCACCTGGTACGGACTCTGGTCCGGTTTCGGTGGTGCGATTCCCGACTTCCTAATCCTCGGCAGCATCATCACCGTCTACCGCCACCACAACTGCCACGTCAAAGGATGCCTACGACTTGGAAAGCCGGTAGAAGGCACCCCATATCTCGCTTGTCCGGTGCACCACCCAGCCCATGAAGGAAACAAGCGGTCTGTGACCCAGGAAGTCATCGCGCTCGCTCACAAGGCTCACCTGGAGCGCCAGGCATCATGATTGCGGAGATCTTGGACGCGCAGCGTGACCGTCCAAGGCGGCCGCCCGCCTGAGGGTACTGCGCCGGCGGCCCGGTCGGCTGGGAAAGCGCCGCGCGGCCTGAAGCGACTTTAGGAGTCGAAGACCTCTGGATTCAGTGTGTTCACGGGCCGCTTGCCTGCGAGCACGTCGGCGACAGCGGTCGTCGCAAGGCGTGCCATGGCCAAGCGGGTCGCGAACGAAGCGCTGCCGATGTGAGGCAGAAGCACGGTGCGAGGCGCGGCAAGAAGCCGCGGGTGCACGGCCGGCTCGTGCTCGTAGACATCGAGTCCGGCGGCGAATAAGCGTCCTGACTCGAGCGCGGCGGCGACGGCTTCCTCGTCGACGACCGGTCCACGTGCGGAGTTGACGAGGACGGCCGTGGGCTTCATCAGGGCGAGCTTGCTTGCGTCGATCAGGTGGCGTGTCTCCGGGGTCAGCGGCACATGGAGGCTCACGATGTCGGCTTCGCGCAGCAAGTCGTCGAGATGGGGAACGTAGCCCTCGAGCCCGGTTTCCACGACGTCGTAGTGGATGACTCGCATCGCGAAGCCCGCAGCGCGCCGCGCGACCGCCCGACCGATGCGGCCGTAGCCCACCAGGCCGAGCGTGGCACCGTGAACGTCGTGGCCGAGATACCCGTCGAGAAGCCACTTCTTCCAGCCGCCTCCCCTTAAGTCGCGCTCCGCGTCCGGTAGCAACCTGGAGGCGGCCAGGATCAGGGCGAAGGTGAGGTCTGCGGTCGTCTCGTCGAGCACACCCGGCGTGTTGCACACCGCCACGCCGGCGCGGGTGGCGGCGCCCACGTCGATGTGGTCATATCCGACAGAGACGGTCGCGAGCACCTTGAGGGGCGGCGCGGCAGCGAAAACCTCTTGTGGGATCGGATCCGTCAGCTGGCAGATGACGGCGTCGAACCCCTTGGCCGCCTCGGCGAGCTCGTTTGGGCCCAGGGCCACGCCAGGATCGGCCACCACTAATTCGTGGGCGGCCAACGGGCCGAGAGCCTCATCGGACAACTTCGAAGTCAGGAAAATACGTGCCATCGCTCATCAAGTCTTGCACTCAGCTTGGGGCGTCAGGCCGCCAGGTGGCTTAGCACCGCCGAACCGTACCGGGCGCACAGTTGCCTCCGTCTCACGAGCGAAGGACCCCGGACCCTCCCGGTGTGTGGTATCGAGGTTCCGGCGCCGATGTCGGCGGTCCTTGAGTCGGGGCGTTCTGACTGTGCTGGTCAGGAGAAGAGCGGCTCGAGGGAGAGGATTGCCTCAAGGGCTTCGGGCGAGATCGGCTGGGAGAAGAGCGATCCTTGCCCGAAAGTGCATTGGAGGTCGCGGAGGCCGGCGAGTTGCCAGTCCTGCTCGATGCCTTCGGCGTGAGTCTCTATCCCGAGTGCGCGCCCCAGTTGAACGAGTGTGTAGACGGAGCTGGCCGCTGTCGGGGAATCAGCCATGGCCGCCACGAACGCCCGGTCGATCTTGAGAGTGTCTATAGGGAACTGCCCGAGATCGGCCAGCGAGGCGCCGCCTGAGCCGAAGTGGTTGACCGTGACGAGCACCCCGAGCGCCTTCAGGGCGTGAAGCTTGCGGCTCATCGTCTCCGTGTCTGTCATGAGACTCTTCTCCGAGATGTCCAAGACGAGGGATTCCGGCGCGAGAGTCGTCGCAAAGAGAGTCGCCTCGACCTGGTCCACGAAGTCCTCGGCCTTCAGCTGGCAAGGCGAGACGTTGATTGCCATCGTCAGGCGATGGCCGAGCCGATGCCACGCGGCGGCCCGACGGCACGCCTGCTTGAGGGCCCAGGCGCCGACGGGCACGATCATGCCGGTCTCCTCAAGCACGGGGAGGAAGCACTCCGGGTCGACGAAGCCCCGGACCGGGTGGCGCCAGCGCAAGAGCGCCTCCACGCCGTGCACCCCGACAGTGTCCAGTTCGAATATGGGCTGGTAGAGAAGGAAGAACTGGTTCTCCCCAGGGGCGTCGCGGAGGTCGTGCTCCATCTCAAGACGCTCCATGGCCGCGGTCCGCATTTCGGGCCTGAAACGAACATGGCTGTTCGCTCCGAGCGACTTTGCCTTGCGCAGCGCTATGGCCGCGTCGCGGAGCAGATCGGTCTGGGTGCCTGGCTCGCTCGTGGCAATGCCGACAGTGGTCGCGATCGACAACGGCACGTCGTTCAGGCCTTCGACCCGGAACGGTTCGCTGAGGGCGTCCATCAGTCTTTGCGCCAGCAGGTCTGGACCGCCGGAGAGAGACAAGCCCTCGGCCAGCACAGCGAATTCGTCTACGTCGTAGCGCCCGACGGAGTCACTGGGCCGGAGCACGGCGAGCAGCCGCGCAGCCACCGCCCGGATCAGTTCGTTCGCCGTCTGCTTCCCGAGGTTGTGATCGATCGCCCCGAAGTTGTTGAGGCTCACGAGGAAGGCGGTGACGAGCTGGCTACCCCGTTGCGGCTGGAGCAGCATCTGCTGCAGCCGGTCGCGGATGAGCGTCTGGTCCGGGAGGCATGTCACGGCGTCGCGCCCCGTCGGCTGCATCGGCTGCGCGGCGACACGGGCCTGCTCGGCCTCTTTTTGCGCAGAGAGATCGATGATCACACCCTCGATCCAGGCCGGCTGGCCGTCAGGACCCGCTATGGCGCGGCCATGGTCGGCGAGCCACCGGAAGCCGCCGTCCGCGTTGGCGACTCGGTACTCGAGCGAGAACGAACCGCCTTGGCTCATGGCCTCACGGACCACGCCGTGCGCGTGCTCACGGTCCTCGGCGCAGATGATCGAGCCCAGGGAGCGCACTCTCCCGTTCACGAAGTCGGTCGCGGGGTAGCCGGTCAGGGTCTCGATGTGGTCACTTATGAAACTCATGGTCCATGGCTCGACGCACTCGCGCCGGTAGACGGCGCCCGGGATGTTGGCGACGAGAGACCTGAGCTGGTCCTCGCTGGGAAATTCGGCCGCTCCGGCCTTCTGTGGCGCGGGGGCGAGTCCACCTGGAGCGAATCGATCTTTACCGTTCAAGGGACTGCATGTGGTCACTTTTCGAGCCTCCAGGCCAAGAGCGTCGTTGAAAACTGCCGCTGCGAGGTCGCGGCCGAGCGAAACTTTGAGCAAAACCTCATTGAAACAATTGTCGGCCCGCGGCTTCATAACTTGATCCTCGGCAGAAGGGTCGTCGGGGAGGCTCGGATGACCGCTTAGATCCTCAAGTCGCCCCGCCTGTGGGTCGATGAAAACATGCAGAGCCTTATAGAAGGCCGCGCATCGGGCAGGAAGGGGTCTTGTGGGCGATCCAGATGGGGGCAATGAGGCCCTTCCGGAGCACCCCGTGACACAAGCCACGGACGATGGCGCGGACGAGCCCGTACCAGAGTCCGAATCTGGAGTCTCGGAGGACCCGCGGCTCACTGAAGCGCGTCGCCGTGTTGAGAGCCTTCCTGAGGACGGGTCGGTGCACGTCGTGTTCCAGCCCATCGTCGACTTAGCAACCACGAAAGTGATCGGATACGAAGCGCTGGCGCGTTTTGCTGGGGACTCGGGCTTGTCTCCCCGGACATGGTTTGCCGAGGCTGCGGAGGTCGGGCTCCTTCTCGAGATCGAGATGCTCACCATTCGCGCCGCGCTCGACCAGCTGCGACATTTGCCGCCGGATGCCTTCGTGTCGCTCAACTTGTCGCCGCTCACGGCCGGCTCCGAGGAGCTCCGGGACGCTCTCGCCGGGGTGGACGGGTCGCGCGTCGTGCTCGAGATCAACGAAGGCGCGGCAGCCGAGGGATACGAACAGGTGAGCGAGGCCGTGGGTGCGTTGCGCTCCATTGGCGTGCGAATCGCCCTGGACGACAGTGGGACAGGGTCGGCAAGCTTCTCCAGCCTGCTCGATGTCCGTGCGGACATCATCAAGATCGACGTCGACATCACCCGCGGCGTCGCGTCTGACCCCATGAAGGAGGCGATCGCCTCGGCGCTCAAGTCGCTGGCGGACCGCTTGGGCGCGATGCTTCTCGCCGAGGGCATCGAGACCGAAGAAGATCTCATTTTCCTTAAGGAACTAGGGGTTCAGGCCGGGCAGGGATTTCTTTTCGGCCACCCCGAGCCGGTCGCCGAGTAGCCCGCCCGGACGGTCACCCCCTCCTGGGATCCGACTGACCGGCCCACTTGCGGTGCCGGTCGCCGTGGAGCACTTGCCCGCCGGGCGCGAGACGTGCCGCCGACGACCTGTGTTGCCTTGAGGCTCGTTTTCAAGTAACGATCAGGAAATAGGATCTCGGGTGGTACGACCCGGACTTTGGAGCGACAGAAGAGGCCCATGACAGGCAGTGACTGGAGTCAGCCACGAGCTCTACCGTGCCCGGGGACACAGGTGCCAATGCCGCCCGGTGAGCTGTCCAGCGCGTCTTCGGACGAGGGTTTCACCATCTCTGTTCTTGCCGAGAGGACCGGGACCCCGGTGCCGACCATCCACCACTACCGCCATCTCGGCCTCCTGCCAGAGGCGACCGAGCTCGCTTCCAACCGCTTCTTGTACGACGAGCGACACGTCGAAGCTCTGAATGCGATCCGAGTTCTGCGTGAGAGGCGCAACATGCCCCTCGAGGTGATCCGCGAGGCGCTGCCGGAGCTGCTTGCCTTCGATCATGAAAGTGGCTTCGAGCCTGACAGCTGGGATGAGGTCGTGGCCGAGTACCTTGAGCGCTCCGGCCCGGCCGCCGTGTCGGCCCGGCTCGTCGAGGTCGCCCGATCCGCTTTCGCCCAGCATGGCTATGCCGGTGTCAACGTCGCCGACATTTGCGCCGCGGCCGACGTTGCCAAAGGCACCTTCTATCGCTACTTCGACTCGAAGGAGGCGATATTCATCGCCGCCGCGCGCTCCACGGTCGACGCAGTCGGGGAGCAGCTGGACTCGTCGCCCGCGCCCATGAGTGAGCCCCAGGCGATAGAGCGCTTGAAGCTGTTGCTGGCGCCCATGGCGCCGCTGTTGCTCGAGGTGGCTACGGGCGAGCTCCGGCACCAGCCGAATCTCGTCGGGGTCGTGGGCGTCATCACTGCCGGTCTGGCGAGCCGCGTGGTGCCCAGGCTCCGCACGAGAGGAAGGGCCGCCAGGCCCGCTGCCCGGCGCGTCGTCGATGCGGCTCTCGTAGGGCTGCTGCAGCCCACGCTCGAATCGGCCACGTCGCCGTCCACGTGAAGCACTGGGAGCCCGCCGCTCAACGAGCGCGAGCCCAAATCCCTTGCCGGCTGGCTTTTCGGAGATGCCGCGTGTCGGGGGCTATGGGAGGATCGCTTGACGAGGACGGCCGCCCACGTATAACAAAGGTGGACTGGTGGTCATCGGCGCTACACGAAGGAGTGGCCGATGGTGTCAACTGATGCGGGCCGCTCCCTCGGAGACGACCTCGGCGCGCCCGCGCGGCTGGCCAGCAAAGCACAAGACGAGAACTTCCCGGTTGCCTCCCACTTGTTGCCGCGGGAAGCCCGGGCGAGCCTCATGGCGGTTTACGGCTTTGCGCGCTTTGTTGATGACCTGGGGGACGAGGCGGACGGCGATCGCCTCACGCTGTTGGACTTCGCCGAGGCCGAGCTCGACCGAGCGGCCGCCGGCCAGGCCACCCAGCCGGTGTTTCAAAGTCTTACGCCCGTGATCCAAGGGCTCGACCTGGACCTGGAGCCGTTTCGGAACCTGATCGACGCCAACCGCATGGACCAGCGCGTGACGCGATACGAGAGCTTCGGGGACCTCGTCGAGTACTGCATGTTGTCGGCGGCGCCTGTAGGTCGGCTCGTGCTGGCCGTGTTTCGCGCCTCGACACCCGGCCGTGTCGCACTGTCGGACAACGTCTGCATCGCCTTGCAGATTGTCGAGCACCTCCAGGACGTCGGGGAGGATGCGCGGCGGGGCCGTATCTACCTTCCGGCTGACGACATGGAGAACTTCGGATGCTCAGAGGGCGAGCTGTTGCGGGCCCAGGCCTCCCCAGCCCTCAAGCGGCTGGTCGCGATGGAGGTCAGGAGAGCCAGGTGCCTTCTGTCTTCTGGCGTTTCGCTTGCCTCATCTCTTAAGTTCCGGCCCCGCGTTGCCGTGGTGGGCTTCACCGCCGGTGGGATGGCTGCTCTCGACTCGATCAACCGGGCCGGCAACGACGTGCTCAAGAATCGCTGCCGTCCGCGCAAGGTCGGATTTGCGAGCCGCGCCCTGTCGGAGCTCGTGGCGGCGAGCGTGAAGCGGAATCGCCTGTGAACACCGAGACTGCCTACGACTTTTGCGAGATGGTCACTCGCCGGGAGGCGAAGAACTTCTCCTACGGCATCCGGCTTCTTCGCCGGCCCGAACGCCGGGCGCTCTCGGCGGCCTACGCGCTCGCGCGACGCATCGACGACGTCGGCGACGGCCAGGCGCCGCCGTCGGAGAAGCTTGCCCGCCTCAAGGACATCCGCGAGAGCATCGACTCCATCGATTCACAGCCCAACGACCCCGTGCTGGTCGCGCTCGCGGACGCCAGCCGCAGGTACGGACTCCCGATGGCCTGCTTCGGGGAGATCATCGACGGGTGCGAGATGGACTTGGCAGGCACCTCGTACGAGACGATCGACGACCTCGTCGTCTACTGCCGCAAGGTCGCGGGTTCGGTGGGCCGGCTCTCGCTTTCCGTCTTCGGCTCGCGCGATCCCGAGCGGGCCGTGCCGCTCGCCGACGCGCTCGGCGTTGCCTTGCAACTTACGAACATCTTGCGCGACGTAGTCGAGGACCGTTCTCTCGGACGCGTCTATCTTCCCAGCAGCGACGCCGAGTCGGTCGGCTGCTCTCCGGATCTCGCAGGCCCGTCTTGGGAGATTGCCCGGTTGGTAGCTCTCGAGTGCGGTCGAGCCGATCAGTGGTTCACAGAGGGTTTGCAGCTGTTGCCCTTGCTCGATTCTCGGAGCCGGGCGTGTGTGTCCGCCATGGCCGGCATCTACAGGCGCTTGTTGGGCCGTATCAAGCAGGAGCCGATCGCGGTGACGCGCGGACGGGTGTCTTTGCCCACGTGGGAAAAGGCGTTCGTGGCTGTGCGGAGTCTTGGCGGAGCCCGACCATGAGCGTGCCTCGCATAGGAGTCGTCGGCGGGGGGCTGGCCGGGATGGCAGCCGCGCTGGCCGCCGCGGACGGTGGGGCCGAAGTCGTGCTCTTCGAGAGGCGCCGTCAGCTCGGTGGGCTCACCACCTCGGTCACGCACAACGGGCTGAGTTTCGACAACGGTCAGCACGTGTTCCTCCGCTGCTGCACCGCCTACCGTGGCTTCCTCGACCGAATCGGAGCGACCGGGCAAGTGTTTCTGCAACGACGGCTCGACGTGCCGGTGCTCGCGCCGGACGGGTCGCGGGCTTCGATCAAGCGCTCGGCGCTGCCCGCCCCGCTCCACATGGCTCGGTCGCTCGCGCTGTACAGCCACCTGTCTTTTCGGGAGCGAATGCGCCTCGTGGAAGCCGCGAGGGCGCTCAGCCGGCTCGATCCGGACGACAGATCACTTGACGAGGTCTCATTCGGCAGTTGGCTTGCCGCGCACGGGCAGAGCGAGCGCGCCGTCGACCGCCTTTGGGACCTGATAGCGCTGCCGACGCTCAACGTCCACGCCGGCCAGGCTTCCTTGGCTTTGGCGACAAAGGTCTTCCGGGTCGGCCTGCTCGGCCATTTTGACGCCGGTGACATCGGGTGGTCGAAGGTTCCGCTCGCCAGGCTTCACGGCACGATCGCGGCGCGGGCACTCACCAAGGCCGGTGTCGAGACTGTCCTGGGCGACCCGGTCAGCGCCATCGAGCGCTCGTCGCTCGGTGCGTTCACGATCATCTCTGGGGACCGGACCGCAGTCGTTGACGCCGTTGTATTGGCCACTCCTCTCAGCACAGCCGCAAGGCTTGGCGCCCCGGTCGGGGTCCTCGTCGGGGCTGTGGGCCCTGACAGGCTCGGGACGTCGCCGATCGTCAATGTTCATTTGGTGCTGGACCGGAAAGTGACCGAGCTCAAGCTCGCGGCGTGCGTCGATTCGCCGCTCCAGTTCTTTTTCGACCGGACAGAGGCGAGCGGCCTCACCTCCGGCCAGTGCCTGGCCATCTCGATCTCGGCGGCGGATGACTACCTCGGACGGGGCTCGAGCGAGCTCGTCGCCGAATTCCTCGCGGCGCTGCGCGTTTTGCTTCCCGCCGCGCGCCAGGCCAGGGTTGTCGACGCCATGGTGACAAGGGAGAAAGCGGCCACCTTCAAAGCGGCGCCGGGGAGCGCGGCATTCCGTCCTCCGATCAGGACCGAGGTGCCTGGTGTGCTTCTTGCAGGCGCCTGGTGCGACACCGGGTGGCCGGCGACGATGGAGAGTGCGGTCTTAAGTGGCCGCGCGGCGGCGGCCCAGGCACTCGCGCTGTTCTCCAGTGCATCCCTTCGAGAAAGACGAGAGCTGGAAGGAGCCGGGACATGACGCCGATCGCCTCTCCGTCCGCGAGCGACAGCGCCCTTTGCGCCGCTGAGTCCTTGGCGCGGGCGCGGGCGGTCGTCGCACCAGCGCTAGACGCGGCGGTGCTCCGACTCTGTCCGACGCTCAGGCCCGCGGTGACCGAGCACCTGGCCGGCCGGGGCAAGTTCGTGCGCGCAGGGCTGGTGTTGGCGTCGGCTGCCGCCGCTGGCGCCGAGGACGGGACTGGCGTTGTCGGTGCCGTCGCCATGGAGCTCGTCCACAACTTCTCACTTGTCCACGACGACATCATCGACGGTGACGTCGAACGCCGGCACCGCCGGACCTTGTGGGCCCAGCACGGCATCGGGCACGCGATCATCGCCGGCGACGCGTTGGCGGCCCTCGCCTTCCAGGTCCTGCTCGAGGAGCCGACGAGCGAGAGGGTGACCGCGGCTGGTGTGCTGGCCGACGCCACCCAGGCGATGATCGCGGGTCAGGCCGAGGACATGGCCGGTGAGGCCGCGGATTCGCTGTCGGTGGAGGAATGCCTTCAAATGGAGGCGGGCAAGACCGGCGCTCTGCTTTCGTGCGCGGCGGCGATAGGCGCCATTCTCGCGGGCGCTCCGGCCGGCACGGTGGACGCGCTGGCGGATTTCGGGAACCATCTCGGCATCGCCTTCCAGGCGATTGACGATGTGCTGGGCATCTGGGGTGAGTCGAGCGTCACCGGCAAGCCTGTTGGCAACGACCTGCGCCAGCATAAGAAGACCCTGCCGGTCGCGATAGCGATGGCCGGTGAGTCGCCATCCACGGCGGAACTGGCAAGTTTGCTCGAGGGAGACCTCACCGACGCCCAAGTGGCAAGGGCGACCGAGCTGCTCGACGACTGCGGCGCGCGGGACGAGACCTTGGCCATAGGAGACGCACAGCTCAAGGCGGCCCTTTCGGCGCTCGAGAGCGTGCCGCTGGCGTCGGGGCCGAGCATGGAACTGGCGGCGATCGCTCGATACGTGACTGAACGCGACCGATGAAGACAGTCACCACCGATAACGCAGTGGGCGGGGCGGCGTCCGCCGAGGAGTCGTCTCCGGCGGTCAAGGCGGGCGACGCTGTCGAGGACTGCCTGCGAAGGGCCGTCGACGCCCTGATAGCGCTCCAGGATCCCCAGGGTTGGTGGAAGGGCGAGCTCGAGACGAACGTCACCATGGACGCCGAGGACCTGCTCTTGCGCGAGTTCCTGGGCATCCGTACGAAGACCCAGACCGATGCCTCCGCCCGCTGGATCCGGTCCTGCCAGCGTGAAGACGGCACGTGGGCGAACTTCTACGGGGGTCCGGCTGAGCTGTCGACAACCGTCGAGGCCTACGTGGCCCTCCGGCTGGCGGGTGATCCCGCGGACGCCCCCCACATGGAAAGTGCCGCCAAGTTCGTCCTGAGCGAGGGCGGTGTCGAGCGAACGCGGGTCTTCACCAAGATCTGGCTGGCGCTGTTCGGGCTCTGGAAGTGGTCCGAGCTCCCGGTGATGCCGGCGGAGTTGATGTTCCTCCCCCGGTACGCGCCCCTTAACATCTACGACTTCGCCTGCTGGGCGCGCCAGACCGTGGTCGCCATGACCGTGATCAACGCCCACAGGCCGGTCCACCGGCTGGACTTCGGCATCGACGAGATCCGCAGCGGCCTGCCCTCGGAGGTGCCCGCGCCGCTCAGGACCTGGACGGGCAAGTTCCAGGCGCTCGACAAAGTGCTGAAGGCCTACGAGCGCTCGCCGCTCAAGCCGTTCCGCCAGACCGCGCTCAAGCGGGCCGAGCGCTGGATAGTGGAGCGCCAGGAGGCGGACGGCTCTTGGGGTGGAATCCAGCCACCGTGGGTGTACTCCCTCATCGCCTTGTCACTGCAGGGCTATGACCTCGAGCACCCCGTGATGAGGGCGGGGATCCAGGGCTTGGATACCTTTACGATCGAAGATGAGTCCGGCAGGCGGCTTGAGGCCTGCCAGTCCCCGGTGTGGGACACAGCCCTCGCCATCACTGCCTTGAGGGACGCCGGGCTGCCTGCCGACGACGCGCGGCTGTGCTGCGCGGCCCGCTACCTGCTCGGCGAAGAAATACGAGTCCGGGGCGACTGGTCGATCCGGCGCCCCGATCTCGAGCCGGCGGGATGGGCCTTCGAGTTCGAGAACGACAACTACCCGGACATCGACGACACAGCCGAGGTGGCGATAGCGCTCAGCCGAACCGATGTACCAGCGGACGCGGCCGTGGCGCGGGCGGTCGCCTGGATCGAAGGGATGCAGTGCCAGGACGGCGGATGGGGTGCTTTCGACGTCGACAACATCCAGACGCTCTGCCGGGAGCTGCCGTTTTGCGACTTCGGTGCCCTGACCGACCCTCCGAGCGCGGATGTGACCGCCCATGTGCTCGAGATGCTGGGGCCGCTGGGTTGTTCCAAGCCTGCGGTCGAGCGCGGCCTTGACTGGTTGCTCCGCGCCCAGGAGCCGGACGGGTCCTGGTTCGGGCGCTGGGGCGTCAACTACGTCTACGGGACCGGGGCCGTGGTTCCAGGGCTCATCGCCGCAGGCCTGACGCCAGAGCATCCTGCGGTCGTGCACGCGATCGCCTGGCTGAAGGACCACCAGAACCCAGACGGTGGATGGGGAGAGGACCTGCGCTCCTACAAGGACGAGTCCCAGCGCGGTCGCGGGGTCTCGACGGCGTCCCAGACGGCCTGGGCCCTCTTGGCGCTCGTCGCCGCCGACGATCGCTCAGAGGCGACAAGGCGCGGCATCGCGTTCTTGGTCGATACCCAGTGTGAGGACGGATCGTGGTCCGAGCCGTGGTTCACCGGCACCGGCTTCCCGGGGGACTTCTACATCAACTACCACCTCTACAGGCTCGTCTTCCCCGTCACGGCGCTTGGCCGCTTCGTGAACGGAGCGCTCCACGGCTGAGCTCGAGCTGGTTACCGCATTGAGGGTCGAATCGATTGCCGTGGGCGGAGCCAGTGCTGTGATCGGCGCGGGACGCAGTCACGCCCTGCGGGGAGGCTCCGAGATCGCCGACCGTCTCGGTCCGGGCACCGCCGTCGCCCTCGTGGGCGTGGCGGGTGGCCTGTCGCCCGAACTGCAACCGGGTGACACTGTCGTCGCCAGCGAATTGCGGGACACCGAGTCGTCGGTTCCCTTGATGCTTTCGGGGGCAGCGATGATCGCCGCGGAACTCAAGCGTGCAGGGATCAAGGTCCGTATGGGGCCGCTCGTCTCCTCCCCCCGTTACGTGAGGGCCGACGAGCGCGAGGCCCTCGCCGGCTCGGGTGCGGTGGCTGTGGACATGGAGTCGGCGTGGGTCATGCGAGCGTTTCCGGACCACCCGCGCGCCGTGGTCCGTTGCATATCCGATACAGCCGACTGCGGACCTGTGCGCGGCGGCCTGAGGGGACTTAGGGCGCTGCGGGCGGCGCGCGGGCCACTCGAGCGCTGGGCGCGCGCCTGCGGCGCCCATGAAGTGCGCCTAGCCTCGCCGCGGTCGTTCTGCGCCGGAGTGGACAGGGCGATCGAGATCGTCGAGCAGGCGCTCGGGGCCCACGCGGCTCCCGTCTACGTCCGCCGCCAGATCGTCCACAACCTCCATGTCGTGCGGAGCCTCGAGGCCAAGGGAGCGGTGTTCGTAGACGAGGTCGACGAGGTCCCCCCGGGGGCGGTTCTTGTGCTGGCGGCGCACGGCGTTTCTCCGCAGGTGCGTGACCAGGCCACGCAACGCGACGATCTCGAAGTGATCGACGCCACCTGTCCCCTTGTCGCCAAAGTGCACAACGAGGCGCGACGGTGCGCGAGCGAGGACGAGAACATCGTCATCATCGGCCACGCAGACCACGAGGAGGTCATCGGCACCCTCGGCGAAGCGCCCGGCCGCTGCTACGTGGTGGAGAACGTCGAAGACGTGGGTCGGCTCGAGATCCCGACCACCCCAGAGCGCCAGCGGGCGTACCTCACCCAGACCACTCTTGCCACCGACGAAACCGCCGAGATCGTCGCCGCGCTCCGGGCTCGGTTCCCGGGGATCAAGGCGCCATTGGCCGATGACATCTGTTATGCCACCCAGAACCGCCAGGACGCGGTCCGTCGGCTCGCCCGGCAAAGCGACCTCGTGGTCGTGGTGGGCTCGGAGAACTCTTCCAACGCTGCCCGGCTGGTGGAGGTCGCTCGTCGCGAGGGCTGCCGTGCCGAGCTGATCGAGGACGCCGAGCACCTCGCGCTGGGCTGGCTCGCGGGTGTGAAGCGCATTGGCCTCACCGCGGGTGCTTCAGCTCCCGAGTCCCTAGTCTCCGAAGTCATCGAAGCGTTCCGCGCGCTCGGGCCCGTAGCCCTGCGCGAGGAGACAGTCACCGAAGAAACCGTCCATTTCCCCCTACCGACACAGGTGCGTTGATGCCAATCCCTCTCCGTCAGAATGTTCGAATCGGTACCCACCTCGTCAGGCACCGGTTGGCCAAGACCGAGTACTACCCGTTCATCGTCGAGGTCGAGCCGCTCTTCGCGTGCAATCTGGCCTGCCCGGGCTGCGGCAAGATCCAGTACCCGACAGAGGTCCTGCGCCAGCACCTCTCGGTCGAAGACGTGCTCGGGGCCGTCGCGGAGAGCGGCGCGCCCATGGTGTCGATCGCCGGCGGTGAGCCTTTGCTGCACCCCGACATCGCCCGCATGGTCAAAGAGCTCATGGCGCGCAAGGTCTACGTGTATCTGTGCACCAACGCCGTGCTCTTGCGCCGGCGGCTCGATAAGTTCACGCCGTCGCACTACTTCTCCTGGGTCGTCCACCTGGATGGCGCTCGGGAACGTCACGACGCCGGCGTGAATCGACCGGGCGTCTTCGACGAAGCGGTGGCCGGGATTCGGGAGGCCAAGGCGCGCGGCTTCCGGGTGACGACGAACTCGACGTTCTTCAATACCGACTCGCCACAGATGGTCCGCGATTTCCTGGACTACCTGAATGACGACCTCGGCGTGAACGCGATGATGATCTCGCCCGCGTACGCCTATGAGAAGGCGTCCGACCAGGACCACTTCCTCGGCGTGGAGCAGACTCGGGAGCTGTTCAAGCAGGTCTTCGCCGGAAACCGCAGGAAGAAGTGGCGCCTCAACCATTCCCCGCTTTTCCTCGACTTCCTCGAGGGCAAGGCGGACTTCGAGTGCACGGCGTGGGGCATCCCCAGCTACTCGGTGTTCGGCTGGCAGAAGCCGTGCTATCTCATGGCCGACGGCTATACGGCGACCTACCGAGAGCTGGTCGAGACAACAGACTGGAGCGCGTACGGGAGGGGTAAGGACGTGCGTTGCGCGAACTGCATGGCGCACTGCGGTTACGAGCCCTCCGCAGTCATCGCAAGCATGGGCTCTGTCCGCCAGTCGCTTCGGGCGCTTCTCAACACCCACTGATCGCCAACTGGGTAGCGGCGGGGCGCCCGGCGGTCAAGGTCGTCGCGCCGGACCCTTAGGCTTTCAAACCGGGCTGTTCGCGTTCCGGGCGCGGCAGATGCCGCTGACATAACCTGGGAAACGATCTGAGGGCGCTCGCCAGTCGCCGAAACCCTTTCAGAGAAACGAGGAACACCATGACCCAGATCGTCTCGCCCGAGGAGGGCTCGCGGGTTTACGCGGCAGACCGCGCCCACGTATTCCATTCCTGGTCGGCCCAAGCCCACATCAACCCGCTGCCCATCGCCGGTGCCGAGGGTTCTTACCTCTGGGACTACGACGGCAACCGTTACCTGGACTTTTCGTGCCAGCTGGTCAACACCAACATCGGACACCAACACCCGAAAGTCGTCGCCGCCATAAAGCAGCAGGCGGACCGCTTGTGCACCATCTCTCCCCACCACGCCAACGACATGCGCGGTGAGGCCGCTCGACTGATCAGCGATCTCGCACCGGAGGGGCTCGACAAGATCCTTTTCACGAGTGGCGGGTCGGAGTCCGTCGAGCACGCGGCACGCTTGGCGAGGCTCCACACCGGCAGGATCAAGCTGATGTCGATCTACCGCTCCTACCACGGGAGCACGACCACGGCCACGAACCTGACAGGCGAGCCGAGGCGTTGGCCGAACGACTACGGCAGCGCCGGCGTGGTGCACTTCACCGGCCCGTTCTTGTACCGCTCGGCATTCCACGCCACGACTCCCGAGGAGGAGTGCGCGCGAGCGCTCGAGCATCTCGAGCTGACCGTGGCCATGGAGGGGCCGTCGACGATCGCGGGCATCATCCTCGAGACCGTCCCCGGCACAGCGGGGATCATGCCCCCGCCCCCCGGGTATCTCGCCGGCGTCCGCGAGATATGCGACCGCTACGGCATCGTCTTCATCCTCGATGAGGTGATGGCCGGGTTCGGCCGGACGGGAAAGTGGTTCGCATTGGACCACTACGGCGTCGTGCCCGACCTGATCACGTTCGCGAAGGGTGTGAACTCCGGTTACGTCCCCCTTGGCGGCGTGATCATCTCCGACGCGATAGCCGAGACCTTCGCCGACCGCGTCTACCCGGGCGGTCTCACCTATTCGGGGCACCCTCTCGCCTGCGCGGCCGCGGTGGCGACGATCCACACCATGAAGGAGGACAAGATCGTCGAGAACGCCGCCTGGATTGGCGAGAACGTGCTCGGCCCGAGCCTCAGAGAGTTGGCGGACAAGCACGCCTGCGTAGGCGACGTGCGCGGGCTGGGCGTGTTCTGGGCCGTGGAGCTCGTGAAGAACAAAGCCACCCGCGAGCCGATCGCCCCTTACGGCGGCACCAGCCCTGCGATGGAAGACCTGGTCAAAGCATGTAAGGCGGGTGGCCTGATGCCGTTCACCAACTTCAACAGGTTCCACGCGGCACCGCCGTGCAACGTGAGCGAAGCCGAGGCCCGCGAAGGGCTGTCCATCCTCGACAAGGCGCTCTCAGTCGTGGACGCATATTGCGAGGACTGAGCACCTGTTTGCTCTCGGGGCGCGGTAAGGCCTCGGCGTCGACGGGGTGATAGATCCGGTCGGAGTTTCGCGGGAACATGGGTCGGTGACGAACCAACTTTCCACAGGCGCGGCGGGACGATCACACCGTCCCGGTCGATTGGCGGCGGGGGCTCTCGCTATCGGAGCGGTGCTGCTTTTCGTGCCGGGGTGCTCGGCGACGGCAAACCACCTGGGCCCTACAGCGGCGACCAGCGACTTCGCGGTCAGTACGACGAGCCCCGGCGCACCCAAGGAATGTTCCAAACCGCTCCTTAAGTGGACCACACAGCAACTCGCAGAGCAGATCGTCGTCGTGCCTGTCGAGGAGGACAGCGTCTCGCTCGTAGCGCAACAGATCGCTGGGGGCGCCGGGGGAGTGATCCTGTTCGGTGCGTCGGCGCCGCCGAACCTTGCCGCAGCGTTGCGGAGCCTCGTCGCCTTCGCCCCAAATGGGGTTCCGCCCTTCATCATGACCGATGAGGAGGGTGGCGCCGTCCAGCGGATGGCGAACCTCGTCGGGTCGATTCCGTCCGCAAGGCAGATGGGCGCCACCATGACCCCCGGGCAGATCCGCAGGCTTGCCAAGAACCTGGCCAAGCGAATGCTGGCTGCGGGAGTCACCATGGACCTCGCCCCGGTCCTAGATGTGGACGGAGGGCAAGGACCAAACGACCGTGACCCTGACGGCACGCGGTCGTTCAGCGCCAACGAGAAGATCGCCTCCGCGGACGGCCTCGCCTTCGAGATCGGCCTGCGGGAAGGTGGGGTCGTGCCCGTTGTCAAGCACTTCCCGGGTCTTGGGGGCGCGAGCGGCAATACCGACGTCATGACAGCTTCCACTCCACCGTGGAAGATCCTCAAGCACGTCGGGCTCATCCCGTTCGAGAACGCGGTCCGGGACCGCGTTCCGGTGGTGATGGTTGCCAACGCCTGGGTTCCCGGGCTGACGAGTCGACCCGCGAGCATCTCGCCTGCGGTTATCGATGGTCTGCTGATCCGCCAGCTCGGATTCAAGGGACTCGTGATCACCGACTCGCTCTCGGCCGCAGCCCTGAGCGACATCGGCTACTCGGTCCCGCGGGCGGCAGTTGCAGCCTTGGAGGCGGGCGCAGACATGATCCTGTTCAACGCCGCTCCGGGACAGGTGGCACCGGTGATGGACGAGACGGTGTCGGCAGTGGTCTCGGCGGCGCGTGCCGGCAAGCTCACCAAAGCCACCCTGAGGGCGGCCGTGTCTCGCATCCTCTTGGCGAAGAACATCCCGGCGTGCTCGGCTGCATGAGCCGAGCGGTCCTGGGAATCCGGTTTCACCCGACCGGTCGGTCGCTAGCTCGCACGGGCCGCCGCAGACGTGACGAGGTGGCTCGCGCCCAATACCTCGCAGGTCACTGAAGGCGGATGCGCGCGTCCGCCACGATCGCGCCTTGGGCGAGAACGAACACCGGGTTCAGGTCCATCTCCACGACCTCGTCGACGTCGTCCACCAAAGCGGAGACCCGGTGAAGTACCTGTCGCAGTGCCTCGGCGTCGAGCGGGGGCGCTCCCCGGAACCCGGTCAGCAGCCGATAGGACTTGAGGGACGCGAGCATCTCTGCGACATCGTCGTCGGTGAGGGGTGCGATGCGAACCGCCACATCCCCGAGGACTTCGACGAGGCTGCCACCGAGGCCGACCAGCACCAGCGGCCCGAAAGCGGGGTCGCGGTTGACGCCCACGATCATCTCCTGGCCCGACTCGATCAGCTCCTGGACGAGGAACTCACCGGCCGCTTCGCCCATTCCGGCGGACTCGAGGTCACGCCGGATCTCACGCAGCGCATCCGCGGCCGCGGCGGGCGTGGCCACTCCGAGACGGACACCGCCCACATCACTTTTGTGGATGGCCGCCGCCACCTTGACCGCCACCGTGCACCCGAGCTCGGCCTGGGCCGCTGCCGCCTCCTGTTCTGAGTGCACCCGCAACGCACGGGCATCCGCTATTCCGTAGCAGGCCAGCAATGCGTGAGAGTCGGCCGCGGTAAGCCAGCCGTCACTGGCACGTCCACGAGCGGCCGTGACGATCCGTTCGACATCGCCGGCGTCGACTCTGGGACGGAGCACCTTGCCCGGGGCCCGGTTGCGCCAGGCCTCCCAGGCGACACTGCGCTGAAGGGCTCTGGCGGCGTTCTCGGGGTAGGCGAACGAGGGGATGCCCGCCGCTGCGAGAGAAGAGGGGGGCCCTTCCCGATTCATGAACACCGTGACGAGGGCCACTTCCTTCGGGAGCTCCAAGTGTGCGGCGTTGAGCTCCGTGGCCACGTCCGCCGCTCGGGTGATGAGCGGAGTGTTGAACATCACGAGCACGGCGTCGACCTCGGCCGAGGACCCGAGGACGCGGACAACCTTGCCGTACTGCTCGGCCGTGGCACTGGCGATCATGTCGACGGGGTTGGACACGCTCGCCTCGGGCGTGAGCAAGGATCGCAACTTTGCGGAGACAGCTGCGCTCAACTCGGGCACGGCGAGCCCGTTCGCCTCACAGGCGTCCGCGGCGAGAACCCCGGGTCCGCCGCCGTTGGTCACGATCGCGACCCGGCGTCCCACGAAGTGCTGTTCGGAGCCGAGCATCGCCGCGAGGTCGAGCATCTCTTCGATCGATTCGGCGCGGATGACCCCTGCCTGGTGGAACAAAGCTTCAACGGCCGCGTCGCCCGCGGCGAGCGCGGCGGTGTGCGAAGCCGCGCCCCGCGAGCCGGCCTCCGTGCGGCCCGACTTCACGGCCACGACGGGGATCCGCCTCCCGACGTCGCGAGCGATGCGGGCGAACCACTTTGGGTTCTGGATGGACTCGACGTAGAGAAGGATCACCTCGGTCCGAGCGTCCTCGCCCCAGTGCAGGACGAGGTCGTTGACGACGTCGTCCGGGCTGTTCCCGACGGAGACGAAGTCGCCTATCCCGAGGCCTCGGGCGTCGGCCGCTTCGAGCACCGCGAGTCCTATCGCCCCCGACTGGGCGAGCAGCGAGGTGCGGCCGAGGGGTGGAACCACTCGGCTGAAGGTTGCATTGAATCGGGAAGGACCCTCGCCTGCCAGGATGCCGGCGCAGTTCGGGCCGACGAGCCTCACCGAACGGGTCATCGCCTCCCGAACGAGATCGTCCTGGAGCTTGACTCCGTCCGCCCCTGTCTCCGCGAAACCTGCGGAGATGACGCAGACCGCCTTGACGCCCAGGTCGCCTGCCTCGGCCACTACGGCGGGGACTATCGAGGCAGGTACACAAGCGACGACGAGATCGGGGACGACAGGGCAGGACCTCAAGTCGGGGTAGGCGGGGATGTCTCTCACGGTGGGTCGCTTCAGGTTCACCGGCAGCACCACTCCGCCGAAGTGGCTGTCCACGAGGTTCCCGAAGAGCAAGCCGGCGATCGTCGTCGGGTCCGAGCTGGCGCCGACGACAGCGATCCTTTGAGGGTGCAATAGAGCCGTCATTGCGGCCGCGGCGGCGCTCGCCCGCGCTGCGAGTTCGGTGCCGGCGTTCCGGTCCGCCTGGTCCTCCTCGAGGCCGGATTCGGCTCCAGCTGCGCTGGCGGAGACCACTTCAGTTCCCCCGACCGATTTCTTGCTCAAGTTCCCGACCCCCAGTGCAGGTCCGACCTCGTCCAGTCTCCCGCAGATGGGAGCATGGTTTTAGGGTCGAAGGTCATGAGCCTGACACGGCGCGCCAAGGCTCGCGCGGCCGACATCTTGGTCGTCCGACCAGGTTGGGGGTTGCGCCCCGACCACCTAAGAAGCAGGCTTGCCGTCTGGCAGCGATACCGTGGGTATCGGAAACGTCTGCGAGGCACGCAGCCAGGTTCCTGCAGGAGGTTGTTCAAATGGCCAGTGTGGTCGAAAGACCAAGGCCCTTCGTCGTCCCCGAGTACTGCAAGGGATGTGGTCGTTGTGTCGGGGCGTGTCCCAAAGACTGCATAACGATCGGGACTGAGATCAACCCCGAGACGGGCTTGATCCCGATCACGATCGATCTCACCCAGTGCAACGGATGTGGGCTGTGCATCTCAGCGTGCCCCGAGCCATTCGGCTTGAGGCCCGAAGGCGAGGAAGAGGCTTTCGAACTGGTCGATCCCGCCTGGCTTCTCGGCCCTCGCCCCTTCGACGCTCCGGAGCCGGAGCCGTGGCCGGACGCCATCGTCGAGCTGCCGGAGCGGGAGCCGCTCATCGTCAAAGGTACCTTCGCGGCGGCGATAGGTGCCGTCCTCGCCGGGTGCCGGCACTTTTACGGCTACCCGATCACACCCTCGACCGAGGGCTCGGAGCTCATGGCGAAGGTGCTGCCGGAGCTCGACGGGATCTTCATCCAGGCGGTCAGCGAGGTCGCGACAGTCAATATGCTCTACGGCGCCGGGGGGGCCGGGAAGCGCTGTATGACCTTCACGAGCTCTCCTGGCTTCAGCCTGATGCTCGAGGGCTTTTCCTACATGGTCGGGGCGGAGGTCCCGGCGGTTTTCGTCAACGTGATGAGAGGTGGGCCGGGCCTCGGCAACATCGGTCCCGAACAGGCGGACATAAAGCTGGTCTGCCGTGGCCTCGGCCACGGGAACACGCACGCCATTGTGCTCGCGCCTTCCACCCCGCAGGAGATGCTCGACCTGACGATCCTCTCCTTCGAGCTCGCCTTCAAGTACCGCAATCCCGTGGTGATCATCGGAGACGGCTACCTCGGGGAGATGACGGGCAAGGTGCAGCTGCCGCGCCAGATGGTGAAACCGGGGATCCCCGAGTGGGCCGTTTACGGCGACCGGTCACACAGGGGCAACTTGATCTGCTCGATCAACCTCTCGGAGGCCGGACTCGAGCAGCACAACATCGAGCTCAACGAGAAGTACGCGCGGATGACAGCTGACGAGCAGCGGGCTGATCTGTACCAGTGCGAAGACGCCGACATCATCCTTGTGGCGTGCAACACCCCCTCCCAGCTGGCCAAGGGTGCCATCAAGGAACTGCGCGCCAAGGGCCTCAAGGTGGGCCTCTTCCGCCCGGTCACCGTCTGGCCCTTCCCGATCGACGCTCTCTGCGGTCTGCTGGGCCGTACTGAGCGTCTCGTGGTCGTCGAGGCGAGCAGCGGCCAGTTGGAGGACGAGGTGCGCTTGGCGCTCAGCCACGCGGACGTCCAAACCCCACCGCCGATTAGCCACGTGAGGCGGATGGGCGGGATCCTCCCGTCGCAAAGCGAGATTGTCGAACACGTGCTGAGCCTGGACGAGGTGCGATGATGCCGACTTCCGTCTTTTACCGTCAGTTCGAGCGCCACGCCAACGCCGAGGGCGTCAATGCCCACTCGACGACCTACTGCCCGGGCTGCGGTCACGGGCTTGTCCAGAAGTATCTGGCTGAGGCAATCGACGAGCTCGGCGTCCAGGACCGTACCGTGCTCGTCTCGCCGGTCGGCTGCTCGGTGTTCAGCTACTACTACTTCGATGTGGGCAATACCCAAGCTGCGCACGGGCGCGCCCCGGCTGTCGCCATCGGTCACAAGACGGCGAATCCGGACTCGATCGTCATCTGTTACCAGGGGGACGGCGATCTCGCCTCCATCGGCCTGGCCGAGATAGTGAGCACCGCCCAGCTGGGCATACCTATCACGGTCATCTTCATCAACAACGCCATCTACGGCATGACCGGCGGACAGATGGCGCCGACGACGCTCATCGGCCAGCTCACGAAAACCACGCCCAAGGGGCGGACCCCCTTGTCGGGACAGCCGATGCAAATGGCTGAACTGATCGCGGGCCTCGGCGGTCCTGTGTTCGTCGAGCGGGTCGCGCTTTATGACAACAAGCGTCGTACCCATGCCCAGCGCGCCATCAAGAAGGCCCTCGAGCTGCAGGTGACAGGCGCCGGCTTTGCCTTCATCGAGGTTCTCTCGGAATGCCCCATCAACCTCCGTCTGACGCCGGAGGAGGCCGAAAACTGGGTCAGGGAGAACATGGAGCCGGTCTTCCCGCTCGGCGTGAAGAAGGACATCACCGAGGGGGAGAGGGTCTTCCCCGACATACCACGGGCCAGCTACGACCCGGAGGCGACTCTGAAGGCCGTTGACGCGACGACTGAGCGTCTGCCCCGGTTCGCAATCGGGTTCCCGACCCACATCGACCCCGAGGACGTCAGTTTCAAGCTGGCAGGTGCGGGCGGCGACGGTGCGCAGACCGCGGCGATGATCATCACGCGTTGCGCCATCAACGAGGGCTATGACTCCACTCACATCCCGAGCTACGGCCCCGAATCCCGCGGCGGAGTTTCATATGCGGACGTTCACGTCGCTCTGAACGAGGTGCTGTCGCCGGCTGCCCCGGACCCGCATGTGCTTGTGGCGTTCAACGCTCCCAGCCTGGCCAAGTTCGGGCCTACGGTGCGACCGGGCGGACTGATCATCTACGACAACTCCGTCATCAGCGCGCTGCCGGAGGGCTTCGCGCCCGGGGTGCGGACGATCGCGGTGCCATTCACGAGCATCGCCAAGGACCTCGGGGCCGCAGTTGTGAAGAACATCGTCGCCGTCGGTGCCGTTCAGGCAGCCACGAGAGTCTTCCCAGACGAGACGTTCATCACGGCGATCCATGCCGCCCTCCAAGACAAGGTCTCGTTGATCCCGCTCAACGAGGAAGCCTTCAAGACAGGCGCCAAGCTCGCCGCCGAGCAGGTGGACTGACCGGAGCGCGGTGCAGCTGAGGCGGGATCGCAGGGCTGGCGTCCCGCTTCGGCCGGGTGCAGCCCGGTGACTGGTCGCGACCGTTTCGAGGAGGAGCAGGACTGTCGCGAACCTTGCCGGTTAGCCTTGTCGGGCGATCGCGCGTGCGACGGGACTGCATGAAGAAGAGGCGAAGCGTCTGATGTCGCAAACCGCTGTTACTGGCGACGGCGCCGTCCATCGGTCGCCCCCGCCTCCTGCCGGGCCCGGAGTGCTCAAGATGGCGAACCAGGCCACGTATCGCCGTGTTCAGGCAGTCGCGGGTGGGGCGGGGCGAAGCCTCGGGGCGTCGTCGTGAAGCGCTCGGTCAATCGCAGGGCTCTGCGGATCGTCTTTGTCTTCTTGCGCCACGAACTCGCCGCTTTCGGCAACTTTCTCACTCGTCGGCTCCCTGGGCGCAGCAACACCAAGGCGCGCCGCACCGGCGCTGAGCATTTTCGCGACGCCTTGTTGGAGCTCGGCCCCACTTTCATCAAGCTCGGCCAGGTCTTGTCGACTCGTCCCGACCTAATTCCGCCTACATACGAGGAAGCCCTTTCCTCGCTCCAGGATTCCGCCCCGCCGATCCCTTTCACGGCGGTCATTGAAGCGATTCGCCATGAGCTCAAGAACGATCCCGCCCGCTGCTACGCGAGCCTCGGGGAGGACCCGATCGCCGCCGCCTCGATCGGACAGGTGCACCCGGCTTGTCTCAAGGACGGGCGGCAGGTCGTCGTAAAGGTGCGCCGTCCCGGGATCATCGCGGCCGTCGACAGTGACCTTGCCATCCTCCATGTGCTGGCGCGGCTGGCGACGTGGGGATGGAGTCCGCTGCGGCGGATCGACCTGGTCGGCTTTGTCGATGAGTTCGCGAGCACGTTGCGCGCCGAGCTCGACTATGTGATCGAGGGCAAGAGCGCGGACCGAGTGCGTCTCGACCTCGGGGCGCTCGAGGTGCGCGTCCCGCTCGTCGTATGGGAACTGACGACCTCGGGCGTGCTCACTCAGGAACGGGTTCACGGCGCCAAGATCACCGACCTTGCTGCTCTCGACGAGATGGGCGTCGATCGGCGGGCGATCGCCAACCGCCTCGCCAACGCTTATATGTCCATGGTTTTCGTGACCGGCTTCTTCCACGCCGATCCGCATCCCGGGAACTTCTTCGTTGAGGAGGACGGGACGCTGGCGATGGTCGACTTCGGCATGATGGGCACCGTAACGGCACCGGTGCGCGCCGCCCTAGTCGAGATCCTCTTCGCTTTGGCGACAAGGGACACCATGCGCAGCGCCGCGGCCTTGCGGGCGCTCGGGATCGTTCCGAGCGGTGTGGACGAGGCCCGCTTCGCCGAGGAGGTGGAGAGGATCAATGCAGCTTCCTACGAGGTCCCGATCGGCGAGTTGCGCATCGCGCCCCTCTTGATCGACTTCATGACCGTGAGCCGGCGGCACCACTTGCGCTTCCCACGTGAGCTCGGCCTGCTGATGAAGACGGTCGTTATGTGCGAAGGCCTCGCCGTGCGCCTCGACCCGACTTTCACCCTGCCTCCGGTGCTCGCGAAGTTCGTGCAGTCGACCTTTACGCCTGACTCGGAGGGTTAGCCCCAACAGAGCCTTTCTGGCGACTGTTGGCGAAGCGCCGGTCGCGCGGAGCAGGCGCAAGCCTGGCTCGTCTAAGTGCCAAGAGAGTAGAAAACAGCTGTGCCGAAAGAACCGTCCAACGAGTCCCGCTACAGAGCCAACCTGCAGGCTGAAATCGACTCGGCATTCGTCTACCGAGCCATGGCCGCGTCTGAGAAGGACCCCCATTTGTCCTCGGTGTATGTCCGGCTGGCCGAGGTCGAGGAGCGCCACCTGTCGTTTTGGGAGGAGCAACTCACCTCGATCAGGGTGGAGCCGGGCAAGCGCCGGCCGTCGTGGCGGGCCCGCGCCATGTCCTACCTGGCGCGTTTTTTCGGCGCCAAGGTCGTGCTTCCCACCGTCGCCACCCTCGAGCAGGTGGACGAGAACGGTTACGACGCCCAGCCGGAGACTGCGGAGACGAACATGTCCGACCAGGAGCGGTCCCACGCCCGAGTGCTCCGCTACATCGCCGGC
Organism: Acidimicrobiales bacterium; assembly: GCA_050015475.1. Taxonomy (GTDB): domain Bacteria; phylum Actinomycetota; class Acidimicrobiia; order Acidimicrobiales; family Bog-793; genus Fen-455. The sequence continues at coordinate 64,726 of JBEKBI010000007.1, read as the reverse complement.
GGGTCACCCCAGGGTCTCAAGGGCGAGACCCTTGCCAAACTGGAAGGGCGCCACCGGGCTCCAGGCGGCAATTCGCTCCGCGCTGCCGTGCTCGGTGCGAACGACGGGCTGACCTCGAACCTCGCCCTGGTGATGGGCGTGGCCGGAGCCCAGCTCAGGACCGCCGCGATCCTGATCACCGGGCTGTCGGGCCTGTTGGCGGGTGCGTGCTCAATGGCGATCGGAGAGTGGATCTCGGTTCAGACCACCCATGAGCTTTACGAGCGCCAGGTGACCACGGAGAGGGCCGAGCTTCGATCCGTGCCCGATGAGGAACGCGAGGAGCTGGCGCTCATCTACGAGGCAAAAGGGCTTCCGCAAGAGGAGGCGCAGCAAGTCGCCGATCGCCTTATGGTCGACGAACAGACCGCTCTCGACGCCATGGTCCGCGAGGAACTCGGGCTGGACCCGAGCGAACTGGGCGGTTCTCCTTACTCGGCCGGGTCCGCCTCGTTCCTCCTTTTCTCCCTCGGTGCCATCATCCCGCTCATCCCGTACTTCATTACGAGCGGGACGGTCGCGCTGGTGACGTCCATCGGCGGCGCCGCCATAGGGCTTTTCGCCATCGGGGCGTTGATCACCCTGCTCACCGGCCGCAAGGCGATGTTCTCGGGGACCAGGCAGCTGTGCTTCGGACTACTCGCCGCAGGTGTGACCTTCGGGATTGGGCGGCTAATCGGAAGTGCGATCGGAGCCTAGGGGCCGCCATCAGCGTCGCAAGCCGCAGTTCCCCCGAGGCCGCCGACCCATGAGGCCGGTCGGGGACGCGGCAGCGCGGATGTACGCGGTAGAACGGGTCGGGAGATCGTGGGGCGATTCTTGTGACGAGAGAACATTGGGACGAGCGGTACGGGACCGAGGAACTCGTCTGGAAGGCCGAGCCGAACCGCTTTCTGGTCGAGGAGCTCCAGTCACTTGCTCCGGGTCGAGCGCTCGACATTGCCTGTGGTGAGGGTCGCAATTCGCTGTGGCTCGCCTCGAGGGGCTGGCGTGTCACGGGTATCGACTTCTCCGCCGTCGGGCTTGCCAAGGCGCGACAGATGGCCGCTGCGCGGCAGGTGGAGGTGACCTTCATCGAGGCCGACGTCCTCGACTGGGAGCCCCCGGAGGCCTCGTTCGACCTCGTCGTCCTGTTCTACCTGCACCTGCCTTCTGAGCAGCGACGCCGCGTTCTGGCGAACGCCGCCACCTCGCTCGCGGTTGGCGGGACGGCGCTCATAGTCGGTCATGACACGACCAATCTCGTCCACGGGACGGGCGGGCCGCAGGATCCGACTCTCTTGTACGGTCCGGAAGAGATCGCCGGGGAACTGCCTGGGCTCCGGGTCGAGAGAGCGGCACGGGTTACGCGAGTCGTAGCCACCGAATCGGGCGAAGTGAGCGCCATTGATGCCCTCGTGCGGGCAGTGAGGCCTGCTTGACTCGACGCAGCCGCGGCCAGCTCCTATTTGGGGGGAGCTTTCCGCAGGGCCGGAACCGAATGACCCGCGCTTGCTAGCGGGACAGGCTCGGCGTGCAGCGGAGGTCGAAGTTTGCGTACCAGGGCGCCACGTCAGGATCGGGATTGAACTCGCCCGTCTTCACGTCCTGGGTGTACTCGACGGGTGGTTGATCGCCGCTCGCGATCTTCGCGATCGCCTCGAGCAGGCAGCTGACGTCTTCCTCGGTCGTGTTGAGGCCGGCGCTCGCCCTCACCGCCCCGGGCATCCTTCTCCGGTCCCCCCGACGCACCTCAGTGTGGTGCCGGGCGACGTCGTCAGCAGTCACGCCCAACAGGCGCATCATGTAGGGATGCGAGCAGAAGCAACCGCTCCGGACGCCGATGCCGCACTCTGCAGAAAGCCTGGCGGCGACGAGCGCGTAATGGACGTTCTCCACGACGAAGCTCACTACGGGCAGCGTGTCACTCGCAAGCGCGGGACCGAGGATGCGCACACCCGGGATGCGGGTCAACCCTTCGCGCAACATCCGCCCGACGATGTTGTCGTGCGTGATGATCTCCGGCCAGCCGATATCGGTCAGCGCGTCCATGGCCGCGTGCAGGGCAACCGTACCGATGACGTTCGGGGAACCTGCCTCTTCGCGGTCAGGAGGACCCTTCCAGAGGACTTCGTCGAGGTCCACGTACTCGACTGCTCCGCCCCCGGCCAGGAACGGGCCGCCGGTCGTAAAGACGTCTCGAGGGCCGATCAGCACGCCGGCACCGTAAGGGGCATACATCTTGTGTCCGCTCCAGGCGAGGAAATCCGCTTCGCGCGGCAGGGGACGATGTGGCGCGAGCTGGGCGGCGTCGACGAGGACGGGGATTCCACGGCGATGGGCGGCCGAGACGATCTCGTCGATCGGCGTCACCCACCCCGTGACGTTCGAAGCGCCGCTGACCGCCAACAGGCGAGGCTTGGGGGACCGGTCCAGCTGGGTCTCGATGTCCGCGGTGGTGAAGGTCCCGTCCGCCTGGCACTCGACGTAGCGGCATTTGGCGGCTCGGAACCACGGCAGCAGGTTGGCGTGGTGCTCGATGACCGTGGTCACGACCATGTCGTTCGGGCCGAGCCCCAGGCTGTAGGCGACGTGGTTAATGGCCTCGGTCGTGTTGCGACAGATGACGGCGACGTCATCGCGTCCCTCGCGCCCGGCGAAGGACAGCACCGCCTCATGCGCGGCCTCGAAGGCGGCAGTCGAAAGCTGTGACTTGTATCCGACACCCCGGTGGACGCTCGAGTACGTGGGAACGAACTCCTCGACGCGACTCAGGACCTGCTCGAGAGCGCCAGTCGACGCGGCGGAATCGAACCCGACGTATGGGCGCTCAAGGCCGTCTATGCACGGCACGAGCATTCCGTCTCCGACCAGCGGAGTGGGAAGCCTGCTCACGATTCTCCTATCTCCCGTCGCAAGCGCCCTGTGGCCCTCGGCGCGCCCAGCCCGGGCAGCCGTTCGAATGCAGCACGCTTGGCACTGAACGATACCCGGTCTGACCCGGCGGGTGCCTTGACAGTGGAGCTACAAGGCCCAGGACCACCCGCGCCAGGCTCGCGCGCGGTCAGCACCCAGGGCCGCTTTGTCCGCCGAACTCGTGCGGCAAAGCGCAGCCACGACGCCGTCAAGCGGGTCGTGCTCCTGGCGGGGACTCCCAGAGATCAGGGCGTACTGCGCCGGCGGAATGCCGCCGGGGCGGCGAGACCAAGTCCGGCGAGAAGCACGAGAAGGGCTCCGGGAACCACGAAGAACCACGTGAGCAGGTTCATGCTTGGCATGGAGTCGATCTGCGCGTAGTTGTGGACGTTGTTTTGCATGGCGATGAGGTTCGGCTTGTAGGCACTGAGACCCGGGGACACGTTGCTGAAGACCTTTGTCAGGTGCGGCAGGCCCATCAGCAGCTTCGCCATGGCTGGGAAGTCCGCTCCCAGGAACTGTTCCACCTGGGCCGGGGTCATCTTGAGCTCGAGCGCCAAACCACTGATCAGCTGGGGCACTTCCGGCGTGGCCTGGAGGCCTTCGGCGGCGACGGTACGCAGCGGAACGAAGGTGTTGTAGTAGTAGTTCGCAGCCGTGTTCACCGAGGAAGGTTGCATGATCGGGTGGAACTGGTTCAGCATCGTCTGCCCGTCGCTCGTCTTAGAGGGCATCGAGATGGCGAACGGCAACACGATCAGGAAGATCCCGATTACGAGGACTGGCCAGAGTACCTTGCGGGTCATTGCGTTCTCCTTTGAACTGCATAGGCGTTGCTCGACGAGGTCTCCGGCTAGTGGGGATAGCGGGACAACTCTTGAAGGACGAAACTAGTCGCGAAATTGGCAACGGCGTGCCATGCCAATCCCGACCCCCTGGCAGGTGTGGGCGAGTTGTCAGGCGCGCGGGCTGCGTGACCGTGACCGCCAAGGCGTCAGCCCGCGAGTTCAATCGTCTCCGCCGTGTCCGTTGGCTCTCGGGAATTGGCTGCGGAACTCCGCAGTTACGGTGTGCAGGGGCCGGCACACCCTCGCCTGTTTCAAGCTCTCGAGATCGAGGCGCTGGCCCGGGGACGGTCTCAGTCGATGCCCCGGTTGCCTAGCTATCATCCGGCCGTGCTGTGTGACCTGGACGGGATTGTCGTCAACTACGTGACACAGGGCGAGGGTCGGCCGATTCTGATGCTGCACGGGTGGCCGCTCGACCACACGCAACCGGCGTTCGAGATGGAGCGGCACTTCGTCGAGCATGCGGGTTGGAGGCGCATATACCTCGATCTGCCGGGCATGGGCCAGACAGAGGGCCCTGACTGGATCACCTGCGGGGACCAGGTCTTGGACGTTCTCGAGCAGTTCGTCGACCGCGTCATCGGTGGAACCCGTTTTGTGCTCGCCGGATCGTCATACGGGGCTTACGTGGCGCTGGGCCTGGTGCACAGGCGGGCAGGAAGCATCGAGGGCCTGCTTCTCAGCGTTCCTGGGCTGCTTCAGGAAGATGATCTTCCAGCCTTCGTCGCCTTGAACAGGGACGAAGGCGTCATCGATCAGGCCCGGTCGGAGGGAATCAACTGGCTGGAGCACATGGCAGTCAGCCAGACCGCCTCGGTGCTGGAGTACGCCCGCGTACTAGACGTCATAGCTCCTGGCGACGAACGGTTCCTCGGCAGGCTGTATGCAGCGAAGAAGTTCTCTTTTGACGTCAGCTCGATACCAAAGCCGTTCCCGGCGCCTGTCCTGATACTTACAGGAAGGCAGGACAGCGCCTGCGGCTACGAGGGAGCGTGGAGACTTCTGGACATATTCCCGCGAGCCACCCTCGCCGTGTTGGACGGAGCCGGCCACCTGATGTGGGGAGAACAGCCGACAGTCTGCTCCGCTCTCGTCTCGGAGTGGTTGGACCGCATCGAGCGCGTGGTCTAAGAGCGGAGGCTCGATCGGGATCTGGGATTCACGGCCGTCTCGGCCGCTGCCGGGGCAAGCTGGAGGCGCCGAGCCACCTCTGACCGTCGCCATCCGGAAGAACCCCCACGGACCTGGCTCAGGCCCCGGGCGGACTCCCGGTCTAAGGCGTTGCGGACCCAGGGTCGCTGTTGGTCGCTTGTGCCACCACAGGCTGTTGTGCTGGCGGGCTCGGAACGGCATCGGCGGTGGCGAGGGGCGTTCCCACCGCGGCCGGTCGCCGCATCTCGGCAAGCCTCCACCACCATGAGAAGCGCTGCTCGATGTAGTAATCGAGGGTGTATCGACTCGGGCCGGTGTAATAGGCGAGGGCCAAGAGGCACAAGAAGACGAAGACGTAGATGATCGAGGTACCAACGTCGGTTGCCCCTGACGTGTAAGGCCCACCGAAGCCCTCTGCCGTCGACCAAATTAGGAAGCTGAACACGCTTGCGGAGATATAGGTGAACTTGCGGGCAACGCCGAAGGTCACAGCCAAGGCGATGAGGGTCTCGATGACGGCCACTAGATAGGCGAAGAAGAGAGCTCTCGGGTGTTGGAAGTTGATCCAGAAGTCGAACCACCACCGGAGCCAGCCGGGTTGGCCCTGCGCCTCGGCCATGATCGTCGGCAGGAAACTGGCGCGGAACCCCGGCAACCACTTGAGCGACGCGTCGATCAGCCAGACGACACCGAAACAGATCCGGACCGCGTCCTTCGGCCAGCTCCGCAGGTCCTTCGGTGGCGCAGCTTGCCTGTGATCACTCATTGTCTTTCCCCTCCACCTGGTCGAACTGCGTCGGCGACGAGCTGCGACAGCGGGAACACGTCCAGATCGAAGATAACGGGAGAGCTCGGCTTGACGTGCAGTCGGCCGCTCGAAATATCGGCGGGCAGTCGAACGCGCCCCGAGCTTGCTGCCGGGTGGGCGGTCTTGGCACTTGGGTGCCGTGACTTGCCTCCAAATGCTCGGCTGTCCGGGTCGTGGAGGCAGCGCCCACCGTCCCCTCCTTGGAGGGATCGGCGATGGGTACAGGACGGGAATTCACGGCTCGCGCGCCACCCGAGCTGCCTGTCGGCACGACGGATTCGCGCGGGCGGCAGCGGCACGCGGCGGTGGGCGATCAGTTCAGGAGGCGAGCTTTTGCCGGGAGTGGCGAACCCAGCGAGGGCCCCGTGCGGCGGGCCGATCGGCGGCCGTGATCTCATCGTTCGCGCCCTCTAGCCGCGCCCGCCAGCACGAGTCGCAGACGTAGGCGCCGTCTCTGAGCCAGGTCATCCGCATAGCGTGGCAGTCGGCGCATCGGCGACCCGAGTACGCCGTGCGCTCGACCGGCCACGGCTCTCGAGCGATCGCGAGCGCGCCCAGGCGCTGCTGTGCTCGATCGACGAGGCGCCATGTCGGTCCACCGTCGGTCTCCTCCCGGGCCACGAGCCCCCATGTGAGCAGATCGCGCAGCAGCGCATCGAACGTTCCGATTGGGATCTTCTCTTCACCCATGGCGCCAGTCCTATCCCTCCGACCTATCTATGTCTCCATTGTGCAGCAGGCGACAAAGACATTACGGTCGGATTGCGGTCGCTCCTGCCGCTTCCGGCTTCGGAGACGGCCCGGCAAAGCCGAGATGCGTTCGGACTGGCGACACCGTGTGGCGACCGGAGCAGTGCAAGTGGGTGGGCACCGGGTCTCCACCCATGGCCGGGGGGACGGGCCCGTGCAGGGGGGTCGCGGCGCCCACGCCTCAAGTACGTCGCGACACAGAGTCGGACGGCCCGTGGCTACATTCGCAAACGGACACGAGAGGAGATCGCTATGGCCACAGTGCGCGAGGGCAACAAGGCCGCGCTTCTGATTGTTGATGTGCAGGTGGGCGTCATGACGGACATGTGGGACTCCGAACGCGTCATCAACAACGTGGCTCGAGTTGTCGATCGGGCGCGATCCCAAGGCGTGCCCGTGCTTTGGGTGCAGCACTCGGACGACGAACTGCCGTACGGGAGCCCAGAGTGGCAGTGGGTGCCGCAACTCGTGGCTGGAGCGGACGAGCTGCGAGTACACAAGAGGTTCAACTCGGCCTTCGAGAAGACCGTCCTCGAAGACGAGCTTGCCAAGTTGTGCGTGACCCACCTTGTGCTGGCCGGCGTCGCCACCAACTGGTGCATACGCGCTACGGCGTACGGCGCCTTGGATCGTGGCTACGACGTGACCATTGTCGAGGACGCTCACACAACAGGGTCCATGGAGCTCGACAATGGGAAGAAGATCGAGGCCTCGACCGTTATCGACGAACTCAACGTCTGTATGACTTGGGTGAGCTATCCGGGCCTCAAGAACGGCACTGCCACTGCCGAGCAAGTGGACTTCGCTAGTCCAGGAGGACAGTTGCCGGGCCACGACAGTTGAGCGAGCGCCGCGTGCCAGGACGTCTCGGTCCGCCACTGTGGCGGGTCCAGCGTTCCGCCGAATTACAGAACGCCGAGAACCTCCCGCAGGATGACCAACTCCTCATCTGTGGGTATGACGATGATTCTCGTTGCTGAGTCCCTGCTCTCGACGAATGACTCCGCGTCAGGGGGGGCGCTTCGATTCTTGGCGTTGTCCAGATGGATGCCAAGGTTGCCCTCGTCCCCACATACGCGTTCCCTCAGCTTCCAGGACCTGGTGCCGAGAGAGTCGGTGAAGACGATCGCGTCCGCACCGTTTAGCGCCCAGTAGTAGCCACCGAGATAGGTCTTGAGCCGGTTGACGTAGGCGTCGGCTGCTATCCGGCAATCGCCATTCCCACGGTCGCCTTCGCTCATAACTTCCTCGAGATTTGAGGAGAATCCGGACATCCCGAGAAGGCCAGACTCGTTGTTGAGGATGTCACTGACCCGCTCGTATGTAAGGCCTTTTCTCAAGAGCTGGAGGACAATCTCAGCATCGATGTCACCGCAGCGTGTCGACATGATGAGGCCTGGCAAGGGCGAGTAGCCCATCGAGGTGTCGACGGAATGCCCGTCTTTGAAGGCAGTTACGCTCGATCCGCCAGTGCCGAGGTGGCACAAAACGAGCTTGACCGCGTGAATTGACTTACCAAGGAGTTGCGCTGCTCGCTCGGACACGTATGAGCAGGACAATCCGTGGAACCCGAACTTGTGGAGGCCATGTTCATGCGCGAGCGCTAGCGGCAGCGCGTAACGGACCGCCTCGGGTGGCATGTCATGGTGGAACGCGGTGTCAAATACCGCGAACTGAGGTACCTGAGGCAATTGCTCTTTGCAGGCTTCGAAGACGCTGTAGGAGTTCGGGTTGTGGATGGGCGCCAGCGGAAAACACCGGACGAAGTTCTCCGCGGCGGCTGGCGTGATCCTTGTTGTTTGATGGAACCACTCTCCGCCGTGGACGAAACGATGGCCGATCGCGTCGACTGAGACTGCGTGCTCGCGGAGGACCCTCAGTATCTGCTCGGCGGCGCGCCGGTGGCTGGAGAGGTTGGCCTCTTCGTTGCCAACCTCGGCGTTGATCGTCCAGTCGATTCGGGGCAGCGCCTGGGTCGTCGTGGCGACGGGCTGCGCCTTACCGGAGGCAAGGACGCTGAAGCTCGTATTGTCGCTGGCTTGGTACACCTTGAAGGTCTGCGAGGAGCTTCCGCAATTGAAGATGAGGACGTTCATTCCGTTGTTCCTTATCGAGCTTCAGGCGACGTGACCGGCCAGGGTGCCCCTGTCCAGCGAAGTCTCGCAGTGGAGGTGATGAGACTAGGTCAGAACCCCTACCGCCAGTCTCTCGCCTGATCACAGCGTAAATCGTCAATCCTGACCGGCTCGTCGCAACGGAGAGTTGCGGCTCGCAAGCTCCGGCACTGATAGCGGCCAGCGCCGACTTGACAGGCGTCGACGCAGCGCTATCTTTACTAGGACACTAGTATGCTAGGCAAGGTCGGGAGGCTGCTGTGATCGAGTTCTACCTGGACACGAAGTCAGGCGTCGCCCCGTACCTACAGCTCGTCCAGCAGGTTCGACGCGCCCTCAAGCTCGGGCTCATCGGCGAGGGTGACCGACTGCCAACCATCAAGGAGGTCGTCGGCACGGTCGCCATCAACCCCAACACCGTGGCCAAGGCGTACAGAGAGCTCGAGTACGAGGGACTCGTGGCCGCGCGCATCGGCGTCGGGACGTTCGTGATCAAGACCGTGGGCGACCCGTCGATCGCCGAGCACGGTCGGCTGCGCGCCGTTCTCGAGTCGTGGCTCGCCGAGGCGCGTGCTGCGGGACTCGACGAGGAGAGCATCGAGGCTCTCTTTCATGAGCAGTTTCGGGCGTCATCACCGATAGAGGCCTCATGAGCGTCGCCGTCGAGGCGCGCGGCCTCGGGAAGCGTTATCGCCAACGCTGGGCGCTGTCGGACTGCTCGGTCACGGTCCCGACCGGTCACGTCGTCGGCCTCGTGGGGCCGAATGGCGCCGGAAAAACGACGTTGCTCCAACTCGCCGTCGGGCTGCTTGCCCCGTCGTCAGGATCGATCGAGGTGTTCGGAAGGCCACCTGCCGAGGATGCCGAGATTCTTGGACGCGTTGGTTTTGTCGCTCAGGACACGCCGACGTATTCCTCGTTGAGCATCCGCGATCACCTCGAACTCGGAGCGCACTTGAACCCGAGGTGGGACGGCGACTCCGCGCGTCACCGGATTGAGAAGCTGGAGCTTGATCCAGCGCAACACGCGGGCAAGCTGTCTGGTGGCCAGCGCGCCCAGCTCGCCCTCACCATGGCCCTCGCCAAGCGCCCGGACCTTCTGATCCTTGACGAGCCGGTCGCGAGCCTCGACCCGCTCGCGCGGCGCGAGTTCCTGCAGACGCTGATGGAGGACGTAGCGACCCACGACCTCGGCGTCATGCTCTCGTCGCACCTCGTCGCCGACATCGAGCGCGTCTGTGACTACGTCATCGTTCTGGTTGATTCGCACGTCCAAGTGGCAGGCGACGTCGACGAGTTGCTCTCATCACACCATCGTTTGGTCGGCCCTCGCGAACCGGGGGCTCCGCCCCCAGCGTGTCAGGAGGTGATCGATGCAAGTCACACCGAGCGACAGACAACGCTGATCGTTAGATCCGATGGGCCGGTGGTTGACTCAGCGTGGACAATCGAACCGACGAGCCTGGAAGACCTCGTGCTCGCGTACATGGCACGTGGCTCCGGCTCGCATGGGAGTGTCCAGGCATCGACGCCCGAGGTCGGAACATGACCTGGCTCGCGTGGCGGCAGTTTCGCACTCAGGCAGTTGCAGCACTGGTGCTGCTGGGCGCCGTCGTGTTCACGCTGGCGCTGACGCATCCTGGACTCTCGGCCTCCTTCCAGAACGTCCTGCGTTGCAAGGGCGTGCAGGCGTGTCAGTCAGCAAGGACCGAGTTCTTCGCGAAGGACTCGCTGCTGCGGCACCTCGCAAATGCGCTAGCTCTCGCCGTCCCAGCGTTGATCGGCGTGTTCTGGGGCGCACCGCTCATTGCCCGGGAACTCGAGACCGGCTCCTTCCGACTGGCGTGGACCCAGAGCGTTACCCGATCGCGTTGGATGCTTGCGAAGCTCGGAGTCGTCGGCGCCGCAAGCATGCTGGCAGCAGGGCTGTTCAGCTTGGCCGTGACTTGGTGGTCGAGCATGTTCGACCAGCTGCAAAACAGCCCATTCCAACAGTACGACAGCCGGGGCATCGTCCTCATCGGCTACGCGGCCTTCGCTTTTGCTCTTGGCGCCGCACTGGGAGTGCTCCTTCGCAGGACTCTTCCAGCGATGGCCGTGACATTCCTCGTCTACTTCGCGGTACACATCACGTTCAGCACCTGGATCCGCCAGCACCTCTTGTCACCGCTGCACGCGGCGTCACCGTTCTTGTGGACACCGATGGGTTACCAACTCGGGCCCCCCAAACCCGCTGATTGGGCTCTTGGGACCGAGTTGGTCTCCCCGAACGGTCACGTGCTCGGACAACTTGGGCAGAGCTCTTTGTTTCAGGGCTTCATCACGCACGCTGGGACGCTCATCTTCCAGGGTGTGGGCGCGTGCCACGTCAAGGTTCCGGCAGAAAGCTTGCGGACCGGCAATATTTCCCAGGCCGTGCAAAAGGCCTGCGTGGCGAGCTTCCACCTCCATGCGGTGACCACCTACCAACCCCCAAGCCGGTACTGGACCTTCCAGTGGATGGAACTGGGCTTGTTCATCGTCCTGGCGCTCCTTCTCGTGTCGGTATCGACAGGGTGGGTGCGACGACGCCTCTCGTAGGTGCCTCCAAATGGTGTGACCCTTCGCGAGCTGCGTTTCACGCGCCGGGGAAACGACCTGGAGACGAGATCAGCACGACCGTGACGACGGGTTCGAACCAGCACAAGTGGCTCGGCCAGCGATCCGAACGCCGGATCAACCGCTGATCAGGAGGATCGATGCGATTCTGATAACGAGTGGAGGCTATGGGACTACGTTCGAACGCTTGACCAGGCGTCAACGTAATCGGACATGCCCCTTTGTCCGGACGGCACATCAGGAATGGCCCTCGGGTGCACGCACTCGGGCATCGGGCCCGGAGGATTCACGACGATTCCGCTGCCTCTGGCGGGACGCCGCGCACGGCGCATAGCGTCGTCCCCATGACCCGCCCACGACTGCAAGTTGCAGCGCTCGACTGTCCGGACCCGCTCGTGCTCGCCGCCTTCTACTCCGAGCTCACCGGCCTTGCGGTCGAGCCGCTCGGTGATTTTCCCGAGGAGAACGTGACCTGGATCGAGCTCGTCGCCGAGCACGGGCCGACCCTGGGGTTCCAGAAGGTCGCGAACCACGTCGCACCGACGTGGCCGGAGGGACCCATTCCCCAGCAGGCGCACCTCGACTTCGCCGTCGACGACCTCGACGATGGCGAGGCCTTCGTCCTCGGGATCGGGGCCCGCAAGGCGGACGTACAGCCCGACCCGGCGGACTTCCGCGTCTTTCTCGACCCGGCGGGGCACCCCTTCTGCCTCGTCCGAGCCTCGACGTGACGGCGACCTACACCTTCGACGTCTTCTCGACCCTGGACGGCTTCGGCTCCCACGACGGCAGTTGGGGTGCCTACTGGGGAAAGCAGGGTCCGCAGCTGGTGGCGCGGCGCCTCGCCACCTACAGCTCGGCGCAAAGGATGGTGTTTGGAGCGAACACCTTCCGGATGTTCGTCGAGGTCCTCGCGATGGACATTGAGGGACTTGATGCGTGGGTCCCCAAGATGACGAGCATGCCGACGACGGTGGTGTCGAACTCCCTGGAAGGCCCGCTCGACTGGCCCGACGCGACCCTCGCAAATGGTGACGCCGTCGACGTTGTCGCCCGACTCAAGGAGGAGTCCGACGTGCCCTTGCGCTCGCACGGCAGCCTGTCGATGAACCGGACGCTGATGGCGGCCGGCCTGGTGGATCGCATCGAACTCACCATCTTCCCGGTCATAACCGGACGGACCGGCGATGACCCGATCTTCCACGGTGCAGCTGACTTCGATCTCGAGCTGATCGCAAGCCAGACGTTCGACGTAAGCATCCAACAGCTCATCTACCGGCCCACGCCGCACACCTGACTTCGCCGGTGCATTGGACTCCGTGCCACGTCGGCGCTCCCAGGAGGTCGGCTGAACGCGACGCTGGTCACGTGATTTCCTTGCAGTCGCGCGGCATGAGGGGTCGCACCCGGGCAGCTAGATACCGCTGATTGGCAACTCCCTCTGAACGCTCATCGAAAACGACATGTCCGGCCGACAGGCGAGCCGGTGGAGCAGGTCAACGTGACCTCGTCGCCGCCGAGCGACAACCCCGTGTTCCTCACTTACACGCCGTCGGATTCTTCGTGGCTCGCGACGAACAGTGCAGGCGACGAGCTCAGCTTCTGGCGCTACGACGCCTACGGCACGCTCTCGACAGGCACGCCGGACTCCCCGTTTGGCTACGCCGGCCAGTACACGGACGCATCCCCCGTCTCGAGCGGCTTCAGCAACATGAGAGCCAGGTGGTACCAGGCGCAGACGGGGCAGTTCACGACCTGGGACCCGGCGTTCAACCAAACCGACCAGGCGTATGACTACGCCGGCGGGGATCCGGTGAACAACAGTGATCCGAGCGGGGACTGGTGTATCAACTTCGCCGGCGTGTTCAATATAGCCTGTTGGTCTGATCATAATGAGCCCCCTGTCGTTATCTGCAGCGGCCATGCGGGAGACGAATGGTATGCTGCAACGCAGATCGCCAATTATTATGATGACACGGTCGGCCTACGGGGATTCTTTGCCGGGCCAACGCCAGAGGTCGTACAGACGCTCGCCGTAGCTTCAGCAGGAGCCGTGCTGGTCATCTACGACGACGAGTTCTTTGGCCTTGACTCGTGGGAAGAGGCACTCCCTCTCATTTCAGCTACGAACGGGTGGGGAAGCTGGTCAAGCCGGGTTAACAATGCGATCACCGCGCACGGATTGGCGGTCTTTGCCGTCGAGGAGACGCTCAACCAAGTGTTCGAATCCGGCCTGCCGGTCCTAGCGGCCTCGGCGCTTGATAGTGTTCTCACCTATCTGGAGCCAAATCCAAATCCAATCGGTTCGTACAATCCCAATCCAAGTTAGTGAGCTATGAACGCGTCTTCTCGGATCGCTCTTGCTACGGGGACACTTCTGGTGTGTTGTGTCGTCGACTTTCTTGTCGTGCTGTCAGCCGTGTTCCCATACTGGTACAACTCGCACGTGTCCTACTACGCTCTGACGTCTCCGCCAGCACCAGTTGCGTTGGAGCTGATTCTCCTGTCGCGGGTCAGCGACTCTTTGAGTCTCTACGATACCGTCGTACATGGCTCTGATTGGCGTATCCTAGTCGGCGCTGTACTCGTGCAATGTCTCGGAGTGGCAAGCTGGGCTATTTGCCAGTACATAGTCGCTTGGCATAAATTCGCTAGCATGTGTGCTGTGCTTGTGATCGGTTGTTGTGTGCTGATCGCAGTCGTAATCTCGTTACGTGTCTTCTCTCCGATCAACAACGGGACTGTCATGGCCAACCGATATCTGGGGTACCGTGTCATCCTCAACATTGTTCCTACAACACTGGCCTATTTTGGGGTTGGTTTGGCATTCGTGTCCGTCGCCTTGGCTGCAGCGACAGTTCGCCTCGGGACCCTTGGTCGCAGATCTCCGACCTCTTGATACACGTTGTCTCAACTGCGCTGACCTTCTTTGAGGCTTCATCAAACTCAGTGCCAAGCAGGCCGGCTGAGCGTTCGTGTTTGGTCTCGAACCGAGAATTGCTGAGATCTCGACGGGAGCGATGGGGCTCTACGCGACCAACTGGGGTGAGTGGGCTCGCATTGTCGTAGCCGGATTGACCTGCACCACGATTGGTTTCCACATTTCCTGTTGAGATCAGGCCCTGATGAAAGGCTGTCAACCGAATCGACAGCAGTCCCGGCGCTTCGGTCACGACTGTCGAACCCGAAGATCTGTCTGTGCCGCCCACGGCCTCAAGCGAAAAAGTGACCCTCTTCTCACCCGTCGTCGAGTTCGCGGCCAGCCTGGCTTCGCGGCTTAACTCGGCCGCTCCGCTACCGGCTGGGCTGGTTCGGCCGAGCACTTGGTGCGCCGGCCCTTACGGCGCCGTAGCCCTCTGACCGCCACCTTGTCCTACCACCCGCCCCAAACGCCGCCACGTGGGCGAACGTGGGCGCCTGTCGTGGCCAACCGTCGGCCCTGAGCCGGCCGCAGTCACGCCCAATCCACTCACACCCAGCTCCACCAGGGACTACGACCCACCAACCCTCTCGGGCGTCCCCTTTTCGGCCACGAGGTGGGACCTGTCCACCTAGCGCACGACGTTTTGGTGGAGGTGAGCGGACTCGAACCGCCGACTTCCACGTTGCGAACGTGGCGCTCTACCAGCTGAGCTACACCCCCGGGGCGACTGGTGCGGCAACATCGGAGTCTTCCGTTGAGCGCCCCAGCCGAGTCCGGCCGAAGACTCAGATTAGCGGAGCGGCGTCAACGCCTCCCGAGCAGAGAAGCCAAAACCCGGAGATGTGGGCCAGCGGCTCAGCGGCCAGCGGCCGTCATCTCGTCGAACTCATACCAGCAAGCTGGTTCGTTCGACTCTTCTATAGTCCAGTCCGATTCGCCTAGGTCGTCTTCGCCGGCAGGGACAAGCGCTGTCGCGGGAATGCTCGCGTTCCCAGTCGTTCGGCGATCCTGAATGTCCACGACCTTGCTCTCGCGCTCGACAGCGCACCGGTGGAAGTGAATGAGCAGCGCCAGATAGGCCGCGGTTATCCCGAATGCAAGAAGCGAAATGTCCCAGAGGACGGCAAGGCCCGGGATGATGCCGAGTAGGAAGAGACCCAGCATGGTCGCCACGAGCACGGCCAGGACGCGACGCCGACGGGCGAGCTGTGGCGTGGGGTGCCGAGTGGGCCGGCCGTAAGACCCGGCGACGGGCGTGCTCGAGACCATCATGGACGACTCTTGGTCCTCGTCAGCTATGGGTGCCGCAGAGGGTGGCATCTCGAAGTCCAATGCACTGGGTGGCAGTTGGGGGTGGACGCGCCGAATGCCCCGAAGTTGCCTGTGGAAGGCATTGACTGAGGTTGAGAATTGGTGCTCGGAGAGCTTGCGGAGGATCATCGGCGTCAAGGCGATCAGCCAGATGACTGCCAACACCGCAATGATCACCAGGCTCACGCTCCTTGCATCCACCTCGCTACGCCAGGAACGCTAATCAACGGTCTCGGTCAGATGGTGGATGTCCGCTCCCTCCCGTCCACTGGCCCGGCGCCAAGTACCGGAGCGGCCACCGGTCTTTTCCCACAGGCAGAGCTCCTCGATCACCATGCTTCGGTCGGCCGACTTGCACATGTCGTAGATGGTCAGTGCCGCAACGGCGCAGGCTGTCAGAGCTTCCATCTCGACGCCGGTCCGGTCGACGGCCTCAACCTGCGTCTCGATCTCGACGAAGTCGTCTCCGATCGTGAAGTTCAAGGAGACCGCTCCAACGAGCAGCGGATGACAGAGCGGGATGAGGTCGGCGGTGCGCTTTGCGCCCTGGATTCCCGCTATTCGCGCTGCTCCGAGCACATCTCCTTTGCTCATCGCGTTGCTCGCGATCTTCGCCGTGGTTTCGGGCAGCATGTGGACCTTGCAGCGCGCGAGAGCTCGGCGGTGAGTTGGCTCCTTGGGAGTGACGTCCACCATTCGCGCCTGACCAAGTGGGTCGACATGAGTGAGTCGCCGGTTCGGCATCGACCTGCAGCTTACGCGGGGAGCAATGGACTCGCCTCTATCGCCATGCGCCCGCGACATTGCGGCGGTCGGGCGGACCGACGGAACTGACAGTCCCCGTATTCGTCAGGCCCGGTCCATCACTCGAGCGAGCCGACGAGGAGGACATCGATCTCCTCACCCGTGGCGACGCCGTCGCCGTCGGGCACGAGCGCCAGGGCATTCGCAGCTGCCAGGGCCGCAAGCTGGTGGGACTCCTGTTTGCCCGCGGAGCGCACGATCACGCGCCCGTCCGGTCCCATGGCGGCGACGGCTCGTAGCAGGTGGAGCTTGCCGTCCGGGCGCCGTCTGAAGTCGTCCGCCGCCACGGCATGGAGTCGGCGGGGGACCGGCGACCGGTAGCCAGCGATCCTCTTGAGCGCCGGAAGAGCGACAACCTGGTAGCTGACCATGGACGAGACGGGATTACCCGGCAGTCCGAAGATCGGGACCAGATGACGACCGGCCGACGCGACGGCCGCGAACGCCAATGGTTTCGCGGGCTTGATGGCAACTTTGAACTGGTGCACCTGCCCACCGGCTTCGGCCACCAGTCTTTCCAGGGCGACCTTCACGAAGTCGAACTCGCCCATGCTCACGCCACCGGAGGTGAGCACTGCGTCGCAGCGCTCCAGCGCAGCTCGGAGCGCGGCGAGGATCACCTCTTCGTTGTCGCCGAGGACGCCGAGGTCGATGCCGACGAATCCGTCCCGCTGCAGGGACGCGAGCAGCCCTTGACGGTTGGCGTCGCGAATCTGGCCGAGTTCCAGTGGCGAGGTGCTGTCGACAAGCTCGTCGCCGGTCGAGAGCACGCCGACTCTCGGCCTGGCGTGAACTGCGACGTAGTTCGCGCCGACGCTCGCCAATAGCGAGATGTGTGCCGGCTCGAGGAGAGTTCCGGCTGCGACCGCAAGCTCGCCGCGCTTAAGGTCGCTTCCCGCTGACCGGACGAAGGTGCCCGGCGAGACCTGGTCGAGGACCCGGACGGCGCCAGTGAAGGATCCCGGTTCGGTCCTCTCGACGATGGCGATGCCGTCCGCCCCAGGGGGCATGGGGGCTCCTGTCATTATCTGGATCGCGGTGCCCGGGTCGACCGTCTGAGCAGGCGACTTCCCAGCTGCGAGGACGCCGATCACTTTGAGCTCGACAGGAGCTTCCACTGTGTCGGCCGCCCGCACGGCGTAGCCGTCCATGGCGGTGTTGGAAAAGGGGGGGAGATCCCCGGCGGCCTGGACGTCGGCCGCGAGCACGCAGCCAAGAGCGTCACCGAGTCCGACTTTCACCGCGTCCGCGGGCTCGCAGGCGCTGAGCACGGTTCGCTGGACTTCCTCGAGGGGCACCAGTTCCTCAGCGCTGTCTCGGTCCATCATTCGCCTCCCCAAAAATGCCCACCGTAGAGCCACGATATACTTGGCACTCGTAAAGCAGGAGTGCCAACGCTCGGTCGTTCGCGCGGCAGCGTTGGTGGAAACACCCGACAGAAGGATTCCATGCCGACCTACGAGTACTCGTGCAAGTCATGTGGTGAGCACCTCGAAGTCGTGCAGTCGTTCAAGGACACGGCCCTAACCGAATGCCCGAACTGCGGAGGCAGCCTGCGGAAGGTGTTCGGGAACATCGGCATCGTGTTCAAGGGAAGCGGTTTCTACAAGAACGACAGCCGTTCAGGGCGCTCCAGTTCCGTGGTGCCGGCGGCGCCCAGCTCGAGCTCATCGTCTGAGCCAGCCGCGGGGTCATCGTCTGAAACGGCTCCCAAGTCGTCGCGTACCAACGGGTCGGCACCAGCCAAGACGGAAGGGACGCCTGCGCCGACTCCACCTTCGAGCGCAACCGCGTCGCGATCGGAGAACTCGAAGCGCTCGAGCGGCGTGGCTGGGTCCTGAGCGGAGCTCGCCCTTTCTGCTAGCTCACGACCCGCTCATAGAGATGTCATCTATGGCAAGGGTCACGCCGGCGGCGGCACCCGGCAACCACTCGGTGTCCGAACCTACGGCGACGACGCGCTCCAGCATTCGCTGAATCGTCGAGGCGATCGTCACTTCCCGCACCGGCTCAGCCAGCTCGCCTCCGCGAATCATCAGGCCTTCCGCCCCAACGGAGAAGTCACCGCTCACAACATTCACTCCCGAGTGCATTCCTGAGATCGACTGCACCAATAGCCCCTCGCCTACCTGGGCGATGATCTCGCTCTGGTTGAGCGCGCCGGGCTCGAGTGACAGGGCCTGGGCGCCTACGCCCGGGGTGGTCCTGAACCCTCCCCGGACGGCGGAGCCCGTCGACGCTGCGCCGGCGAGACGCCCGGCATAGGTGTCGTAGAGGAACCCCTTCAACTCGCCCCCGACGACCAAGGAGTTGCGACGGCAAGCGAGCCCCTCGGCATCGTGCCGTGATGCGCCGTAGGCAAGGGGGTTCGTAGGGTCGTCGATGAGAGTGAGCGCTGCATTGCCGACCTGCTCTCCGACGCGACCTGCGAACAGCGAGCGACCCTTGGCGACCTCTTCGCCCGACAGCGTGCCCGCCAGTATGCCCAGCAAACTCGCCGCGACCCGGCGGTCGAGGACGGCGGTGAGCCTGGCGCTCTTGGCCTTCTTGGCCCCGAGCAGCCTTGTCGCGCGCTCGAGCGCGTCAGCCGCGGCCCGCCCGGGATCGAGGTCGTCGGGCCCGCGGCCCACCGAGTAGCCGAATCCCGTCTGGGTGTCGTCCCCGTCGCCGGCGACGGCGTGGACGAACAGGTAACAACCGGTCTGGCGTCCCGTAGCGCGTATTCCTCGACTGGTGGCGATCGCCATTTCACCGAGGCCGTCTACGTAATCGGAGGACACGACCTGTCGGATGCGGGAGTCGCCGGCTCGGACGCGGCGCTCAAGGTCAAGCGCGAGATCGACCTTGGCATCGGTTGGGAAGGAGGCGAGTTCCGGTCTCCATAGATCGAGCTCCGGCGGTTCCACTCCGTCGGGCACGGCCAGGCCCGCGTGTTCGTCGAAGGTCCCGAAGGTTGCGTTGTCGCGGGCCTCGCCAAGGGCCTCCGCAGCCGCTCGTTCATCCAGGGCGCCGACGTAGGAAAAGCCCTGTCTTCCGCCCGCGATAACTCTCACGCCCACGCCGGCCGACTCGGCTGCGGTCAAGTCTTCGACGGCATTCTCGAACACGCGGATTGAGGTCTGTGAGCCGCGAGACACGTAGACCTCCACCTCTTCATCGGCGCCCGCACGCTCAAGCAGGCGGCAGGCGAGGTCCAGCAGCTCAGGCACTCGCCGTACCTCCGATGGTCACGCCGGTCACGCGCAACGTCGGCTGCCCACAGCCGACGGAGACGCTCTGGCCGTCCTTGCCACATGTCCCCGGAGACATGTCGAAGTCGTTGCCGATGGCGTCGATGCGCGACAGGACATCTGGGCCGTTGCCGATCAGATTGGCGTTGCGGAGCGGTTCGGTGATGCGGCCGTTTTCGATGAGGTAGGCCTCGGTCATCCCGAAGACGAAGTCGCCCGTGGCGGTGTTGACCTGTCCGCCTCCGAGCTGGGCGACGTATACCCCGTGCGGGGTCTGCGCCACGATCTCGTCCGGGTCCTCCGCTCCAGGGAGCAGAAACGTGTTGGTCATACGGACCATCGGCAGGTCCTGGTAGCTCTGGCGCCGGCCGTTTCCCGACGACGCGCGACCCTGCTTGCGGGCGCGGAGATAATCCCACATGTAGTCGGCGAGCACACCGTCCTCGATGAGCACGTTGCGCTGGGCCGCATGACCTTCGTCGTCGACGGCGAGGCTGCCCCAGTTCGGCCCAAGGGTGCCGTCGTCCACGAGCGTCACGCCAGGGCGGGCGACCGCTTGGCCCACCCGGCCGACGAACACCGAGCTGTCCTTCAATATGTGGTCCGCTTCCAAACCGTGGCCGCAAGCCTCATGAAAGAGGATCCCTCCACTTCCGCGCTTTAGGACCACGGGCAGCACTCCTGAGGGCGCGGGGCGAGCCTCGAGCTTGGCGAGAGCCCTCCGGGCCGCCTCTTTCGCCACGTCCTCGACCGGATGATCGTCGAACACCTCATGGCCGACTGTGTAGGCGAGGCTCTCGAAGCCGGTTTGCAGTCCGTGGTCGCCCGACGCCACACAGTTCACGGACAGACGCGTGCGGACACGGTCGTCGGTGACCAGCAAACCGTCTGAGTTCGCCACCAGAATGCGGCGTCGACTGTCGCCGTAGCCGGCACTCGCCTGGACGATTCTTCCGCCCGCGGCGCGGGCGGCGTCGTCGGATCGCAGCAGAATCTCCACTTTGACCGACTTGGGTACCGTGCTCGGCAGGGTCGTCACATGTTGGCGGCTCGCCGCGTGTGGCGACAGCGCGATCTTGCGTACCGTTCCCCCGGCGTTCCGGGCGACCGCAGCTGCCGCCTCGGCTGCGGCCAACAGGCCCTTGTCCGAGAGGTCAGCGGTGTGCGCGAATCCCGTTGTCTCGCCGACGACGACCCTCACTCCAGCCCCCCTTTCCCGGCCGGTGGAGAGCGCCTCGACCCTGCGGTCGTCGAGGAACATCGAGGTGCTCGCGCGGTCTTCCACGAATATCTCCGCGAAGTCGCCTCCACGCAGAAGCGCCTCGCGCAGCACGCGCTCAAGCACGGGCGGCGCTACGAGATCCGCGGTCGCGCCGTCATCGGGAGGCATCGGGCGATCAGACGTTTCGGCCGAGCATGCCTCCGAGCACGCCTCCGGCCATCCCGGTGGTGGCCGCACCTCCGTCCCGGTCTCCCAGGTAGGGGCTGAGAGCGTGGGCCAGCACTGGCAGCGGCATGCTTTGCAGCCACACGCTGCCGGGTCCGGTCAGGACGACGACGTGGTGTCCGTCGGCGCCGAACATCTGGTTCACTATCCCCGGCAGGCGCTTGACCTCGAAAGTCACGCTCGCCTGGAACGCGCCAATGTGGCCGGGGTGCACACAAAGGATCTGACCGGGAGCCAGGTCGTAGGTTGAGATCTCTCCCGAGAGCTCGAGCCAGGCCGTCCCCTGACCTTCGAGGCGCTGGAGGATGAAGCCTTCGCCTCCGAATACGCCGCCCCGGAAGGTTTGTTGGAGAGCCACAGTGGGCCGAATGTCCGGCGTGCCGCAAAGCCAACCATGCCTGTGGACTATGTACTCCGAACCTGGTGCCACCTCGACGGAGAAGATTCGACCTGGGAGCTTGGATGCCAGGACCAGCATCCCCGAGTCACCGACGGCCTCGTAGCGGGTGAGGAAGACTCCGGCCCCACCAACGGCACGCTTCAAGCCGCCCATCAGCCCTCCCCCGGAGTTCGCTGTTTGACTGAGCTGCATGTTCGTTGTCATCCAGGCGAGATCACCATGCGTCGAGACGACGGCCTCACCGGGCTCGAGGATCATTTCGAGCACGGGTAGAGTGGATCCTTTCACTTCAGCCTTCATTTTCGGGGCTCCCTTACCTGTCTTGGGGTGTCGGCGATCAGCCGGTACGGGCTCAGTCTGCACGCTACTGGGAGCGTGGTCGAGGCGTTCGGCGGATTGTTCCAGAGTGAATCTTCGTGCTCGAGGATCACTGTTATCGCGCCCACATCTCGGTAGCATCCGGACTGAGAGCGTGGAGGGGTCATGGATGAGAACGAGGCAGTCGAAGAACGCCAGGTTGCCACACCGATCTTCAATGTTTACCGCCGCGGTTACGACCCGGAACAGGTCGATCGGTACGTGGCGGACCAGCAGAGACGGCTCGATGACGCGCTCTATCGCGCCTCTGAGTCGGAGCGTCGGCTAGCGGCAGCCGTCGGACAGCTCCGCGAGCTGCACCGCCGGGTCGCCGTTTACGAGAGCGAGACTCGCACGGCCCAGCCACCTTCCCTGGACACCCTCGGCGAGCGTGTCCAGCGGATCCTGCAGGAGGCATGGGAAGGTGCCTACACACTCCGCCAGGAGGCCGAGCGCGAGGCGAACGAACTTCGCGAAGCCGTGGCCGAGGAAGCCAACGCTCTGCGTGAATCTGCAAGCCAGGAAGCGGTCGATGTCGTCGACCAGGCGACCAGGCGGGCGTTGGCGATCAGGGACGAGACGGAACGCCGCCGTCACGCCTACCTGCAGCGCGTCGAACAAGACCGCGAGCGCGCCGTGTCGCAGATCACTTACCTGTACGACCAGCGCCAAGAGGCAATCAATGAGTTGACCAGGCTGCAGACGACGGTTCAGGCAGTCGTCGAGGAGGTCGCCCACAGTCCGCTCGGGCGCCCTGCTCCTGGTGTGGCTGCCGCTGCGGCGGTTTCCGCTCGTGCTGGCGGCGGGGAGCGGACGGAGAGCCGAATCGAACCCGGCTACGGGGGCCGGCACGCAGCCGCTTCGTCGCCTGGAGTGGAACCGGAATACGAAAGGGATGAAGTCACGGCCGTTGGGAACCCAGCGAATCCGACCGAGTTGCAACGGCCCACGGAGCAGATCCCCGCAGTTCGTCGCTCCGAGAGCCTCTTCGACGCGGAAGCGGCCTACGAGGACGTTCCCGAGGTGACTCGCCCGACCGCTCGGCGCACGAGCCTGTTCGACGCCGAGGAAGAGGGCTGGACCTGAGCCGCGTGGAGCGGATCACAGCTCGAGACGTGCCTCGCGACCCGGCGCTGAAACGATGTCGTCAGGGTTCGGCTTGAACCCGACAGCAGACGCTGAAGCGGAGGTGCTCTCCCGACTGCGTGCCGCCGGTGATCGTGTCACCACACCACGGCGTCTCTTGGTCCATTGCCTATTCGAGTCCGAAGGGCATAAGACCGCCGAGGAGCTCGCGGCGGAAATCCAAGCCCAGGCGCCTGACGTCTCCATCTCGACCGTGTACCGCAACCTGGACGAGCTGGAACGACTCGGTATTGTCGTCCACTCGCATCTTGGACATGGGCCTGCCGCCTTTCACTTAGCTGAAGCGTCGCACGGGCATTTGGTTTGCCGGCAGTGCAACGCGCACATAGAGATTGGGGAGGCATTGTTCGAGGACCTGAGGCGCCGGTCGCTCGCGCAATTCGGCTTTGCAATCGACCCTCGGCATTTCGCCGTGATCGGACTGTGCGCTGCCTGCCGCGAGAAAGCCGGACGCCCGACAGACTGACTGAGCCACCTGGGCGCCTCGGCGTGCTCGAGTCCTCGGTCCGCGTGCGTGACGGTCGATCAGCGTCCCGAAGCGATCGCGAGCGTGTGCTACTGCGGCCTAGCGGTTCGTCAACATGAGAGGATGGGTCCGTCGTTATCGGGGACATTGGCCGGGCGCCTGGATCGTGACGACAGCGGGCCGCTAGCTCATCGGGTAGAGCAGGGGACTTTTAATCCCAAGGTGCCGGGTTCGAGCCCCGGGCGGCCCACTACCGACTGTGTTAATCCGCCTGATGCTTGACGGTTTGACTTCGGCTGATCATTTACGCGACTTCGCCTGATGCTTTACGCGCATTCGGCTGATGCTTTACACCTCCGCCCCGCCCTGGTGTCCTCGCCTGGTCGAGGAAAGGGGCGGCCAAGTGCTCTGGGAGCCCAGCAAGGTGGAGCAGAGTCACGACGCCGCGGTGGCCATTGGTCGTGATTCGTGGAGTCAAGTCTCGGCGGGGCTGCGCACTCCTCGCGAGCCGCCAGCCCGTTATGTGGGAGCGACGTCCCGGTGAAGCAGGTCCGCGAGTGTCTCTCTTCGGACGCGGACCTCGTCGATGCCGTCGTGACAGAAAACCACAGCGGGCCTGAGAGAGCCGTTGTAGTTGTTGGACATCGTGAAGCAATACGCGCCGGTCACCGGTACGACGACGACGTCTCCTGGGACTGGGGAATTCAAGGGCACGCCAGCGATTAAGCGGTCGCCCGATTCACAATGGCGTCCAACCAGCTCGACTGAGGCGTCACCACCCACTCGGTTGACGATGCTTGCTTCAAAGCGTTGGCCGTAGAGGGAAACCTCCAAGTTGTCGCCCATCCCACCGTCGACGGCGACGAAGGTCGGGGTTCCCCGCTTTACCGAGATGATGGTGTAAAGAGTCACGCCAGACCGCGCGACCAGGGAGCGGCCAGGTTCGATCAGCAGTCGGGCGGCGGCAGGAAGGTGGCGCCGGGCGGCACCGACGAAAGCATCGACCCATTCCTCTACGCTCGGTGGCTCGTCGTCGTAGGTGTAGCGGACGCCGAGTCCTCCTCCGAGGTCGTAAACATCGAACTCGCCGAACTCGGAGATTGCCTCAACCGCACGCGTGAACGGCTCGGTAGTGAGGATTTGCGAGCCGATGTGCATGTGAAGTCCATCGAGGCGAAGCCGATCGCTTTGCCTGAGTCGGGATATGGCGACACGGGCGTCAGAGCTCGTGAAGCCGAACTTCGAGCCCACCTGCCCGGTGGCGACCGCCTCATGGGTATCGGGCCTAACCCCAGGAATGACGCGGACCAGCACCCCCTGTTCGGAGGGCACCATGTGCTCGAGCCGGTCGATGTCGTCGAAGTTATCGATGACGACGGTGCCCACGCCGGCTTCGATCGCCATGGCGAGTTCATGCGGGGACTTTGCGTTGCCGTGCAGGACAATCAGAGGGGGATCGACGCCACCGGATAAAGCCATGGCAAGCTCGCCCCCGCCGGCCACGTCGACGCCGAGGCCTTCTTCGGCCATCAGCCGATAGGCAGCAGTACACGGGAAGGCCTTGGAGGCGAACACGACGCGCGAGTTCGGCCAGCGGCCTCCAAGTGCCTGACTGAAGGCTCTGGCTTGACCCCGTAGAGCCACCTCGTCCACGACGTAAAGCGGAGTGCCATGAGAGGAGGCCAGGTCGCTCAAGCGACAGCCGGCGACGACCAACTCGCCGGCCGCGTCGACCATTGCGCCGGGAGGCATCAGTTCCAAGAACTCTGAACCTGAGCTCGCAGTTGCAGCTGTCAAGGCGACCTCCTAGGTCCGGCGAATCGAGTCGTCGGAGATCATCATGGCTGACGACAAGCAGGTTGTCTTCGAGTGGTGCACTTCTCGCTTCCCCTGATCTTCTCGAGCCGGACGACCTCTGCCACTTTCGTCGCGGCCACCCCTATTCTCACGGCCCTCGTACGGGGAGGATCACCCGCTTCCCGCCGCTAGACCTCTCACAAGATCCGTCCTGTGACTGAGGATGAGCCGAACGGGCCTCGGGTGTGAATCGCCTGGACCTACGGACCCGATTTCCGAGTTCAGAGAGCTTCTGTCGTCCGCGCGGCGCGGCTCGCCTGGAGCGTCGCGAGCCCGACCCAGGCGAGAAGCCAGGCGTTTCCTGTACTAGCAAGAAGCGTCTCGCGCTCGCTCTCCGGACTTCGTGCAGCAACGTATATCGCGACCGCGATAGGGCCGAGCCCCGCGACGGTGAGCGCCCTCGCGGCAGCACGATGGCCGGCGTACCACGCGTCGTCGCTTCTCAAGGTCGACGGAATGCGGATGCCGGCGAACATGTTTCGCGGCAGTCGTCCTGTCGCTGCGGCACGTGCGAGTGCGATCACGATCACACCGGGGACCGCTGACCGGAGCGTTTTCAAGATGGTGCCAACGATATAGCGACTCGTACCAGCGATGGCGGCCGATCGGCCGGACGTTGGCTGCCGCGGACAGGACTCCGAGTCGTCCCAAGTCGCCCTTTACTGTCACGCCAAAGCCCGTAAGCTTTGGTCGAGGGTGGAAGGCTCACCGTGCTTGCCCATCTGATCTGTGAGGTGCGGGATGGTTCGTCGCCGATCAGCGGAGTCCCCCGGGTTGCTGCCCGAGTTTTCGGCGGCCCTGTAGCGTGCTGCGGCAGATGTCGACTCGATCGACGACGCGATCGTTTCGGCGTCGCTCGACGGCACGATCATGAGTTGGGATCCGGCGGCGGAGCGCTTATACGGCTGGTCGGAGGCGGAGGCCATGGGCAAGAACATCGCCCTGGTCGTGCCGGAGGCTCGACGAGAGGAGCTCGCCGCGATCTTGGCCGCTGCTTCTCAGGGAGTGCGCATCGACCATCTTGAGACAGCACGGACACGCAAGGACGGATTCCGGTTGTCGGTGTCGCTGAAGTTGGTGCCCATCAAGGATGCTGTCGGTCGTGCGGTGGGCCTTTGCTGCGTGTCCCACGACCTCACCGGTCGGCAGCGCTCGGAGGAAATTCGAGCATCGCTTGCCGCGATCGTCGAAAGTGCCGGAGCAGCCATCTTCAGTCTCGATCTGCGTGGCTATGTGGTCAGCTGGAACCGGTCCGCCGAGCGTCTCTTCGGATACAGCGCCATCGAGATGGTCGGCCACAACTACGGCGAAATCATCCATGGTGAGGCCGAGTCCGAGTTCCAGTCGGTATTTGCCCGGGTAGCCGCCGGGGAACGTGTCATCGACCTCGAGACGAAGCGACCTCGCCGCGACGGGACGATGGTCGACGTCCTGCTGACTGTGTCGCCGATCTTCGCTCCGAACGGCTCGATCATCGGCGAGTCAGCCATCATGCACGACATCAGCGAGCGCAAGCAGCTCGAGCGCGATCTCGCGGAAAGTCGTGCCCTGATGGAGCACGCGCAGCGCGTTGGGCGCTTAGGTGGCTGGACGTGCGCGACAGTTCCGGACGCGCCGCTCATCTGCACGAGTGAAACGTTCCGGATCTTCGGGACCGTCGAACGTGCCAACCTCGCGTTGGACGACTACTTCGCACGGGTTCACCCGGACGATCGTCCGCGTGTGCGCGCCGCAGCGCTCTCGGCGATCGCTCAGAATGGGCATTACGAGCTCGAGCACCGGATCGTGCGCCCGGACGGCGAGCAGAGGTGGGTCTTCGCAGCAGGGGACGTGATTCTCGACGCGAGGGGACAACCGGTGACACTGGCCGGGGTGATCCAAGACATCACGGACCGTCGCGAGGCGGAGCTGAAGTCATTGGGACTCGAGAGAGAACTCGAGATGCTCGCCGATCACTCGCCGGACCTCATATTCAGTCTTCGGACATCCCCCGACCTCGTGTTCGAATTCGTGAGCCCGGCCGCGCTCGCGATCACCGGATACACCCCTGATGAGTTCTACGCTCATCCGGACCTTATTGACCGCATTCTCGAGCCTTTCGTCGGGGACATGTTGCTGGAAGGACGGGAGCCAGCCGCGGGAGGGCGACTCGACGATTTCGAAATCACTCGCAAAGACGGCTCCAAGCTCTGGGTGAACCAACGTCTCGCCAGAGTGTTAGATGCTGACGGTCAAGTCGTTGGAGTTCATGGGATCCTTCGCGACGTCAGTGCGCGGAGGGCTGCGGAGGAGCGGGTCGAGCACGAGGCCCTCCACGATCCTCTCACGGGCTTGTCGAACCGGGTGCTGGTGAAGGACCGAATCGAACGGGGGCTGTCGCGGTGCACCCGTGAGGCTGGGTTCGTCACGGTCCTCGTCGTGAACCTGGACAGGTTCAAGAGCATCAACGACACGCGTGGTCCCACACGGGGCGATGCTGTGCTGAAGGCGGTCGCCCGGCGACTGGAGAGTTGCTCGCGCGTCGGCGATACCGTGGGTCGTTTCAGCGGTGACGAGTTCGTCATCGCATGTGAGAATCTCGCAGCGATAACCGATGCAATCGGCATGGCCGATCGCACGTTGAACGTCTTCAGTGCTCCATTCGACGTCGAAGGCGAAAGCGTGCACGTGACGGCTTCGATCGGGCTCGCCATTGGGAACGCGACCGACACCGCTGACACACTCTTGCGCGACGCCGACCTTGCCATGTACCGCGCCAAGGACCGAGGCAGGGCCCGCTACGAAATGTTCGACGACACGTTGAGAGCAGAGGCAGAAAGGCACTCGTTGGTCGAGGAGGGACTGCATCGCGCACTCGACAAGGGCGAGTTCACCCTCGTGTTCCAACCTGTCTGGTCGGTCTCTGAGAATCGCTTTACTGGCGCCGAGGCACTGATCAGGTGGAACGACCCAAACCGGGGAACGATCGGCCCGGATGAGTTCATTCCAGTGGCGGAGGAGTGCGGGCTGATTGTCCCAATGGGCGAATGGGTACTGGAGGAGGCATGCGCGGCGCTGGCACGCTGGAACGGGCTGTCGGTTCCGAAGCCCGGGTACACCATGTCCGTCAATGTCTCGGCCGTGCAACTGCGCTCGGGAGGGTTCGTTCAGACCGTGAAGGATGTGATCGCGGCGACGAAGGTCCGCCCGGAGCAGCTTTGCCTCGAGCTCACCGAGTCCGTTCTAATGGAGGATGTCGACCATGTCTCCAGTGTCCTCCTCAAGCTGCAAACCCTTGGGGTTCGGCTTTCGATAGACGACTTCGGCACCGGCTACTCATCGCTTGGATACCTGCGGCGTTTTCGTGTCAACGAGGTCAAGATCGACCGATCCTTCATCTCTGGCGTCGATTCCGATCCCTACGACGCCACGCTTGTGTCGGCTGTGGTGGCGATTGGAGACGCCCTCGGTCTCCGGGTTGTCGCGGAGGGCGTGGAGACCAGCGCGGAGCTTGAGGCAGTCAAGGGCCTCGGGTGCAGCTACATACAAGGGTTCTTCTTCGCCCGCCCGTGCGGCTTCGAGGAATGCACCAAGCTACTGGATAACCACTAACCAAGCGCTGGGCGGGAGCCTGCCGCCTGCTCGACCGGATGGTTGCCACGGCGGTGCATTGGGTTCCCTCGCCGAATCACGGCGGGGTGCAAAGCAAGGGACTTGATCTCACGGCGCAGTGTGGGCGACGAGCCGCTCGCCGTTCGGAATGCAGCGACTCGACGAATGGCTCTTGCCTCGGACCGCAGTCGCCGGTCGCCTTATCGGGCGAGTCCACGATCACTCGTGAGGGGCGTCGGGCTTGTGGAAGTGCTGGCGCAGCCAGTGCGCCGGGCCTGAGGTTCCGGTGGCTGAGCGGCTACGTTCCCTTTGTCGGTCCGAGTACTTTGGCGGTCGGGCCCGGACGCGCGATCACGTATCCCTGCACGTAGTCGACACCGAGTTTCTTCAGAGCGTCGAGCGTCGCCTGATCCTCGGCACCTTCGGCGACGGTCTGCAGCGAGAATGCCTTGGCGAGACTCACCACGGCCGCCACCACATGGCGGCTTGAAGCCTCCTGTGGAAGGTCGAGCACGAATTCTCGGTCGATCTTCAGATACGACACGGGAAGTCGCTTCAAGTAGGAGAAGCCCCCGTACCCGGCACCGAAGTCGTCAAGCGCCACCTTGCAGCCGAGACTGTTCAGCCCCTTGACGAACGCCTCCGCTGCGGCGGTGTCGCGCAACAGTGCTGTCTCAGTGATTTCGCAGACCACGTTTGCCGGTGGAGCGCCGTGAGCGTCAAAGGCACTGCGCACGAGCGCCAGCATGTTCGGGTCGACGACCGACTTGGCCGAGAGGTTGAACTCGACCCGGAAGCCCTGTGCGGCGAGGCGTGCGGTCTCGCCGACGACCCATCGATCTATTTCCGAGATGAGGCCGAATTCCTCTGCCGTGGGGAGGAAGCTGTCCGGAGGCACGATCTCACCGGAGAGGCTCACCATCCTGATGAGCAGCTCGTTCTGGTGCACTGCGCCCGTCTTGAGGTCCACGATCGGCTGTGCGTAAAGCACGAACCGGTCCTGGTCGAGTGCGTCGCGGATACGTCCCACCCAGCTGAGCTTGTCAAGCTCGCGCTCAACTCGGAAGTGCTCGGCCGCTTGTTCGGTGATGTCCTGGAACACGAGGACCGCGCCGTGGACCTCGTCAGTCTGCAGTGGGGAGGCGCTGTACGCGACCGGGAGCAACTTTCCGTCACGACGGGTGAACATGTCGTGATCGGCCCGGACTGCCTCTCCCGTAGTCCAGACCGCGCTTACCGGGCACTCCTCCACGGGGTAGGCAGAGCCATCGGGTCGCTGGTAGTGGTAGAGCTCGTGGCCGAATTTCCCGACCATCTCGGTTGCTCGCCAGCCGAGCAGTCGCTCGGCAGCCGCATTGACGAGAGTGATCTTGTGCTCGGCGTCCTCAGCGATCAGCCCCTCCGCCATGTTGTCGACGATGGCGGCCAGGAACTGCCGGGACAGCTCCGCATCCCGTGCGAGTTCCTTGTCCTCGGAGATGTCTTGGCAGGTGCCGATTATGTGCATCGGCTCTCCGTCTTTGCCGCGGATCAACCTCGTGTGCTTCCACACCGTGATCTCCGTGCCGTCGGGCCTACAGATGCGGTGCTCGGCCTCGGCCTCTCCGGAGGCGAGGGTCTTCTCGATGGCCAGCTCGACGCGTCGCCGGTCACTTGGATGAACCAGACCCAGAAATGCCTCGTAAGTGCCCTTCCACTCCTTGGGAGTGATCCCGTGGAGCCTGAATATCTCGTCCGCCATGAACTCGATATGTCCTGTGGCGAGATCCCAGTCCCAGTGCCCCACCGTGGCAAGACTTTCCGCCTCGCGTAGCAGCGCCTCGTTTCGGCTGAGCTTCTGGGAGTCGCGGAGTCGCCCTATGCCGTAAGCCAGATCGTCGGTCAGCTCGCGCAGGAGTGCGACCTCGGTCGAGTCAAAAGAGTCGCGATAGTTGTCGTACACGTTGAGCGCCCCGATGGCGACGTCGCCGACCACGATGGGCAGCGCGCAGGAAGAGCGAAGGCCGAACTCATCAGCGGAGCTCCGCCAGGGGGTGAACTTCTTGGCCGCGTGTGTGTCGTTCACCGTCTGGGCGACGCGGCGCCGGATCGCCGTGCCCGTCGGTCCCCGGCCGAATTCGTTGTTCCCCCAGCTCACGTGGAGATCCTTCAGATACTCCGCCTGTCCGGCCCAGGCGACGGGGCGGACTGTCTGCGCCTTGTCATTTTCGGCGTAGCCGACCCAGGCAAGCAGGTACTGGCCCTTGGTGACGATGTTGTCGCAAGTCTCCTTGAGAAGCCCCATCTCGTCGGTGGCGCGCACGAGGATCTGGTTGGCCTGGCTCAACGTGTCCAGCATCCGCAGAAGGTTCTCCCTGTCGGTCACGTCACGGGCGTTGACGACTATCCCCTTAATCGCCGGGTTGTTCAGGCAGTTGGTCGTGAGCGCCTCGATCACCATGTACCTGCCGGACGGCGGCACGAGGCGGAAAACGAGGGGTGCAGCAGGTCCCGATCGACGCGTTGCGTCTGCGAAATGTGATGCCACGGAGTCCTTATCGCCGGGATGGACCATGTCGAGCACATAAGGCCCGGGCTGCACATCCGGCTTGTGGCCGAGTAGTCGCGCGGCTGCGGGATTGGCGTAGAGAAGCCTGGCCTCCTCGTCGAGCACGGCTATCAAGTCGCTCGAATGGGCAATGAGTGCCTGCAGCCACCTCGCGCGCTCGGCTAAGGCCTTATGCGCTTCGTCCCGAGTAGTCATGCGATGCTCCCGAGCGTCGGTGTCAGATACGAGGCTGAGGCGTCCGGCGGCCCATCGTGCTGCCGAGCGCTCGAACCGTGTCTCGGCGCCCACGCGCGACTTGGGGAGGATCCGCACCCGGGGCGCGTTGCGGCCGGCGATGGCGCGTGTTTTGGCACAGCAGTTTCATCGGCGGAAACGGCTCCGGCTCTTAGCACCGAAGCGCTGACAGTGTGGGGGGCGGTGGCAAGCGAGCCGAGAATCGTCCGCATTCACTACCTCCCACCGTCTCTAGGACGACAATCCTACCTTTTCCACAGGGGAAGGGGTCCTGACGTGGACAGACACGTCTGCCGGTGGCTTCCAGGTGCAACTCATCCTCGGTGGTGGTGTGCCACCTGGTCGTCGGAGCGCGAGAGGGCTTCGACGGTAGAATCCGGGCGGAGAGCGCCGCATTTTTCGTCAGCGACGCTCGAGTTCGCCACGTGCCAGCTGCTCCACTGCGTCATGGCCACCCGTTCGCAGACCGCCAGACGTACCGAACTTCGGACGGCCGAGTCGGACCGACCCGGCGCCGCCGCCTGGCCTTCGCTGGTCTGTTTGGGTTCGAAGGGCATGCGCCGAAGTCCGGCCCCGGGGCGCTGGACGACTCTGTCAGTAGTGGTACTCGTCCTGGGCTGTCTCCCTGCTGGTGCCACCGACGTCTGTCACAACCACGTACACGGTCCCCTTGCCTGCAGGGGCCTTGGCACTGATCTCAGTTGCCGAGATCAATTCGACCCCAGTCGCCAGAACCTTTCCGAAGTGCACCGTCACTCTTCCCAGGAAATTCGCGCCTCGGATTGTCACTCGGTTGCCGCCGCTCTTCGGCCCGGCGGTGGGGTTGGCCTTCGTGACCACTGGAGCCGATACGAACCTGAAGTGAAGAGGCGCAGTTCTGGAGCTGAACGCCCGGTCCTCGACGTCCATGAATAGGGCGTATTTCCCGGCCCGCGAGGCTGGGAGAACGGCGGTGCAGCGTCTCGTTGTGCTGCACGAGACGCTGACGAGGTTCGAGTTCAG
The DNA here is from genome assembly GCA_050015475.1 of Acidimicrobiales bacterium. Taxonomy (GTDB): domain Bacteria; phylum Actinomycetota; class Acidimicrobiia; order Acidimicrobiales; family Bog-793; genus Fen-455. The sequence continues at coordinate 32,206 of JBEKBI010000007.1, read as the reverse complement.
ATAAAGCCGGTCCGCTCCCGGGATCGGGAGGAAGCCGTAACCGCTGATCACCACACGCTGGGCGTGCGCGCTCGGCCCTATGTTCGGCGAGACGATTGTGATCGCGGTCTTGGTCCCCGTGGTGCGATAGACGTAGCACATCTGTGCGGCCAGCCCCGGAAAGTAGTTGCTTGCCGGATCTGACAATGTTGGAGACCCGAGGCCACCGTCCATGTTGTAGCCGGTCGTGGCCGGATAGAGGCCTCCCACGTAGTCCGAAGGTGTGTAGTCGTTAGTCCCCGTCGTGATGTCTTCGAACGCGAGGTCGTAAAAGGACGCACCCTCCGCCGCGATCGTGTAAAGGCCCTGGGGCAGCACGCCGGGGTCTCCGGATCCGTAGGCGGCGCAGAACGGCGACGAGTCGATGAGTGCTGCTACGGCCGCCCAGAGCGGCGCGGCGGCGCTTGTGCCCCCGATAGGCTCCAAGTAGCCGGCATCGATGATCATGTATCCGGTCTCCAAGTCGGCGTCCGCCGAGACGTCCGGCACTTCGCGTACGTAGGGGTTGGCAGAACCGCAACCGGTCGGGTCGTAATCGGAGTAGGTGCCTATGACTCCCGGAATCGCTGGCGCGTCCTGGTAGGACGGCATGCACCACTCGGAGGACAAGCCTCCTCCGCCCGCGCCGCTGGAGTCGTTCCACTCCGTGTCTGAGTTGGTGTCCTTGATACCGCTGATGGAGGTCCCGCCCACTCCGACGACGTAGGGCTGGCTGGCCGGGTCATTCACGGAAAGCAGGGACTCGTTGGGCGGTCCGTCTGGGAGGCAGTCGGTCGAGCCGTCGTCACCCGCCGCGGCGAGGACGGTCTGGCCCTGAGTGGCGGCCTGACCGAAGTACGACTGTTCGGCAGAGAGGAGCGCCTGGTCGCTGTCGAGCTCGCACTCGCCCCACGACGTAGTGACTACCTGGTCGGTGTCGGAGTCGACGATGTCCTCGTAGAGGTCCTCCTCGCCAACGTCTGAGTTGGGGGCCTGGTAGACGTCGAGTGTGGCGTCCGGGGCAAGGCCGACAATGTCCTCGATGTCGAGGGCCATCTCGCCGCCCTGCGGGTCACCTGCATAGGTCGAGGAGCCGCCGTGGACCCGGACGTAGTTCACGGTTGCGTCGGTGCCGTAGCAGTCCTGGTAGTCGGCGAGGTCCGTCGCGATCGTCGGCTCGGTCTCGAACTCCACGACGGCAATATGCACGCCTTGGCCGAAGTCGCCGAGGGCGTACAGCGATGCGATGTCGTAGTGGGCTGCCAGTTTGTTGGCCGTGTAAGCGCCATAATCGTCCCCTAGGGCGTTGAGTTGCGAGCACGCAGTCGGGCCTGCGATTGCCCGGCGCGAAGCCGGTCTGGCCGCGAAGCGCACTTCGTGCAGGCCTGCCCTTCGGTCAGGTGCTCCATTAGCCTCGGCGATGTCGCTCAACCCGACTATCCCTTCGATCTCAGGGGAAACGGAGGCCGAGATGCTCGGGGGCGACGAGTTCGTGAAGGCAACCCGCCCGCCTGGGAGCCGATCGAGCACGAGGCTGACGTGAAAGGCGCGCTCCAACGCTGACGCGGGGGCTGTCACCGGAATCGAGAGACGGTCGGACGCCGCCACCCCTGGGTGAAGTCCGACAGCACGGAGAGCCGCGTCGACCGCGGCCACCTCCGACAACGGCGGCCCGAAGATCCGACCGAACTCGCCGGGGCTGAGAAAACGGTGGAAGTTCGCCGACTGCCGGTCGGAAAGGGACGCGATGAAGGAGGTCACGGCCGAGGGGTCGGGCAGCTTCAGGTTGATGTCGACATGGACGGGCCGGGAAGGCTGTAAGCGGCCAAGGGCAGTCGAATCGGCAGGGATCGCTGGGCTGGCGCTCGCCGGCAACACGACGAGAGCGGACGAGGAGGTCGCTTGTGCTCCCGCGGGCATCGAGAGAGCAACGACCGCTGAACAAGAGGCAACGACGCCAGCCAACACGGTCACCAATCGGCGCGTTGTCATGATCACTCGCTTTCTGAGGGTGCTTACAACGATAGGCGGGAGCACCTCGGGTTCAGCGCGTTGGCGACCATCGGCGGCACTGGCCCTCCCGCGACTGGCGCCGAGTGTTCCTGCCAGCGACTCCCCGCGAGCGTGACGGGGTTCGTCCCGGCTCCAAGGGATCTAGGGTTCTCGCAGGATCTGACGAAGCCGCTTCCGGAGAAGACTGTGGCGCGAAACCTCGCATGTATCGGTGTCTACTGTGCGTCGAGCCGAGGGGCCGATCCCAGGTTTGCCGACGCGGCCGCGTCGTTGGGACGACTGCTGGCGACCCGTGGTATTCGCCTCGTGTACGGGGGTGGCCGTGTCGGCCTGATGGGCGTGCTGGCGGACGCGGTGATGGCAGGCGGGGGCAGCGTCCACGGGGTGATCACCAGGGCGCTAGAGGAGAGAGAGGTCGGACATTCAGGGCTGACGAAGCTCCAAGTGGTCACCACCATGCACGAGCGCAAGGCGGCGATGATAGGAGAGTCCGACGCCTTCATCATGCTGCCGGGTGGGTTCGGGACCCTCGATGAGTTCCTCGAAGTTCTATCGTGGTCCCAGCTCGGTATCCATTCGAAGCCGTGCGGGATCCTGAACCTCGACGGCTACTTCGACCCGCTTCTCGCACTTTTCGATCGAGCCGTCCGGGAAGGGTTTCTTCGCCCCGAGCACCGCGATCTGGTCGTAGTGGAGTGTGACCCGGAGTCGCTAATCGACAGTCTCGCTGCCTGCGACCCGGTCGTTTTGGACAAGGTCGCCGATCGAAGAGACCTCTGAACCGGGATCCGCGAGGCTCGCGCAGGTTCGCCGAGACCAGCCCGGACTCGGCTTGAACCGAGCCCGGTGCTCAGCCGAGGCGCGTCTAACCCTCGTCAGGGGTACTCGGCCATCGCGTTGAGCGGCGCCGGGTCAGGGCGCGCAGGCGACGACAAAGGCAACACAGGCAGTGAAGTGTTTCGCGGCCTTCAGCTCGAGCATCTCGTTCGGCCCGTGACCGTTGCTGTCAGGCCCGAGCACGCCGGAGATCAGGAACTGGGCGTCTTTGAACCGCGTCCGGAGGTCAGCCATGAAGGGTATGGTGCCCCCCTCGCCCATCATCGCCGGCGCGTTCCCGAACAGTTCCTCCGAGGCCTCCCTGGCGGCACTCGAGAGCCACTCTGCTTGAGGCGGCGCGAAGAAGCCGCGGGCAGTGTTCACGGCGGCTGCCGTCACCTTCGCCCCCTGGGGCGGATCGGCTGACAGCGTGCGGACGATGGCTTGAGCGGCCAGGTCAGGGTCGACCGGCGGTGGCAGGCGCACGGACAACTTGAGCGTCGTGAAGGGTCGCAAGGTATTGCTGCCGTCGTTCACGGACGGGATGCCGTCGATGCCGGTGACCGCCAGTGCTGGCATCCAGCAGACGCGAAGCACTCTGTCCGCCACGGTCTTGCCCGTCAATTCCAGCGTCGGGACCGTCGGGAACCCGCCGACGGCAGCCTCCCCAAACTCGGACGCCACCGCCTCGATTGCGGCTCGGTAGTCCTGCGGGGGCTCAGCGTTGCACTCCGGGACGAGGATCTCCCCGGTCGCCTCATCCTCGATGCGGGAGAGCAACTGACGAAGCAGCCGGAATGACGAGGGCACTACGCCGCCTGCAGTTCCGCTGTGCACTCCCTCGGAGAGCACCTCGACGCGAAGGGTGATCGCGAGCGATCCCCGGAGGGAGATCGTGTTCCAAAGCCGGTCGTAGGAGGAGCAGCCCGAGTCCAGGCACACGACGAGCCCGGGTCCCGGTGCTCCGATACGCGCCGCCACCTCCTCGAAGTACGGCGCGAGGTCCGGGCTCCCGCTCTCTTCACTTCCCTCGAGGAGAATCACGCAGCGTCCGTGCGCCGTGTCCGAAGCCTCGAGGGCTTCCAGGGCGCTGATTGCCGAGAAGAACGAGTAACCGTCGTCGACCGTGCCCCGCCCGTAGAGACGATCGCCCTCGCGCACCGCGGCGAAGGGGTCGAGCCCGGATCTCCAGTCCGCGCCGGCGGGCTGTTTGTCGAAGTGCCCGTACATCAGCGTGACGCGTCGGCCTTCGGCGCCAGGCGTCGCTGCCACGTCCGCAATGACGGCCGGCGTTCGTCCCTCGCGGGTCGCGATCTCGACGGCACAGTCTCGCAACGGCCTTGACCCGGCCCAGTCGGCCAGCATGCGGGCGGCACGCGCGATCTCTCCGCGGGCCTCCCAGCCGGGATCGAACTCGGGGGAGAGACAGCGGATCGTGACGTACGAGGAGAGTTGCGGGATGATCTCGCTCTCCCAGACCTTGTCGACGTAAGAGGCGAGTGTCGCAGGTGCCGGATGGCGGGGATCCACAGTCAGTGCTCCTCACTTTTCGGAGATAGGTGGCGAGTTCGTCCAACTGGAGGACAATAGGGCCATGGGACGTCGTCCGCTGTCTGCGATAGTGCTTGCGGCGGGCGAAGGCACCCGTATGCGCTCAGGCACGCCTAAGCCCTTGCATCACTTGTGCGGGCGACCGATGGCCCTCCAGTTGCTTGACGCGCTCGGCGAGCTCGAGGGGAACGAACCGTCGTGGTTGTGGGTCGGGGCGCGATCGAGGTCACAAAAGTCATCGAGGCCGAAGCGCCACCGCAGCTCGCGATCGAGTTCGTCGAGCAGGCCGAACCGCGGGGAACCGGCGACGCGGTCGCGGTCGCTCTGACGGGCTTTGCGGGTTCGTACGGGGCGGCAGAGTTCGACGAGGACGACGTCATAGTCCTGCCCGGTGACACGCCGCTATTGTGCCGGACGACGATCGGGCCGGGCGCAGTTGTCGGCCCGTCGGTGCACTTGGTCGACTGCGAGGTCGGCCGCGGCGCGATGCTGAGTCACACGGTTGGCTCGCTGGCCGTGATCGGCGAGCGGTGTGTGGTTGGGCCTTATGTCGTACTGGAAAAAGGGGCGAGCTTGGCCCCCGGCGAGCGCCGCGGGCCATTTTTCGCCGACGGGCTTGGTGGTGCAAGCTGAGAAGCATGCCTGTTTGGCTCTAGGCTCCCGCCGCGGGCTGGAGATGATTCACGCGACGTGACGCGGGTGCGTAAAGGAGGCCGGTGACGATGGAGATGACGCCGACGAGGCGACTGGAGCTGGTCTCCGGCAGGTCCCACCCGGAGCTGGCGGAAGAGATCGCCACCTGTCTGGGCGTCACCTTGAGCGAGACCAATCTCAGACGATTTGCCGACGGTGAGATCCATTGCCGTTTCGACGCCTCGATGCGTGGCGCCGACATGTTCATCGTGCAGACACATTCCGAGCCGGTGAACGAGTCGATCATGGAGCAGCTGATCATGATCGACGCGGCCAAGCGCGCCTCGGCGCACAGGATCACGGCGGTCTGTCCGTATTACGGCTACTCCCGCCAGGACCGCAAGGCCACCGGCCGGGAGCCGATCACGGCCAAGTTGATCGCGGACGTCCTTTCGGCCGCCGGCGTCGATCGTGTGGTCAGCGTCGACCTCCACTCCGGTCAGATCCAAGGCTTCTTCGACGTGCCGGTCGATCACCTCACGGCGGCCCCCGTATTGCTGGACTACCTGCGGCGAAATGGCCCTGAGGAATTTGTGATCATTGCTCCTGACGCGGGCAGGGTGAAGGTGGCCGAGCGCTACAGCCAGCTGCTCAACATGGACTTCGCCCTCGTGCACAAAAGACATCCGCGGGGAACCTACAACCAGGTCGAGGCGATGGACGTCGTCGGGAACGTGAAGGGCCGCCCTTGCGTAATCATCGACGACATGATCGACACGGCCGGCACGGTGTGCGCCGCTTCCTACAGGCTCATCGAGGCCGGAGCAACCGACGTCTGGGCGATGGCGACCCACGCCCTGTTATCCGACCCGGCCCTCGACCGGCTCTCCGCGAGCCCGATCAGCCGTGTCGTCGTGACGAACACGCTCCCTCTGCCCGTCTACCGCCGGATCCCCAAGGTCGAGGTGCTGTCGGTAGCGAGCATCATCGCCGACGCGATCGACGCCGTCTTTGAAGACCACTCGGTGTCCGAGATCTTCGGCGGCCAGAACCTCCTCTGAGCGCCCAAGCCCTTACACCGGGGCTCCCGGGTCGAACGGTCCTGCCCGATCGCCTACAATCGAAGTTCTGCAGCGCCAGAACGCAACGTGAGAACGCTCGCGTCCATGCCTGCGACAGTCCGCCTTCTTCAGTGCAGGAGCGTCACATGGCCGAGATAACACTCAACGTCGAATCGGGTCGCCCGCTGGGCACACGCCCGAGCGGCCGGCTCCGCACGGCGGGGAAGATCCCCGGCGTCGTGTACGGACACGGGATGACCCCGATCTCCGTGGCGATCGGAGCCCGTGATCTGCGCGCTGCTCTCACAACTGAGGCCGGCCTAAATGCGCTGCTCAATTTGAAGATCGGGGAGACCTCGCATCTGGCGATCGCCAAGGAGATCCAGCGGCATCCTGTGCGTCAGAACGTCACCCACGTCGACTTCCAGGTCGTAAGCCGTGACGAGATCGTCACCGCCGAAGTCAGAGTCGTGCTGGTCGGCGACTCCGAGGCAGTTCACCGCGTCGAGGGAACGATCGATCTCGAGATGCTCAGCCTGCAGATCAAGGCCAAGCCTGGCGACGTCCCGGCTGTCATCGAGGTCGACATCTCGTCGCTCGAGGTCGGCGACTCGCTCCGCGTCTCGGACATCGTTCTGCCCGACGGTGTCACGACCGACGTCGACCCGGACGCCGCCGTCGCGATCGCGCACATGCCGCGTGCCCTCGAGCCCGAGCCCGAAGCCGAGGCCGAGGCCGAGGAAGCCGAAGCAGCCGCCGGAGGCGAAGAGCCAGCTGCTTCCGACGAGGCCTGAGAGAAGGAAAGCTGCTCCGGGGCTTGCGCTCCGCTCGCTCCCGCGCCTCGGGCGGGGAGCGAGAGCACGCATCGTCGGTCGACCTGGTTGCCGTCGGGCTTGGCAACCCGGGAGCCGAGTACGAAGGGACGCGCCACAACTCCGGGGCCGAGGCCGTGCGACTGCTGGCGCGCCGGCACTCGGCGAAGCTGCGCACGGAAAAGGGCATGGACGCCGAGACGGCGACGGTCCGTCTGGGAGGAAAGACCCTCGTGCTGGCGGTGCCCCATACGTATGTGAACGAGTCGGGCCGCGCTCTTCAGGCTCTCGTTCGCCGCTACCTCCGGGCTGAGGAGGCCGCCGGCTCGGGCGAGGGAGGTCGGGGCCGTGGTCATCTGGCTTTCGCGCCGGCCTCGCTCGTGGTCGTGCACGACGAGCTCGACCTCGAGCCTGGCGTGGTCAGGGTCAAGGTGGGGGGCGGCACCGCGGGACACAATGGGCTCCGCTCGATCGAGTCGCATCTGCGACATCTCGACTTCGTCAGGGTTCGCATCGGCGTCGGCAAGCCGCCGAGTCCCGCGGCGGGCGCAGACTACGTGTTGAGGCGCGCTCCTCGCGCGGAGCGGGAGGCCTTCGAGGTGGCGACGGAGCTGGCAGCCGACGCTGTCGAGTGCCTGCTGGCCGAGGGACCCGAAGCGGCGCTGAACCGGTTCAACACGCGAACGTGAGCAGCCCCGCGGCGAGCGCCCCTCCCCTCCAGGCCCTCCCCGGGTTTCTCGCCGGTGAGGCGGCTCTCGCCGAGCTGCTCGGTGTCGACGACGCGGTCGTCGCCGTGCCGGAGACGGCGCGGTCAGTCGTGCTGGCCGCCCTTGCTGAGCTGAGCTCCTCGCCGACGGTACTCGTCGCGACGGCGACGGCCCGCGAAGCCGACCAACTCGTGCACGATCTTGCCCCTTTCCTGGGCTCGGACGCGGTCGAGCTGTTACCGGCGTGGGAGACGCTGCCTTTCGAGCGCGTGTCGCCCGCGACAGAGACGATGGGTCGCAGGCTGCGCACGATGTGGCGCTTGCGCCACGGGGCGCCGGCGCTGGCCGCGTCCAAGGCTGGCGGAGCAAGGGCGCCGGCCGGTTGCGTTGTCGTCGCCCCGATCCGGGCGCTGCTGCAGCGCCTGGGCCCGAGAGTCGAGGACACGGAGCCGGTCGTGGTCCGCCAGGGCGGTGAACTCGACCCCGCCGAGCTCGTAGCAAGGCTGGTTCGCGCCGGGTACCGGCGCGAGTACCAGGTGGAGGCCCGAGGCGAGCTTGCGGTCCGAGGCGGGATAGTGGACGTCTTCGGTTCGACCGCGGAAAGCCCGGTCCGCGTCGACTTGTTCGGCGACGAGGTCGAGCGGCTGACGGCTTTCGATGTCACCGGTCAGCGCTCGGTGGCCGATCTCGAGCAGGTCGAGCTGTTCGGCTGCCGCGAGGTGGTCTTGACCGAGGACTTACGCGAGCGGGCGAGGCGCCTGGCGGTCGACGCGCCGTTCGCCCGTGACAACTTCACCCGGATTGCGGACGGCGAGCTGTTCGACGGGATGGAGTCCTGGCTGCCGTGGCTGAGTGACGAGGAGCGCCTCTTCACCGATCTGTTGGACACAGGTTCTCGGGTGGTGCTCGTCGAACCACGACGCTTGCGCGACAGGGCGCGCGAGCTGCTGGACGAGGAGATGGCATTGAGTGAGAGCCTGGCCACGACCTGGGGAGTCGAGGCGATCAACGCCACCGCCGGGATGCCGAGGCTGCACCTCGGCTTCGAGCGCCTCCTACAGCACACCAACGCCAAGGTGGCGTCAGTCCTGCCCGTCGCCGACAGCCCGGGCACGGTCGGCTTGCAGGCCGCGGGTTGGCCCCCTGTGCTCGGAGACTCGGCCGGTTTCGCCCGCCGCCTCGGCGAGCTCGCAGCCTCCGGGAACAGGGTCGTCATCTGCGCGGACGGCCGCGGCAGCGCCGAGCGGATGGCGAGCGTGCTCGAAGGCGAGGGGCTCTCCTGCGACCTTCTCACAGACCGTGCCCCGGACCGGATAGACGCCGACATCCGGCGCCCAGGAGTCCATGTCATCGTCGCTCCACTGGACCGGGGCGGGTACATCGCCACCTCGAAGCTCGCCATCGTCGCGGAGCCGGACGTGACCGGACGGTGCCGCCCGCATCGAGCGGCCCGCCCCCGGCCGCGACCCACAGAGGGGTTCTTCGACGACTTGGCGCCGGGCGACTACGTCGTGCACAACGTGCACGGCGTGGCCCGCTTCGCCGGCATGGTGACGCGTTCCATAGGTGGCGCCGAACGCGACTATCTGCAGCTCGAATACCGCGGCGGTGACAGGCTCTACCTGCCATCGGAACAGATCGACGCCATCACGCCCTACACCGGAGGCGAGTCGCCGGTGCTGAACCGGATGGGCGGCGCGGAGTGGTCTCGCCAGAAGGCGCGCGTCCGGGCTGCTGTGCGGGAGGTGGCCAAAGAGCTCGTCGAGCTTTACCGGCGCCGCCAAGTCTCGCCTGGCCACGCTTTCGCCCCCGACACGCCCTGGCAGACCGAGCTAGAGGAGTCCTTCGCCTATCCCGAGACTCCGGACCAGCTCAAAGCCATTGACGACGTCAAGGCCGACATGGAGCGGGATGTGCCCATGGACCGGCTGGTATGTGGCGACGTCGGCTTCGGGAAGACCGAGGTGGCCGTCCGGGCGGTCTTCAAGGCCGTGCAGGACGGCTACCAGGCTGCCATCCTCGTGCCGACTACCCTGCTCGCCCAGCAGCACTTTCAGACCTTCTCGGACCGGTACGCGCCCTTCCCCGTGCGAGTGGAGGTGCTCTCCCGCTTTCTCACCGGTGCCGAGGCGCGCAAGGTGGTCGACGGGCTGGCGGACGGTTCGGTCGACGTGGTCATCGGTACCCACCGCCTGCTGACGTCCGATGTCCGGTTCAAGAAGCTGGGCCTTCTCGTCGTTGACGAGGAGCAGCGCTTCGGGGTCTCCCATAAGGAGGCCATCAAGCACATGACCATCGGCGTCGACGTGCTCACCTTGACCGCGAGCCCGATCCCGCGCACGCTCGAGATGAGCCTTACGGGCATCCGGGACCTGTCGCTCATCACCACTCCGCCGGCCGAGCGCCAGCCGATCCTGACCTACGTCGGCGAACACGACGAACACGCCGTCGCCGAGGCGCTGCGCCGGGAACTGTTGCGTGAAGGCCAGATCTTCTACGTCCACAATCGAGTGCATGACATAGAGCGAGTCGCCGCGGACCTGCGCGCCCTTGTCCCGGATGCGCGCATTGCCGTGGCGCACGGCCAGATGGACGAGGGAACCCTCGAACAGGTCGTGCTCGACTTCTGGGCCGGGGAGTACGACGTCCTGGTTTGCACGACGATCATCGAGTCGGGCATAGACATGCCCTCGGTCAACACTCTCGTCGTCGACAGGGCCGACCGCCTCGGGCTGGGCCAATTGCACCAACTGCGCGGCCGGGTCGGGCGCGCCGGGAGGCGTGCCTACGCCTATCTTCTCTTCCCCCCGGACCGCGTCTTGTCCGAGCAGGCTTACGAGCGCCTGCGAACGATCGGCGAGCACACTGAGCTCGGGTCGGGTTTCAAGATCGCCATGCGCGATCTCGAGATCCGGGGCGCCGGCAACCTCCTCGGCCGGGACCAGTCGGGCCACATCGCCGCCGTCGGCTATGACCTGTACGTCCGGCTCGTGGCGGAGGCGGTATCGGAGTTGAAGGGCGAGCCGATCCGCGTCCCGGTCGAGATCACCGTCGACTTGCCCGTCGACGCCTTCTTGCCGCCCGGGTACGTCGAGCGGGAGGACCTGCGCCTCGAGGCGTACCGCAGGCTCGCCGAGATCAAGGACCACGTCGCGGTCGAGGACCTGCGGAACGAGTGGCTCGACCGTTACGGCCCCTTGCCACAAGAGGCGGAGGCGCTCATCGCGGTGGGCCGGCTCCGGGCCGAGTGCGTCCGCACAGGCGTTACCGAGGTGACGGCGTCAGTGGTGCGGCCCGGTGCGGGGGGCGTCGGACGGACAGGCGAGGCCGTCGCCCGCCTTGCGCCGATCTCCTTGAAGGCGTCGGCCCGGGTCCGACTCACACGCCTGCATCCGAGGGCGATCATGAAGGAAGACGTCGACCAGTTGATCGTGCCGTTGTCGGCGGGTCCCGATCTCGCCGACCGGCTCGCCGTGCTTCTGAGCGAGCTCGTGCCCGTCGAGCCCTCCGAGGCCGTCCGGGTCGATCCGGACGCGGCAGCCGTCGCCGCTGCTGAGGCATTGGCTGCTGGCTCTGAGCAGCCGAGCGCCCCTACGATTTGAGGACCGTGAAGCGACTTCCCGCCGCGCTGGCAAGCTTGGCAGCGATCTGCGTGCTCACGCTCGGGCTGTCCGGGTGCAACGCCAACCTGACCCCTTACGCGGCCATCGTAAACGGCTCGGAAATCTCCCAAGCCCAACTTCGCCAGGCGCTGTCAGCCATCGACCAGAACCCCGAGTACCGATGCACGGTCGTGGCGGGCGGCACGAAGCATTTGCTCGGTGCGGGGCAAGGCACCTACAGCGCCACCTTCGCCGACGAGGTCCTCTCCATCCTCATCCAGGACAAGGCTGTGCACCAAGACATCGCCCGGCTCGGATTGCCCGAGCCTGCGAGCCTGTACCCGGTCGCCCTCGCCCAAATCCGTGAAACCATCGCCCCGGCGTCGGGCTGCTCGGGATCAGGTGCCTCCCTTGTCGCCGCTTTCCCGGCTTCGTACCGCGAGCGGCTGTTGGTCTTCCAAGCCGACGAAGACGCGCTGGCCGCGCACCTGGCTGGAACGACGCTGGGCAGGAGTGCTGTCGCTTCTTTCGTCTCCCGGCATGCGACGGAGATGGCGCTCGCTTGCGTCTCGGTCATCCAAGTCGGGTCGAGGACGATGGCGACGTCGCTCCGACAGGAGGTCCTCGGAGGGGCGAGCTTCGCGGCGCTGGCGCGGGCGCACTCGACCGACAGTGCCAGCGCGCCCGAAGGTGGCGCCATCGGATGCATCCCGGACACCGATTTCGACTCCCCGTTGAACAAGGTGATCGCCGCTCTTGTCCTCGGTCGTGTGTCGAACCCTGTGGCCTTTAACTCGTCCTGGCTCCTTCTCCTCGTGACCCAGAGGCACGCCGAGACGTATTCGGAGGTGATCTCGAGTTTGTTGAGCGCTGAGCAGGATGAGTTGAGCACGCTGTTCCCCCGCGTCATCCGGGCAGCGCGGGTCGAGGTCGACCCGCAGTACGGGAATTGGGACACCGTGCCGAGCTTGGCCAGGGTCCGGCCCAATGTCGGGCCCCCGGCCGCGTTCGTGCCCAACTCGGCTGCCAACACGGGGCCGAGTTCCTAGGGCCGGCAAGCGGTCTCCGCTCCGACGCCTCCCAGTGAACGACCATCCACGATGATCACGTCCCGTGACTCGCAGCCCACCGTCGTCGTCGTCGGCCTCGGGCCGGCCGGGCCGGAGCACACCACGCCGGTCGCCGCCGAGGCCCTCTCGGGAGCCGCTGTTGCGTATCTCCGCACTTCCCGTCACCCTGCTGCCAAGGCATGGCTCGGGCGGGACAACGTTGTCGCGCTCGACGAATGCTACGAGAGCGGCGCCACCTTCGAAGGCGTTTACCGCTCGATCGTGGAAAGGGTCGTCGAGGGTGCTCTTGATCACGGGCGTGTCGCCTTCGCCGTCCCGGGCTCGCCTTCCGTGGCGGAGCGCACGGTCGAGCTCCTGCGGGCCGAGCCGTCGATCACCGTGGAGGTCGTGCCGGGCCTGTCGTTCTGCGAGCTCGCCTGGGTGAGGCTGGGTGTCGACCCGCTCGAGGCTGCAGTAAGGCTCGTGGACGCCGAGAGCTTCGCCGTCCAGGCCGCCGGCGATGCGGGTCCGCTTCTGGTCGGGCAGTGCTGGTCCAAAGACGTGCTCTCGTCGATCAAGCTGTGCTTCGACCTCGATCCGGGTCCAGCCGTCCTCCTTCACCACTTGGGACTCACCGACGAGGTAGTCGTCGAGGTCCCGTGGTCCGAGATCGACAGGACTCTCGAGGCGGACCACCTGACGTCTTTGTACGTGCCGCGCATCGGGGCGCCGGTAGCGCGGGAGCTGACTCGCTTCGCCGAGCTGGTGAGGGTGCTTCGCGCTCGCTGCCCGTGGGACCGTGAGCAGACGCATCTCTCGTTGGTCCAGCACTTGCTCGAAGAGACCTACGAGGCGATGGAGGCGATCGAGATGCTCGGGGACGACCCGTCTGGGGCGTCTCCCGAAGTGGTGGCGCACGTCTCCGAGGAGCTTGGCGACATCTTGTGCCAGATCATGTTCCACACGACTCTCGCCGAGGAGGAGGGCCTGTTCAACCTCGCCGATGTCGCCCGCCAGGTGCACGACAAGCTTGTGGCGCGCCATCCCCACGTCTTCGGTGACGAGACGGCGACGACGCCCGGGGCGGTGCTGCTCAACTGGGAGCGCAACAAGCAGACCGAGAAGATGCGCACGCATCTGTTCGAAGGAATCCCCGCCGCCATGCCGGCCTTGGCCAAGGCCGCCAAGGTGGAGCGCAAGCTCGCCAGTGTGGAGCTGGGATGGGCAGCCACAGGACTCGACGCCGGGGCTCTGATCGTGGCTTTGGCGGGCATGCTGCGGCTGACCGACGAAAGCGCCGGGGTGGACGAGGACACCGCCCGGGCTGTAGGCGCGCTGTTGCTCGAATTGGCGAGACTGGTCGCCCACCGGGGTGAGGACCCCGAGGCGCTGTTGCGCCACGCCATCGATCGGCTCGGCAGCCGGGTGGCGGGAGTCGAGGCCGCCGCACGCGAGTCGGGGGCCGATCTCACGGCGCTCGCTCCCGCCTTGCGCGTCGAGTTGTGGCGCGCGACGGACACCCACACCTGACTCAGCCGACCCTTGAGGTCCCCCTGCCGTATTGGCACGTCAGGGACCTGTCACTTTGCTAACTTGGATCACACCTTTCACAGGAGACACAGGCTATTGAGCTGGATCACACAGCTTTCCGCACGTGAGGTCCTCGACTCCCGAGGCAACCCCACCATTGAGGTCACGTGTCACCTCGACTCTGGAGCCGTGGGGAGCGCGATCGTGCCTTCCGGCGCGTCTACGGGACGCTTTGAGGCCGTCGAGCTTCGAGACGGCGACGAGCGCTACGGCGGCAAGGGCGTGCGGAAGGCGGTCGTGAACGTGACGGGCGAGATCGCCGCCGCCTTGCTGGGGGTCGAGGCCTGTGACCAGCGGGCCGTCGACTTCGCGATGATCGACCTCGACGGCACGGCGAACAAGTCCCGACTCGGGGCGAACGCGATCATCGGCACTTCGATGGCTGTGGCCCGTGCAGCCGCCGCGGACGCGGACATGCCCTTGTACCGGTACCTCGGCGGTGTCGACGTCCACGTGCTGCCTGTGCCCATGATGAACGTGTTGAACGGCGGCGTGCACGCTGACAACAACGTCGACTTCCAGGAGTTCATGGTTGTCCCCGTCGGTGCCGCCTCCTTCTCCGAGGCGCTCCAGTGGGGCGTTGAGACTTACCACGTCCTTCACCGCGTGCTGAGGGAAAGGGGCCTGTCGGGCTCCGTCGGGGACGAAGGCGGCTTCGCGCCCGACCTTGCGACCAACGAGGCGGCGCTCGAAATCCTGGTCGAGGCGATCCGTGCGGCCGGTTTTGAGCCCGGGGTTGACATAGCTCTGGCTCTCGACCCAGCCGCGAGTGAGCTGTGGAAAGACGGCGCCTACGCACTTGCCGGCGAAGGCCGGACACTGTCGTCGGCCGAGTTGGTCGAGTACTGGGTGGACCTCGTCGACCGCTACCCGATCGTGTCTATCGAGGACGGCATGGCAGAGCAGGACTGGGACGGGTGGGTGGAGCACACGGCCGCGCTCGCAAAGCGCGTCCAGCTCGTCGGCGACGACGTGTTCGTCACCAGCGCCGAGCGCCTGGAGCGGGGGATCGCTTCGGGAGTGGCGAACGCCATTTTGGTCAAGGTCAACCAGGTCGGGACCTTGACCGAGACATTGGCCACGATCGCGACCGCGGCCCGGGCTTCGTACAAATCGGTCATCTCGCACCGATCCGGCGAGACGGAGGACACCTTCGTCGCCGACTTGGCCGTCGCGACCGGCTGCGGCCAGATAAAGACCGGAGCGCCGGCGAGGTCGGACCGCGTGGCGAAGTACAACCAGCTGTTGCGCGTCGAGGAGCAGCTGGGTGGGTCGGCCGAGTACCGGGGTCAGGCGGAGTTCGCCTGTCCGGGGGGAAGCGGATCGGCATGATCCGGCGCGCGCGGCTCTTCTTCTTTGTGGCGTTGCTGGTCGCCGGGGTCATCCTCTTCGCCAACCTCCCCATACGCTCGCTCACCCAGGAGCGGTCGACCCTCCAGGCCGAAACCGCGAGGCTGGCGACGTTGCAGGAGACGACCCGGATGCTTTCGGCACAGGTGCGGTCCCTGCACGACCCGGCGACTGTCGCCCAGATCGCACACCAGGAGTACGGCTTGGTGTTCCCCGGCGAGCGCTCCATCGTCGTTCTTCCGAGCCCCGTGGGAACGTCCGCTTCCTCTTCCATCCCCGATCCGCTCGCGGATAACCCCATTCCGGCCTCGGATCTGCTCCCGAGCGACGCAATTCTCGGCCCGAGCGCCACGGCTGGAGAGACGTCGGCAGGCTCGCCGGGATTCTGGCATCGCGTTCTGTCGACCCTCGAGTTCTGGCACTCGCTGTTCTGAGCGAAGCCGGACAGGCCGCTTCCCCGGTGGGCGGCGATAGCCTCGGAATCCACGCGGGAGAGGTGATGGCGCGTTGAAGGAAGTCATAGCTGACATCGACCGATGGCAGGCCGCGGGTCGCCGTGTCGCCATCGCCCGCGTCATCGGTGTCGAGGGCTCCGGGCCCCGCGATCCCGGGGCGACGATGGCCGTGAGCGAGGACGGCGAAGTCTCCGGGTCGGTTTCGGGGGGTTGTGTGGAAGGCGCCGTCGTCACCGAGGCTCTGGCGGTCATCGAGAGCGGGACGCCGAAGGTGTGCACTTTCGGCTACTCCGACGAGGAGGCGTTCGCCGTCGGCCTGACCTGTGGAGGAACTCTCCACGTCCTGGTGGAACCACTTGACTGGTGACGCGAGCCCACATCTCGGGGGAGGCGGGATCTACGCCGCTTTCCGTTCGGCCCTGCTCGCGGACGAGCCCGTTGTGCTCGCGACGGTCACCTCCGTCGAGGAGGCGGCCCGGCAGAGAACACGCCTGGCTGCCAAGCTGCTTGTCCACCCGGACGGCCGGTGCCTGGGCACGCTCGGTGACGCCGAGCTCGACCGCATAGCGACCCGGGACGCGCTCGCCGCCCTCGACCGCGGCGTCATGGTCACGCGCCACTACGGGCCGCACGGCGAGGCGCGACTTTCCGACATCGCTGTGTTTCTCGAGGTTTTCGTCACCCCGGCGCGCCTCATCGTGTTCGGCGCCGTCGACTTCACCCGGGCGCTTGTCGAGGTGGGCAAGGTGCTCGGTTTCGCGGTCACGGTCTGCGACGCCAGGCCCGTCTTCGCCACGAGGGCCCGCTTCCCACTGGCCGACGAGGTCGTCGTGGACTGGCCTGATCGCTACTTGGAACGCATTGGCCCAAGACTCGGACCCCGCGACGCCGTCTGCGTGCTCACGCACGACACGAAGTTCGACGTCCCCGCCATTCTCGGCGCTTTGGGGACGAGGGTCGGCTATCTCGGAGCCATGGGCTCCCGGCGGACCCACGAGAAGCGGTGGGCGCGCCTCATAGAGGCCGGAGCCGATTCCGCTGAGCTCGCTCGGCGGCTCATGAGCCCGATCGGCCTTGACATCGGCGCCCGGTCGCCCGAGGAGACCGCCGTTGCGATCTGCGCCGAGATCATCGCCGTTCGCGCGGGCCGAGGAGACAGGTCCGTCACCCCCCTGCGCAGCGCCACGGGCGCCATCCACCAGGGCTGACCGGCTCGAGAGCGGCCATTTCGTAGCCCTGCCCGGGCCGGTACGCTTCCTGAGATGTCCGTTGCCGCCGTGATCCTCGCTGGCGGTGCGGGGACGCGTTTCAACCGGGACGACCCCGACGCCACTCCGGGCGCAAAGCTGTTCGCCAACAAAAGGGGAAAGCCGCTCGTTGCCTGGGCGATCGCGCCCGCGGTCGAAGCAGAGCTCGACGAGCTCATCGTCGTGAGCGGCGCCGCCGACTTGAGCGCCGTCGTGCCGGACGGGGCGACTTTGCTCCGCAACGACGATTGGTCACTAGGCCAGGCCACTTCGCTCCGGGTCGCGCTCGACTGGTGCGGGCGGCAGGGACATGTGTCGGCCGTCGTCGGGCTCGGGGACCTTCCCGGGCTCACGGCCGAGGCCTGGCGCAGCGTTGCGGCGGCACGAGGGGGTCCGATCGTCTTCGCCACCTATTTCGGTCACCGGGGGCATCCGGTTCGGCTCGACGCCGAAATCTGGTCGCTGTTGCCCATAAGCGGCGACGAAGGCGCCCGGGCCCTCGCCAACCGGCGTCCCGAGCTCGTCACGGAACTAGCGTGCGAAGGCAAGACGGATGACATCGATACTCAGGAGGACCTGCGCCGATGGAATTGATTGACGAATTCGAGATTCCAGTGCCAGTCGCCGAGGCATGGGCGGTGCTCACCGACGTCGAGAAGATCGCGCCCTTCATTCCCGCCATCGAGTTAGGAGAAGTGGGCGCAGACGGGTTCAAGGGTGTCGCGAAGTTGAAGGTCGGCCCTGTCAGCGTCTCCTACCGAGGCACGGTCCGGGTCGAGTCGCTCGACTCAGCTCGACACGAGATCGTCTTGGTGGCCGAGGGCCGCGAGGTCCGGGGCCGGGGCCGGGCCACCGGCCGGGTGACGGCGACGCTCAACGATTCGGGGAGCGGCACCACGGTCAAGATCACCTCGGATTTCGCGGTGACCGGCAAGCTCGCCGAGCTCGACGTCGAACAGCTGGCCGAGGTGTCCGCCGATCTTGTGGCCGAGTTCGCGGGCAACCTCGAGTCGACCGTCTCGACCGAGGTCGCCTCTGACGGAGACTCTCCGACACCATCCCCGGACGAGACGGCGGCGGGGGAGCCCGTGGAGCCGGAGGAAGCCGCCGGCAAGGGCAAGGAGTCGTTGGTGCGACGCCTCGCGCCCTACATGACGGTCGCGGGAGTGCTTCTCATCGTGCGGATCGTCGTCTACTCCCTGCGCCGCCGCCGCAGGTGAACGAGGGCGACTTCGAGGCGGTCGCCGAGCTGCTCGGGAGAGCACCCCAGGGAGCCTTCGAGGTCGTCGTCCGCGACGCCGCCGGCGGGCCGGTCGTCATCCTGAACGCTCCGCTGCTCAACGACCGTAGGCCCATGCCCACCCGATACTGGCTCGTGGGCCGCGCCGAGCGGGAGTCGGTCAGCCGGCTTGAGTCGACGGGTGGAGTGAAGGCCGCCGAAGCTGCCGTCGCGGCTGAGGCTCTCGCCGCCGCCCACGCTTGCTATGAAGCCCTGCGAGACGCATCAATGCCGCCGGACCACCACGGGCCGAGGCCGACAGGCGGCGTCGGAGGGACCCGCCGCGGTGTCAAGTGCCTTCACGCCCATCTCGCTTGGTATCTGGCGGGCGGCCCGGATCCGGTGGGCGAGTGGACCTGCGAGCAGCTCGGCATCGACCGCCGCCGGTACGAGGTCGCTGTGTCCGCCGACGCGGGCGGCGGCGCTGCTCGCGCTCGAGATCCCGTCGCCGCCGTCGACTGCGGCACGAATTCCACGCGATTGCTCATAGCGGATTGCGACGGCCGCGCCCTCGAGCGGCTGATGAGGATCACTCGCCTCGGCATGGGCGTCGATCTTGAGGGGCGCCTCGCGGTCGACGCCATCGAGCGGACGATCACGGTGCTTGCCGAATTCCGTGAGGTGATGGACTGCCATGGGGTGAACCGTGTCCGGGCGGCGACCACCTCAGCCGGCCGAGATGCCGCCAATGCCACCGAGTTCGTGCGACGGGCGACCGCGGTCCTCGGCGTCGCCCCCGAGGTGCTCACGGGCCCAGAGGAGGGCCGGCTCGCCTTCCGCGGGGCGACGGCGGACCTCGAGCCGACCGGCGGCCCGTACCTGGTGCTCGACGTCGGAGGAGGCTCGACGGAGCTGGTGGGCGGAGCAGGTCCCGGATTGAGCGCCGTGTCACTCGAGGTCGGCTGCGTGCGGATCACGGAGCGGTTCTTTGCACACGACCCGCCAGCCGCGAGCGAGCTCAGCGAGGCGCGCTCCCATGTGCGTCGCCTCGTCACCGCGGCGGTCGAGGCGAACCCCGACCTCCGCCGAGGCGCACAACTGGTGGGCGTCGCGGGCAGCGTGGCCGCGCTCGTGCGCCTCGATCAAGGGCTCGTCACCTATGACCGGAGCCGCATCCACCACGCCGTGCTGACCCGAGCCACCGTCGAGCGACTGCTGAGTGAGCTCGCGGCCTCGAGTGCCGCCAGCCGCCGCGCGCTGCCGTCGCTCGAGCCCGAGCGGGCGGACGTGATCGTCGGCGGTGCGGTGGTGCTGGCCGAGGCGATGGACGTCCTTGGTTTCGAGACGCTCATCGCCTCGGAGTCGGACTTGCTGGACGGGATCGTCGCCGAGCTGCTCGCGGGTTGAAGGTCCCGCCTCGGAACCCGCAGTACCCGAGCAGCCGCCGCTGGCGTGCCGCTATGCGGTACCCGCCCTTTGCGAGAGCGCCGCGCCCACCTCGTCTGCGATGAGGGCTGCAACGAGCAGATGGTCCGACGACACCGGGCTGCCGGGCACGGGCGTCATGACGAAGCGCCCGAAGAACTCGCCCCGAAACTCGACGATGAGCTCGACCTCCCGCCCGGGCAAGCCGGTGTGGCTCGCGCCCCACCTCAGGCCCGCCAGAGCCACGACCCCCGAATGCTCGATCCGGGTGGGATGGCGAGTTGAGAGCGAGGTGTCGAAACGACAGTCCTTAAGCCCCAGCAGCGTGGTGAGCTCGCCGGCCGCGCGTGCGATCACGAACTCAGCCGGCTCACCCGAGGCGACCATTTGCGTGAAGTCGTGGATCAGCGCCACCAGGTGGGACTCGTCCGAGGCGACTTCGCGGTGGCTGCGGCTGCGGGCGGCTATCTCGGTAATGGCCACGCCCACCACGAACAGGCAGATTGTCGTTTCGAGGTCGTGGGTGTGCGTGATCGTGAATAGGTCGTACGGCTTGACGAGGAAGAAGTCGAACCAGGCGGCGGCCGACGCCGCAGCAACGACGCCGGCCAGCCGGCTGCCGAAGCAGGCGACGGCGACGACGACGAGAACCAGTATGAGCGCCGCGGCCGGGGAGGCGAAGTTCTCGCGGACCGGCACCATGGCGGCGGCGATGCCGATGGGGAGGAACAGCCCGCAGCACACTGCTATCCAGCCCTTGTCGAGTGCCTGAACCCATCGCCTCATCCGACGCCTCCTCACAGCTGGGGCACGAACATGAACCTAGTGCCGCGGCGGACGGTTAGCCGTTCCAGACGCGACCGCTGACCCGGCGGCATATGACCGGGGAATGGACTCCCGTCGCCTAAGTTGAGTGCGCCAGAGTTACGCGTGAGACTGGCGCATCTGCGACGATACGGACGTGAGCAATCGTGATGGAGGGCTGGACTGACATGGCCGAACAACCACTGTCAGGCATCTCGACGGAAATAGTGGGTCGGCGTGTACGCCTCCGGCCACTCCGCGAGGAGCACTACAAGCAATGGAACGAGGTGCGATCTCGTTGCCGGGATTGGCTTCTTCCCTGGGAGCCCCGTCCGGCCTCCGCGTCCTACGTGCCAGAAGACGAGGCCGCTTTCAGTACTCGGTGCGCCATGCGCGAACGGGAGCGGCAGCTCGGCACCGGCTACAGCTTCGGGATTTTCGTGAACGAGCGATTCGCAGGCGAGGTGAACATCTCGTCGGTCGTGCGGGGAGCGTTCCAGAGTGCCTACGTCGGCTACTGGATCGACCAGGCCGAGGCAGGCAAGGGCTACGTCCCTGAGGCGTGCGTGCTGTTGTTCCGCTTCGCCTTCGAGGAGATCGGGCTCCACCGGCTCCAGGTGTCCATCATCCCCCGCAACGCCCCGAGTCGTCGGGTGGCCCAGAAGCTCTGGCTGCGGGGCGAAGGTGTTGCCTTGCGGTACCTCGAGATCAACGGCCGGTGGGAAGACCACGTCCGTTACGCGCTCACCGCCGAGGAGTGGCTCGAGCGCCGTGATCGCTACCTGACCCAGTGGTTGTCGGCTGCTCCGACTCCGATTTCCAGCTACTGATTCGGCCGGGCGCCGATATCCGGCTTTAGGGCCGGCCGGCGGAAACGAAGCCAGGCCAGTACATCGGGTAGTACGCCACGTTCGTGCCGGTCTCTGCCGCTTGGATGATGGTGTTGGTTCCGTACGGGCCGGAGCCGACGTACATGGCGACATGGGTAATGGGCAAGGCCCCGTCGTTCGCGAAATGGTAGAAGAGCAGGTCTCCCGGCTCGATGTCCGCCAGCGTGACCTGGGTGGACTCTTGGTCTTGAATCGTCGCCCCGTGCAAGAGCGGGACGCCCGCTGCAGTCCAGGCGAGCATCGTGAGCCCTGAGCAGTCGACGCCCTGCCGGCTCGCTCCTCCCCAGACGTAGGGGACGCCGAGGTAGGACTCTGCGGCGGCCACCGCCGCTTGGCCCTGTGGGTTCGTCCCGGCCGGGACGAGGGTGTCTCCGTATCCTGGCTGGCTCGGGCCGGTGCCCGGCCCGAACGGCCAAGCGCCGCCGCCGTTCGAGTTGCCGCCGCCGTCGTGTTGCCTGGCCCTGGCAGCCGCCGCAGCCTCAGCCGCGGCAGCCTCAGCCGCCGCGATCTCCCGCTCGCGTTGCAAGGTGAGCTCGTACAGCTGTCCTTTCACCTGTCGAAGGGCTGCCTCGACTCTGAGGGTCGCAGCTTCGGCGGTGGCGCGGGCGCTGTTCGCCGAACTCTGGGCACGCGCTGCCGCGGACATGGTTCTCGTCTGGACGGTCCGTTCCCTGGCGAGTCTCCCTGAGACAACCCGCAACTGCTGCACGGCCGTCTTGAGGGTCTCGAGCACGACGTTCGAGTATTCGGCGGCGCTCTGGGCGTTGTTGACGCTCGAGGAGAGGATCGCGTCGGCAGAAGACGCGAAACCATTACCTGTGACGTATGCATCTATGGCGGCATTGCGCGCGCGCTGGCGAGTGGCCACCAGCTGGCGCTCGGTCACCTTCAGCTGAGCCTTTGTCTTGGCGAGCTTCAACTGGTCCTCTTGGACCAGGACCGTTTCCTCGTCGTACTGTTCGGCAGCGGAGGCCACCTCGTCCTGGTCGTCGGTGATCTGCTGGGCGAGCGCCTCAGCTCGGGCCTGGAGAGAACTGATCTGCGAGTTGGTACGGTTGATGGGGTTGGATGTCGCGCCGGCAGGAGCGACGACCACGAAGAGTGAGGTTGCAAGGGCGGCGACAGCTACGAGCGGCCCGACCGTCCGCGCGGGGTTCCGCCTCATGAGCCACATGCCTCAACTTTGGCCACATTAATCACAAATGTCAACTATTCCCCATCTGAACAGGTACTTTAGGACGGCGAGCAGGGTCATAACTGTCATGGACGGTGTTCATTCGGACGCCCACAGTGACTGTAGCGTGGCAACGGGGACGTAGCCCAACCGGCAGAGGCAGGGCGCTTAAAACGCTCACAGTGAGGGTTCAAGTCCCTCCGTCCCCACTCTCCGCCGGCGCGGGACATCGCACAACGCCTTCCGGTGTCGCACCGCCGGACCCCGCTGGGGGCCCTTGGGCGGGTTCCGGAGAACCGCGCCTCATGTGGCGTGTCCCTAGAGGTCCACCCAACCAGAGCGTGAGCGCCAATGGCCTCCGGCCCTCAGGTGAGCCACTACAGCCCGCTCGAGTGTCGTCCGTTGGGGCAGCACGTCCAGGTGGTCGAGCGGGTCGGGGACTCTGAAGACGAACTCGAGAATTGCCTCGTCGTCGTCCAGTGCCCCCGGCACGAGCTCAAAGCGCCGCTGAAACTGGACAATGTTCGACTGCTCCGGCAGCCATTGAGCGAGCTGGTCGTCCAGCAGCCAGGACCAACAGACGCCCAGCCGTCGCGTTTGGTCAGTCAAGCGGAGGTGTTGGGCGAAGAAAGCCTTGGCCATCGCAAGGGACTCGTCGCAAGCGGCCGGTGTTATAGGGCCCGACTCGGGAATGTGGACTCCCACGCAAACGTCGCCCATCCGGAATCCCTCGCCGCGCGCCTCGGTCTCCGCGGGCGGATACCACCAGGGAACGTCCGGTCCAACTCCGAGATGGAACCAGTTGAACTGCAGGCGGCCGAGCACGAAGGCTTCGGCCCGCAGGCTCATCGTCAGCCACCATGCCGCGTCCACGCCGGTGGAGCCGTACATGCGCCTATGGATCTCCATGTGACGGCCAAGATCGGCCAGCGAGGCCCAAGAGATGTCGTCTGCGATGCCTCGCGCACGATGCCATGCCCTTGTGTGGGGCATCACGGCCAGGAACACGTGTGCCATGAAGCAGCGGCGCTGTAAAGGGTATGCCCGGTCTGGCCCGACCCAAGAGGGGACGTTGAAATGGGAGATGTCGGGATTGTCCATCGCCTGGGTGAGTGCCAGAGTCGACCGTTCCAGCAACCACCACCACTCCGGCGACGAGGTCGACCACGGCAGTGTCGAGACGACTTCCGCGGCGTCGAGCTCGGGTACGCCGAGTCGCTCGAGGATCTCCATGGCCTCGGGTGGTGCCGGCAGGGTCACTTCGTAGGGCGGTTCGCCCAACGCCTCAAGGTCTTTTGCCCACCCCGTCTCGTGCTGGTCAAAGCCGAGGCTCTGCGCAATGGCAACTCCCGTCCCGGGCATCAGCCGCCCGTCCAGATTCGTGCCTGCCCCGGTGTTGGCCCGGCGAGAGGGCGGTAGTTGACTCCGATGGCGTCGAGACGCCGCAAGTGGGCGCCCAGGCGGCGCTCAAAGTCTTCGAACGAACGTGGCCCTGAGGGATCGGAGCTCGCAGCTCCACGCCACATCGTCTCGGAGAATGCGCAGAGACGCGGGAAGTACATGTACTCGGCGTGCTCCGAGTTCGGCACGTACTCGGTCCAGAGCTCGCACTGCGCACCTATGACGTGGTGGCGTTCGGATGCGGGGACGGCACTCGGCACAGGGTCGTAGGACCAGACCCTCTCGACGCTCGTGGCCGGGCAGATAGCGAGTGGCTCGCTGGGGCTGTCGGAGTAGGCCCAGTCGAAGTAGAGCCATTCTTGCGGCGCCATGATGACGTCGTGCCCGGCGTTCGCCGCGCTGACACCACCTTCTTCACCTCGCCAAGACATGACGACGGTGCCGGGGGGCGCACCACCTTCGAGGATCTCGTCCCAGCCGACGAGCACCCGCCCTCGGCTGGAGAGATGATCGGCGATCCGAGCCGTGAACCACCCCTGCAGTTGCTGCTCCGACTCGAGACCTTCCTTCCGCATTCGGGTTCGTGCCTTCTCGGAGGCCTGCCACTCCGCGGTCGGGCACTCGTCGCCACCCACGTGGACGTAGCCGAATGGGAAGAGATCGATCACCTCGTCGAGAACGTCGGTGCAGAACTTGACGGTTTCCGGCTCCAAGTTGAGGACGTGAGACGAGATGCCCCACTCCGTTAGGACCTCGAGCGGATCGGGGGAGTTTCCGAGTTCCGGATAGGCCGCGATCGCCGCCGTCATGTGACCCGGCATCTCGATCTCGGGGAGCACTTCGACGAATCGCTGGGAGGCGTAGCTGACAATCTCGCGGAGATCGTCAGCCGAATAGAAGCCGCCGTGCGGTGAACCGTCTCCGCGTCCCTCAAGCTCGTGACCTGCGGGCGACTCCCGCCTCCACGCTCCGACCTCGACGAGGCGGGGGTAGGCCCGAATCGGCACCCGCCAACCTTGGTCATCGGTGAGGTGGAGGTGCAGCACGTTGCACTTGTGCATCGAGATGAGGTCGATGAGCTTGAGCACGAAGCTCTTCGGCAAGAAGTGTCGGGAAACATCGAGGTGCACGCCGCGCCATGCGAACGCCGGCGCGTCGGAGATGTCCACTCCCCGGATAGTGATCGGGGGAGCCGACTTTGCCGCGGCCGCCCGCCACGACCAGTCGGGAAGGAGCTGGCGCAATGTCTGCAGGCCATAGAAGACGCCAGCCGGTCCGTCGCCGGTGACGGTCACAGCCTCCGGGGTGACGCGGAGTCGGTAGGTCTCGTGCCGGCAGAGGGGGCCGCCGTCGGCACCGCCGTCTTCGAGCGCGAGTCGGATGATGTTTTTAGGCACCTCCGCCGGTCTGGAGGCAGCGTCGATCCCAACGTGCCATCCCGTCGCCTGCTCGAGCAGGCGACGGAGCCAGCGGGCTACTCCCGCGAGTTCGGCCGGCGCTTCGATCGAGACGCCGTCGTGCAGACAGATGTCGCCGCCGGTCGCCGTTGCTGCCACAGGCGCTGGGATCAAGGCGGTAGACGTGCTTGTAATCGCTCGCTCCTTCCCTAAGCGGTAAGCGCCCAGATGACCGAAGGAAGAAGAGTGCCGGGAGGAATCCGGCAGAGACGGTCGTCAGCCCTGGGGCGTTGTCGTTGAGTTCGCATCGAGATCGGCGGGGCCGTCGGTCGCAGCTGGACTGACGGTGGTCGTGGCTTCTTCCGGCTCGTCAGTTCGGGCGACGTGACAGGCCGCGAGGCGAGCGTCGCCGATCGCGCGCAGCTGCGGGGTGACTGTCTCGCAGGCGGGGATCGCGAAGGGACATCGGGGTTGGAAGCGGCAACCCTCCTTGGGATCGACCACTTTCGGGGGTTCGCTGGCGTCTCCCGAGGCCGAGACGGTCGTCACCGTCTTAGGGTCGGGCACCGCTGAGACCAGCAACTGGGTGTACGGGTGTTTCGGGCGCTGCAGGACGTCCTCGGTCGGGCCTTCCTCGACGATGTGCCCGGCGTACATGACGACGACTCGATCGGCTATGTATCGGGCGCTTGCCACATCGTGGGTGATGTAGAGGAATGAGACGTCCTCTTGCTCGCGCAGCTCGGTCATGACATTGAGCAGCCCGATCCTGATGGAGACGTCGAGCATGGAAACCGGCTCGTCGGCAAGGATCAGCTTGGGCCGGTACGCGAGCGCTTGTGCGAATCCAACCCTTTGCCGCTGACCGCCGCTCATCTCGTAGGGAAACTTTCGCAACATGACGTCCGCGGGCACGAGCCCGACGGCGTTCATCATTCGCTCGGCCTCCTCCGCACGCTGGCGGCGGGTGAGGTCCGGTCGGTGCAGCTTCATCCCCCGCATAAGTCCGTGCGAGACCCGGTAAGCGGGGTTGATCGAGCTGTACGGGTCTTGAAAGACCATCGGCACGTTGCCGCGGTACTCGAGGCGGTCCTTGCGCGAACGCAGCCCGCTGAGCGGCCGCCCTTCGAAGTAGATCTCCCCAGCCGTCGGCTTGTACACCATGGCGAGCAGCCGAGCGATCGTGCTCTTGCCGCTCCCGCTTTCTCCCACAAGAGCGACGATCTCCCGACGCCCTATCTCTAAGTTCACGCCGTCGACGGCATGCAGGACACGTTTGCCGAGCAGACCGCCGAGGCGGAAATGGCGAGTCAATTCCTCCGTGCGCAGCAGGGTCTCGTTCATCGTCCGGCGTCGCCTTCGGACGTGGTGGTCCCTGGCGTCCCGGTGGACTCCGGGACGACGGCGGGAGAGTGTCGCGGCTGTGCGTCCTTGCACAGCAGGCAGCGAACAAGGTCCCCCTCAACTTCGTAGAGGGGCGGCTGTGTTGTCAGGCACTCGTCCATCACCTGCGGGCAACGGGGAGCGAAGCGGCATCCGGGAGGCGGCTTCGCGAGGTCGGGGGGCTGGCCGGGGATGCCCAGCAGGTGCCGTTTCGGACCCCTGATCGACGGGAAGGCCTCGAGAAGTCCCCTGGTGTAGGGGTGCTGCGGAGAGTCGAAGAGCTGGCGCGTGTCACCCAGCTCACTGACCTGGCCGGCGTACATCACTGCCAAACGGTCCGAGAACTTGTTGATGAGCGACATGTCGTGGGTCACGAAAATCACGGCGAAGCCGAGTCGGTCCTGCAGCTGCTTGATCTGGACCATGAGCGAGCGCTGGGCTACCACGTCGAGAGCTGACGTCGGCTCGTCCATTATGACGAGGTCCGGCGTGAACAGCAGCGCCATGGCGATCATGGCGCGCTGACGCATGCCGCCCGAGAGCTGGTGTGGGTGACTGTCCAAATGGACCGGGTCGATCGAGACGAGTCGTAACACCTCCTCCGATCGCTCCCTTATCTCGCGATCGGACATGTCCGAATGCGCCCGACAGACGTCGCGCATCTGAGCGGCGACCGTCATGACCGGGTTGAGGGCGTTCATGGCGCTCTGCATGACCACCGAGTAGCCGCGCCAGCGGATGTAGCGAAGCTGCTTATCGGAAAGGCCGGCGATTTCGGTGCCGTGGAACCGCACGCTTCCCCCCACGATCCGCGCGGGCGGACTGAGCAACTGCGCGATGCCGAACAGCAACGTGGACTTCCCACACCCGGACTCGCCGACGACCCCAAGGAACTCGCCGCGCCCGAGGTCAAGGTCGACCCGATCCACCGCCATCACGAGGCCGGCATCGGTGATGTACGCGACAGACAACTGCCGGACCTCGAGGATCGCGTCGGTAAGAGACGAGTCAGACGTCGCTTCAGTGCTGCCGGCAAGGCCGCTCGACCCGCCAGGGACGTCGCCTGGCTGAGCGTGGCGCGGGGAGCGCTGATGACGCAAGAGGCTCACCGCTTCCCCCGCCGGTGAGTCTTGGCGCGCGTAGCGCCTGGGCCGGAGCCCGGCGCCATGGCCAGATCCAGGTCCCGGAGGTCCGCCTTCATGAGCTTGCGGACTGGCCGCAACGCCGGATTCGAGATCTCGTCGAAGGCGTAATTGAGGAGCGCAAATGAGGCCCCGAGCAGCGCGACGCAGACCCCGGGCATGATGGCCCAAAGCGGCATGCCGGCACCGAGGGCCTCACTGTTTTCAGCCCAGTACAGCATCGTGCCCCAGCTCTGGGCGTTCGGGTCTCCGAGGCCGACGAATTGCAAGCCGGCCGCAGTCAGCACGGCGTAGAGGGCTGCTCCGAGAAAACTTGCCACGATCAGGGAGGTCATCGTCGGCAGGACCTCGACGATGATTATGTAAAGGGACCGCTCGCCGCGCACACGCGCCGACTCGAGAAAGTCACGATCGCGCAGGGACAATACCTGCGAGCGGAGCTGGCGAGCCCCGTAAGACCAGCCGAGGAGGCCCAGCACGATGATGATCGTGAGCAGGCCGGCGCTACGCACGTATGCCGCGATGAGGATGATGAGCGGGAAGGTGGGAATCACGAGCAACACATCGGTGAAGAGCGAGAGCACCCCGTCCACGAAACCGCGCAGGTAAGCGGCGGACACCCCGACGATGACTGAGATGACCGTCGATAGCCCCCCGACAGCGAAGGCGATGATGAGCGACTGGCGGGTCCCGTAAACGAGCTGTGAGTAGATGTCCTGACCGAACGCTGTCGTGCCCAACCAGTGGGCGGCTGAGGGCGGAAGCGCCGGGGCGAAGTTGTTGGCCGTGTAGCTGTAGGGAGCGATCTCCGCGGGGAAGATGGCGAGCACCAGGAACAGCAGCATCAAGAGCGCTCCTGCGGTCGCCTTGCGGTTGTGACGGACAGCGCTCCAGAGGTTCCCGCCGCGACGGTGCCTTTGGCGCGGTGCGCTCGACTCCGCGCTCGTCTCCGAGGCCGGTGTCGCCATCGTCCGGAACGCCATCGTCAGCTCCCGCGCCTCAGCTCAGGTCCCGTGTTCGGGCGTCGAGCAAGGCCGTCGCGATATCGGCGAGAAGCACGGCCGTCAGCACCGCAAGGGTTATGAGGAGGAAGAGCGCCTGCATGAGCGGATAGTCCTCGTTGGACACGGCGTCGAGCAGCATCCAGCCGACGCCGGGATAGTTGAACACGTACTCGACGAGGATCGCACCGCTCACGACGAAGCCGAGCGACATGGCGAACCCTGTCAAGTTAGGCAGGATTGCGTTGCGCCCTGCGTACCCCCACATGACCGTCCACGGCTTCAATCCTTTGGCGCGTGCCATGCGTACGTAGTCCTCGCCGAGCACGCTGATGACGTTGTTCCTCATCGTCAGGATCCAGCCGCCGATCGAGGTGACGAGAATCGTCGTGGCGGGGAGTATCGAGTGCACGAGGACGTCACTCACGAAGCCCCACTGCCAACCGGGAGTGGCCTGATAGGCATATCCGCCGAATTCGGGCAACCAGTTGAGCTTGATCCCGAACAGCCACACGCACAGAAGCGCGATCCAGAAGTACGGGAAGGCGGACGTGATCACGAAGATGGGCGGCAGCATGCTGTCGAGCATGCCTCCCCGTCGCCAGGCGCTGACCAGCCCGATGAGTGTTCCGAGAATGAACGCGAGGATCGTGGTCATGCCGACCAGGCCAAGAGTCCAGGGGATCGCCTGCATCACCTCGTGGGTGACTGACTCGGGGTAGAAGGTGTAGGAGATACCGAAACGGCCGTGGAAGATGCTGTCGAGATAGATGAAGTACTCCGACAGGATGCTCTCGTGAGCCCTTACGCCGAACAGCAGTTCCAAGGCCTTCAAGCCCTGGCCGTTTATGTGCCCCTTGTATCTCGCGATCATGGAGAGCGCGGGATTGCCCGGCATGAGGCGCGGAATGACGAAGTTAACCGTCACCGCCGCCCACATTGTGAAGAGGAAGAACGCCGTCCTCCTCAGGATGAACCTCACGTGGCACGCCTCATGTCCGGGCTTTCTCCGACAGGGGAAACGACAGGGTCGAGGTGAACTAGCTCTTCGGGTACAGGTGCAACAGCATCACGCCGATGTCGGGGAAGTCGTACGCAGCCGGCTGGGCATACGGGTTCGCTGCCGTCGCCCATCCCCCTATGTTGGCGCTGTCGTACTGGTACCAGTCGACCTCCTCGGTGATGGGGATGACCGGCACGTCGCTCAACATGACCTTCTCGAGACTGTCGACGATCGACCGTTGCGTCATGGCGTCGGTCGTAGCCCCGTACTGCTCGATCAAGGCGTCCGTCGCCGGGTTGCTGTAGCGCTCCCAGTTGCTTGCGGCCGCCTGGCCGATCGGCGCCGAGTTCTTCGAGTACAGCAGCTGGCGCAGCTCGTAATAGGGCGACGGCCCGCCCGTCTCAGAGTTGTACGCGAGCTGGTAGTCCCCGTCGTACAGGTCGGAGAAGAACACGTTGGCCGCCAAGTTGTCCGGCGTGATCGATATCCCGACCGCTTTCAGCTCGCTCTCGACGATCGAGACCGAGGCGACCCAGTCGGAGTATCCACCGATGTTGTCGATTGTGAAGGACAAGGGCCCCTTGGGAGTCTGAAAGACCCCGTTCTTCTCGGTGTACCCCGCGTTCTTCAAGATGCTCATGGCCTTGGACGGGTCGTAGGCGTAGTCGTTGTACTGGCTGGCGGCGCTTGCGTCGTACCAGCTCGAAAACGTGGGCGACACAACGTCGGTTTGGTTCGACGGCGGCTCATATCCGTACTCACCCAGCTCGGAGACTTTCGGGCGGTCGATCGCGTACGCCATCGCCTCGCGGACGGGAAGCTGGGACAGAACCGGGTTCGTCAGGTTGAGGAAGATAGTGACGTTGGCGACGGGCGGGAACCAAATGTGGAAGTCGCTGCTCTTCGACAGGTAGTAGCTCTGGATGCTCGGGATGAACTGGCTTCCCCACTGGGCGCCGCCAGTAGCTAACAGCTCGTTCGCCGGGTCGTTAGAGGTGAACGAGGGGTAGTACACCTTGTCGATCTTGGGGAGCCCCGGTTGCCAGTAGTCAGCGTTCTTGGCGTACTCGATGTCCTCGGCCGAGCAACTGCCCATCGTGTAGGGACCCGTCCCGACAGGCGACGCGTCGTTGTAGGTGACCGGGTTGGCGATGCTTGCCCAGATGTGCTCGGGAACGATGGGCGTCTCGTCAGCTATGTAATAGAAGTACGGCACAGCCGACGTGCTGAACTGGAACGCGACTTTGTTGGATCCGACCTGAGAGACGCTGGAGAGCACTGACCACACAGCGTCCAGATCGAGCGCCGGGAACTTCTTCAGCAGATTGAAGGTGAACACGACGTCTTTCGCGCTGAAGGGCTGTCCGTCGGACCACTTGACACCGGGGCGGATCGTGAAGGTCAGTGTCTTGTTGTTGTTGCTCCAGGTGTACGCCGACGCCAGCCAGGGAGTTGTGGCTCCGCTCTTCAGGACGTTGACAAATGTGAGCTCCTCGTAGATCAGCCCGAAGGAGAGCGAGTCCACGTCGGGGTTGAAGGGATTGAACCCGCAGGTCCACGTCGTGCCGCTCTCGTTCGAGATCGTCAGCGAGGTGGCTGTCCCAGGTTTGACCGTGCTCGTGTTGGACGTCGAGCTGCTGCTGCATGCACTCGCGGCGACCGTGAGCGCGGCCACTGCGAGCAGGGCAACGACACGACCGCGTCTGATATGTCTCATAGTGGTTCCTCCTGTGGCCTTCTCCCGCCACAATCCTCTTCCTCTTGCTGTCGCCCTGTCAGGGGCGCGGTGCTTGTTCGCCTCCACTTGTTTCACTTTGTTAGCCGTGTTGTCTGAGACCGTTCCTTGACCTTGTTGTGCTCCTCGGCTCGTCTCTTGGCGGGGACACCGTTATGGGGCGGAAGCGCCGCCTGCCCGACGATCGCGAAATTGTCGTCATGGATTCCGTCCGCGGTTTCGGAGACCGCGGCGAGCGCCAGGTTGAGCGCTCCCACCAAGGGCGCGTCGAACGGGTAGGCACCAACGACCAGCTCCGGAGGGAACGGCACCGCGGCTTCGAGCGCGTGCCTGATGGGCGCTTCAAGGCGGCTCCACGAGCGCACCATCCCGCCGCCGACGGCGATGCGGGAGGGGTCGATCGCGACGGCCAGGTTCGCCAGGTGGAAGCACAATTCATCGACGAAGCGCTCCATGACATCCGCCAGCCTGGCGTCGTCAGTCTCGTGGGCGAAGACCTCTGCGGCGGACATCTCCTGGCCTGTCGCGAGCCTGCCCGACGCCGACAAGCCCATCCCGCTCACGACCTCCTCGAGCACGACGCGCTTCGATTGGTTGGGCTCGAGGTCGCTCAGTTGGCGGAGGTTGTAGCCGATCTCGCCGGCGGCGCCGTTGGCGCCTGAGACGACCCGGCCTCCGCAGATGATTGCCACCGCCAGCCCGGTGCCGAGGTTGACGTATATGGCGGG
>JBEKBI010000006.1:0-104066 GCA_050015475.1 Acidimicrobiales bacterium | reverse complement strand
GTGACCAATTCCCGCCTCCAGCAGACCTACAACACCCCGGCGTTGGCGACGCTGCTGCTGCTCGCAGAGCAGGTGGACTGGTTCAACAACCAAGGTGGCCTCGAGTGGGCCGCCTCCAGGTCCGACATCTCCGCCGAGATCGTCTACGGCTGGGCGGAACGCTCCAGTTACGCGCAGCCCTTCGTGGCCGATGAGTCCATGCGCAGCCACGTGACGGCCACGATCGACTTCGACGAGAAAGTGGACGCCCTCCAAGTCGCCGCCGTGCTCAGGGCAAACGGGGTCGTCGACACTGAGCCCTACCGCAAGCTGGGGCGCAACCAACTGCGTATCGCGCTCTTCCCCGGCATCGAGCCCGTGGACGTCGAGGCGCTTACCGTGTGCGTCGACTGGATCGTGGGAAAGCTCGGAGCTTAGGAACGCGCTACGCCCGGCGGTGGTTCCAGAACACCGGCCTCGGCTCTGCGAGCGCTTCGCTCGGCCGCCAAGGCCCGGTCGTAGGAGCGGGCGATGCGGAGCCTCCAGGTGAGACGCACGGTGTCGACGAGCATGTCCCAGACCGCCCTCGGGGAAACGGTGCTCGAGAAGCGCTCCCGGATCTCAACGGGAAGCTCGACGACGCGGTTGTAGCCGAGGCGGCGGGCGACCACGAGCAGCTCGAGGTCGAAGGTGAACCCGTCCTCCTTGAGCACGGGCAGCAGTTCGGTGACGACCTCGCGCCGGACGAGCTTGATCCCGCTCTGGGTGTCGGTGACGTCCAAGCCGAACAACAGCTCGGTGAGGACTTGGTAGCCCCAGGAATAGAAGCGGCGCAACCGCGGGTAGACGACGACCGAGCCGGGATGGCGTTTGCTCCCGATCACGAAGTCCGGCTGCTCACGCTCGATGCAGCTGACGAACTCGCCGAGCACCGGAGCGGGAATGTCACCGTCACCGTCGATGAAGCCGAGATATTTGCCGCGGCCGAGCCCGAGGCCAACGCGCAGCGCATGGCCCTTTCCCTGGTTGACCGGCAGGTGGACGACTTGCACCTCAGGACCGAGCTCGTCGAGCCCGGCGTCGCTGCCGTCTGTGGAACCGTCCGAGACGGCGATGACCTCGAACTTCGCTCCGCGCTCGCGCAGTAGCTGGGTGACCTGGGCAACGTGCCCGGCCAGGTTCGGGCCTGGGTTGTAGTACGGGACGACGATCGTCAGGTCGATATCGCCTTGCCGTTGCATAGATCCCGTCCTCCTACTTCGAGGAAGGGTACCGGCAACCGGGCCGGTTCTGTGGTTGCCCGGCGGAGCGGATCAACCCCCGGAGATGTCCTCGAGACGCTGGCGGCCGGCTGTGACGAAGGGCATCATCGCCCGCAGTTCCGCCCCGACGGACTCGATCGGGTGGTTCTTGCCCGCGGCCCTCAGCTCGTTGAAGCGCTTCCTCCCCGCCCGGTCCTCCGCCACCCACTCCTTGGCGAAGGTCCCGTCTTGGATCTCGGAAAGGATCTGACGCATCTCGGCGCGGACGGCACCGTTGATGACGCGCGGCCCGCGAGTGAGATCCCCGTACTCGGCCGTGTCCGACACTGAGAACCGCATGCCGGAGATCCCTTGCTCGTACATGAGGTCGACGATCAGCTTGAGCTCGTGCAGGCACTCGAAATAGGCCGACTCAGGCTGGTAGCCGGCCTCCACAAGCGTCTCGAAGCCCGCCATTATGAGCGCGCTCACACCACCACAGAGCACGACCTGCTCCCCGAACAGATCCGTCTCGGTCTCCTCGGCGAAGGTCGTCTCGAGCACTCCGGCCCTCGTCGCGCCGATGGCGTCGGCGTAAGAAAGGGCTAGGGCGAGCGCCTTGCCCGAGGGATCTGCCGCGGCCGCAATCAGCGAGGGGACGCCGCCGCCTTCGGTGTAGGTGCGTCGCACGAGGTGGCCCGGGCCTTTCGGAGCGACCATCGAGACGTCGACTCCGGGCGGCGGCGCTATCAATCCGAAACGGATGTTGAATCCGTGCGCGAAGACCAGGGCGTCGCCCTCGGCAAGCTGCGGCGCGATCTCGGACTCGTACACCGCGGCCTGCTCGGTGTCCGGGAGAAGGATCATGATCAGGTCCGCCTCGCCTGAGGCCTCCGCCACGCCCACGACCCGAAGGCCGGCTGCTTCCGCTTTGGCACGCGAGGACGAGCCGGGCCTCAACCCGACTCTTACGTCGACGCCGGAATCGTGCAGGTTCAGTGCGTGGGCGTGACCCTGCGAGCCGTAGCCGATGACGGCGACCTTGCGCGCCCGCACTAACTCCCGGTCGGCGTCCTTCTCGTAGTACAGCTTGGCCATGACGCTCCTGTCCTTGTTTTTCCTGGGAAATGCTGCTTTACGATGTCGATCTTCCGTCGAGCTTGGGCACCGCGATACGGCCGGTCCTCTGCAGTCCCGCGATCCCGTACGGCCTGATCAGGTTCTCGAAGTCGTCGAGCGCCTCGGGCGTGCCCGCGACCATGACGGTGATGGCTTCGTGCCCGACGTCCACGATTCGCCCCTCGAAGATCCCGACGAGTTCGATCACCTGCGAGCGTTGGCCGGCATCGGCGTTGACGCTCACCAGCAACAGCTCGGCCTCGCGGGCCTCGTCGGGATGGAGCTCGCCGATCTCCACGACGTTGATGAGCTTGTCGAGCTGTGCCACGACCTGTTCGAGCGGCGCGGACTCGACGTCGACGACGATCGAGATCCTCGAGAAGCGCTCGTCGTCGGTCGGGGCGACGGCGAGGGAGAAGATGTTGTAGCCCCGTCGGGCGAAGAGCCCGGCCACGCGTGTGAGCACACCGGCCTTGTTCTCCACCAGCACCGAGAGCAAACGGTGGCTGGGGCCGTGGGGCGCTTCGTACGAGCTCATCGCGGCGCTCCCGTCCTCAAGGCCGACTGGGACGGGTGCACGACGATGTCATCATTGGAAGCACCCGCGGGCACCATAGGCATGACCTGCTCCATC
The DNA here is from genome assembly GCA_050015475.1 of Acidimicrobiales bacterium. Classification (GTDB taxonomy): domain Bacteria; phylum Actinomycetota; class Acidimicrobiia; order Acidimicrobiales; family Bog-793; genus Fen-455. Next base: position 101,093 of record JBEKBI010000006.1, on the reverse strand, counting down.
GAGTCGGTCCGGAAGTCGATCACGACCGGGCGGTCGTCGATTTCGTTGGCCTTTTCGATGGCGGGTGTGACCTCCTCCGGGCTGTCAACCCGGAAGGCCACACAACCCATCGCCTCGGCCCATCCCACGTAGTCGGGGAGGTCCGGCGAGAGGTAGACCTCCGAGTAACGCTCGTCGTAGAACATGTGCTGCCACTGGCGGACCATCCCCAGATAGGCGTTGTTCAAGATCGCGACCTTGACCGGTATGCGCTCGGCGGTCGCGGTGGCGAGCTGCTGCGCCGTCATCTGGAAGCAGCCGTCCCCGTCGACTGCCCAGACCATGCGGTCCGGACGGCCGACCTTGGCTCCGATCGCGGCAGGCACGGAGAAGCCCATGGTCCCGAGTCCTCCCGAGTTGATCCAGGTGTTCGGGTGCTCGAACGACCAGAACTGGGAGGCCCACATCTGATGCTGGCCCACGCCTGAGACGAGGATTGTGTCCGGCGGGGTCGCGGCACGCAGGCTCTCGATGACGAATTGCGGCTTGAGCGTCGGACGCCGACCCTGTCCGCTGGCGGGACCCTCGCTGGATTGTGGCTCGGAAGGGTCATACGTGCAGGGAAAATCGGCCCGCCAACGACCGAGCGCCGTGATCCAGGGAGCGATTCTCTCCTTATCGACCGGCCCCGACGCGCGAACAGCCGCGATGAGCGCCTCGGTCGCCAGCCGGCAATCCGCGATGATCCCGACCTCGGGGCGCCGCACTTTGCCGATCTCCGCTTTGTCGATGTCGACGTGGATGACCTTTGCGTTCTGGGCGAAAGCCGAGACCCTTCCCGTCACGCGGTCGTCGAAGCGGCTCCCGAGCGCGATGAGCAGATCCGCCTGCTGCATGGCAGTGACCGCCGTGTAGTTGCCGTGCATTCCCGGCATTCCAAGGCAGAGCGGGTCGCTGTCCGGGAAACAACCCCGCGCCATCAGCGTCGTGACGACCGGGACGCCCGTTAGGTCGACCAGCTCCCGCAAGGCCTTGCTCGCGCCGGAGTTCAAGACGCCGCCGCCGGCATAGATCACGGGACGCTCGGCGGCCGCCACGAGCTCGGCGGCCGCCTTGATCGCTGACGGGTCGGGCTCGGACGCCGGGTGGTACCCGGGAAGGTCAATATCCTCGGGCCAGTACCACTCCATGGCGCCGACAGCGACATCCTTCGGGAAGTCGATGAGGACCGGTCCAGGGCGTCCCGTCGTGGCTATGTGGAATGCCTCACGGACGATGCGCGGGATGTCGGCTGGATCGGTGACAAGCCAGTTGTGCTTGGTTATCCCGAGCGTGATCCCTGTGATGTCGCACTCCTGGAAGGCGTCGGTGCCGATCGCGGTCGTGGGCACCTGGCCGGTGATGCACACGAGCGGCGTCGAGTCCATGAAGGCGTCCGCGAGCGGGGTCACGACGTTGGTTGCGCCCGGGCCGCTTGTCACCATCGCCACGCCCGGCCGACCTGTTGCCTGGGCGTAACCCTCGGCCATGTGTCCCGCACCTTGTTCGTGGCGGACGAGGATGTGCCTGATAGGCGAGTCGATGATCGGGTCGTATACGGGAAGGATCATGCCGCCGGGAAGACCGAACACGACCTCGACTTGCTCCATCTCGAGGCTCTTCACGAGCGCCTGGGCTCCGGTGAACTTCATCGGTGCTCCCTCTCACTTCCTTGTCGTCGATTCGGTGGGTGGATCTGCGCCTTGCGGTCTGAACGAGTTGCGGGAACGCCTGCGCCGGAAAACGAAACGACCTCCCCTTTTGGGGAGGTCGCAGGCGCCACAACGCTAAAAGCGTTGTGCGCTAGGTGCTAAGTACGAGGCGGCCGTTCGCGGTCATCGCCCAAAGTGTGGCAGAGCCGACCTCGAGCCGCAACCTGAGCACTCGACCGCGCCTGATCGCTCCGGGCAGAACCCAGGCGGCGGGCACTACGGCTCGGTGATGGCACCTCTCTCGGCTCCCACCACCAAGCGTGCGTACTTTGCCAAGACCCCCTTTGTGTACCGCGGGGCCGGAGCTCGCCAAGCTTGCCGGCGGCGTTCGATCTCGGCCGGGTCGACTGCCAGGTCCAGTCGCCCTTCGTGGGCGTCGAGCACGATCTCGTCCCCGTCAGCGACGAGCGCGATCGGCCCACCGATAGCAGCCTCCGGTGCCAAGTGCCCGACGCAGAACCCTTGTGTGCCGCCGGAAAAGCGCCCATCGGTCACGAGTGCGCAGTCTCCGCCCCGCCCGGCACCCGCCATGGCGCCCGTGACGGCGAGCATCTCCCGCATGCCCGGCCCACCCTTCGGCCCTTCGTAGCGGATGATCACAACCGTCCCCGGCCTGATGCTCCCGGCCAGGATGGCGTCCATGGCGGCACCCTCGCCGTCGAAGACGCGGGCTCGGCCCTGGAAGGCAAGGTCGCCGTCGATGCCGGCCACCTTGACGACGGCTCCGGAAGGCGCGAGTGAGCCTCGCAGCACAGCGATGCCCCCGTCCGCGTGGATCGGGTCGCTGAAGCTGTGCACCACTGATCCGTCGGGTGCTGGGGCATCGATGAGGGCGAGGTTCTCGGCCATGGTCTTTCCGGTCACGGTGAGGCACTCCCCATGGAGCAGGCCGTGTTCCAACAAAGCCCTCAGCACGACCGGGACGCCGCCTATGCGGTCGAGGTCGGACATGTGGTAGTTGCCGTGGGGCTTCATGTCCGCGAGGTGCGGCACCTTCCGCCCGATGCGGGCGAAGTCGTCCAGGCTCAGCTCGACCTCGGCTTCGCTCGCGATGGCAAGGAGGTGCAGAACCGAGTTGGTCGAACCGCCCAGCGCCATCGCCGTCGCGATGCCGTTCTCGAAAGCCTCTTTGGTGAGGATCTGGCGCGGGCGTATCCCGTGTTCGAGAAGGCCCATCACCGCCTGGCCGCTTGCATAGGCGAGGTCGTCACGCCTCCGGTCGACAGCAGGGGCCGACGCGCCCGCCGGCAGGGCCATGCCGAGCGCCTCGGCCACAGACGCCATTGTGTTGGCCGTGAACATGCCGGCGCACGAGCCCTCCGTCGGGCACGCGTTGCGCTCGATTGCATCAAGCTCGGAGTCGTCCATCGTCCCCGCCGAGCGTGCACCCACTGCCTCGAAGACCGAGACGACGTCAAGGGCGCGATCACCGAGCCGGCCCGGCAGGATCGTGCCTGCATAGAGGAACACCATCGGGAGGTCGAGCCGGGCTGCGGCCATGAGCATCCCGGGAAGTGACTTGTCGCACCCTGCCAGGCCCACGAAGGCGTCGAAACGCTCCGCGACCATCATCGCCTCGACGGAGTCGGCGATGATCTCCCGGCTCACCAAAGAGGCGTGCATGCCTTCGTGGCCCATGGCGATCCCGTCGGAGACGGCAATCGAAACAAATTCCAAGGGAAACCCGCCCGAGGCGCGCACCCCCTGCTTCGCGCGCTGCGCCAGGCGGGCGAGCGGCATGTTGCAGGGCGTCACCTCGTTCCAGGTCGAGGCGATGCCGACCTGGGGCTTGTCGAAATCCCCGTCGGTCATGCCGACGGCGCGGAGCATCGCCCTCGCCGGCGCGCGACGGAACCCCTCGGTCACGTCCTGGCTGTGGATCTTGAGCGAGCGGATCTTGTCTGGCATCGCCTCAAACTACTGTCCGCGGCGGTGGCCGAGCCCAGCCAGGCTGGTCAGGTCCTGCGCGACGGTCCTTCTGTCCTCCCCTTGCGGTGGAACTAAGGCTTGCGGCGGGTGGCAAACGCCTCCGCCACCAACTTGCCGTTGGCCTTGCCCTTCGAGGCGCGCATCACCTGGCCGAGAAGGAACTGCGCCACCTTCTCATCGCCGGTCAGGTAGCGCTGCCACTCCTCGGGGTTGGCCGCGATCACCTCGTCGACCACTGAGTCGAGGGCTCGAGTGTCCATCTGCTCATAGCCGAGGCGCGCAGCGATCTCGGCAGGCTCCCCGCCGTTCGCCATGAGCTCGCCCAGCACTTCTTTGGACTGTGTCGCAGATACCCGGCCGGAAGCCTCCATCTTGAGGAGGGACGCGAACGCGGCCGGGTCAAGCCGCCTGGCGGCATCGGGGTCAGTGGCGGCCTCGTTGGCTGCCCGGGCGAGCGCCAGTCGTGCGTCGGCACCCGCTCCCACCGCTGCCGCGACGAGCTCGTCGAGGCCCAAGTCGACCACGGTGACGACCTGGTCCGTCGCGCCGTCCTTCTTCGCACCAAGCCCCGCGCCGGCGCTGATGAGCTCCGACAGCTGGTGGCGCCGCTCGGCCGGCATGGGCCCGACTCCTTCGGCGGCCGCGGCCATGAGGTCCGCGTCCGGCACGAGCGGGGTCAGGTCCGGCTCGGGGAAGTACCGGTAATCGTTGGCCTCTTCCTTGGATCGCATCGAGTGCGTGGCGCCTGTGGCCTCGTCGAAGTGGCGGGTCTCCTGTGAGACCCGCTCGCCCGACTCGACGAGCTCGATCTGGCGCGACACCTCGTAGTCGATCGCCCGTTCTAGGGAACGCAACGAGTTCAGGTTCTTCACCTCACAGCGGGTCCCGAACTTAGCCGCGCCGACGGGGCGCACAGAGACGTTCGCGTCCACCCTGAGGGAGCCTTCCTCCATCCGGCCGTCCGAGGCACCGGTGGCGACAAGGATCGCCCGCAGCTCATCGACGTAGGCCCTGGCCTGGGCCCCGGAGCGGATGTCCGGGCGGGAGACGATCTCGACGAGCGGCACCCCGGCTCGGTTGTAGTCGACGAGGGAATGGTCGGCCTCGTGGATACGGCCGCCGCCGCCGATATGCGCCGTCTTCCCAGTGTCCTCCTCCATGTGGGCCCGCTCGATGCCGACACGCGAGCCGTCGGGCAGCTCGAGGAAGCCGTCGACATTGATCGGCTCGTCGTACTGGCTGATCTGGTAGTCCTTGGGCATGTCGGGATAGAAGTAGTTCTTGCGGTGGAAGATCGACCGCTTGGCGGTGCAGTTGAGCGCGGAGCCGATCCGGATGGCGAGCTCGACGGCGCGACGGTTGATCACCGGGAGCGATCCGGGCAGCCCGAGGCACACCGGGCAAATGTTCGTGTTCGGTTCGTCGCCAAACGCGTTCCGGCACCCGCAGAACAACTTGGTCGCCGTAGACAGCTCGCAGTGGACCTCGAGGCCGACGACAGTCTCGTAGTCGGTCATGGCGTAACCGGTCCCCTCACTCCGGGCGGCGCGACCGCCTCGAGGCTCGCCGCCACTTTCAACATGAGCGCCTCGCCGAGGGCGGGAGCGAGGACCTGCACCCCTACGGGCAGCCCGTCGGAATCGAGCGCGAACGGCACGCTCAAGGCCGGGTGGCCCGCCAGGCTGGACGGGATGCTGCACAGGTCGCACATGTACATCTCGATCGGGTCCTCGGTCTTGGAGCCGAACGGGAATGCCGCCGAGGGGGTGGTGGGCGTGAGAAGCACGTCGAAGTTCCGATAGGCGGCGTCGAATGCGCGAATGACCAAGGTCCGGGCCTTTTGCGCCTGGCCGTAGTAGGCGTCGTAGTAGCCGGCCGACAAGGCGTAAGTCCCGATCATGATGCGGCGCTTCACTTCCGGTCCGAAGCCCTCGCCCCGGGTGCGGGCGTTCATCGTCTCCACGTCAGGTCCGTCAACCCTGAGGCCGTAGCGGACGCCGTCGTATCGGGACAGGTTCGAGGACGCCTCGGCCGGCGCGATGACGTAGTAAGCGGGCAGGCCGAGCAACAACTCGGGAATGGCGACGTGGCTCACCGTGGCCCGGGCGGCCTCCAGGGCCTCGCCGGCCCCGATGACCGCCTCGGCGCACTCCGGGGAGACGCCCGTCAGGAACTCCTCGACGATACCGACCCTCAGGCCCAAGACACCGTCAGTGAGCGAGTCCACCAGCGCGGGCGCGGGTCTCTCGATCGACGTCGAGTCCATCGGGTCATGGCCGGCCACGACCTCGAGCCCGAGGGCGGCGTCGGCGACCGTGGTCGCGAAAGGGCCGATCTGGTCTAGCGAGCTCGCGAAGGCGATCAGCCCGTAGCGGGAGACCACGCCATAGGTGGGCTTCACGCCCACGACGCCGCAGAGCGACGCCGGCTGCCGGATCGAGCCGCCCGTGTCGCTCCCGAAGGCCAGCGGCACCATGCCCGAGGCGACGGCGGCTGCGCTCCCCCCGGAGGACCCTCCGGGGACACACCTGGTGTCCCACGGGTTCTTCGTCGGACCGAAGGCGGAGTTCTCCGTCGAGGAGCCCATGGCGAACTCGTCGAGATTCGTCTTGCCGACCGCCACCGCGCCCGCGGCTCTCAAGCGACTGACGACGGTGGCGTCATAAGGAGGGAGCCAGCCCTCGAGAATCCTGGACGAGCACGTCGTCGGTATGCCCGCTGTGCAGAGATTGTCCTTGAGAGCGACCGGCACTCCAGCGAGCGGGCCGGGGTCGCGCCCTTCGGCCACGGCGAGATCGACGGCCTCGGCGTCGGCCATCGCGCTCTCCGGCGTCACCGTGTTGAAGCAGTGCAGTACGCCTTCGAGGTCTCCGATCCGCTCGAGTGACCTCTCGAGGACCGACTTGGCACTGATCTCGCCCGCGCGGACGGCGGCGGCTATCCCGGCCGCCGAGTCGATCCCCGGCGTCGGTCCGCCCGTCACGGTGCCTCTCCCAGGATCCGGGGCACCCTGAAGCGGTCGTCCTCGACCGCCGGAGCCTCAGCCAGGACCGCCTCGCGGCCCAGACTCGCACGAACGGTGTCGGGGCGAAGCACGTTCTCGACCGGAAGCGGATGGGCCGTCGGCGGGACATCGGCCGTATCGAGACGGCGGATGGCATCGACGTGCTCGAGAATCGCGGAAAGCTGCTCCGCGTAGCTCAAGACCTCGTCTTCGTCGAGGGCGAGCCTGGCAAGGCGCGCGACGTGCCTCACTTCTTCGGGCGAGATGAGGCGTTCGGGCTCGGTCATCGGGCCTGCGCCACCTTTTCGACGAACCCGACCGCTCGCTCCTCGACCTCTGCCGCGTCGTAGTCGAGGGTGGCGACGTGGAAGCTGCGTTCGAGCCAGACACGCTCGAGCGGGCCTGCGACCCGCGATTGGAGCAGGTCGCCCGAAGCGGTGGGGACGACGTGATCGTTCCTGCTCGAGATGAGCAACACAGGACAGGTGACCTCTCCGAGGCGGGGCGCCATTTCCTCCACGGCGTCGAACATCGACAGCATCGCCTCGATGGGCGAGCCGTTGTAGCCCGACTCCACCGCTCCTTCGAGGGCGATGTCGGAGCCGATGCCCGGCAGCGACGTCGCTCCCGAGGCGAGCATTGCCTTGAGCACGTCCCTGAAACTCGGTGCGGGCGGGTCGACAAGGGGATTGACGACGACGAGACCGGCGATGTCGGGATGGCGCTCGGCCAGCCAGATCGCCAACGAGCCGCCCATCGAGAGACCGGCGACGAAGACGCATTCCGAGCGGCCGGCAAGCTCGGCGTAGGCGGCTTCGGCCGTCTCGGACCAGTCGGACCAGCGCCTGGGGATCATGTCCTCGAGGCTCGTGCCGTGCCCGGGCAGCAGGGGGAGCTCGACTGAGTACCCGGCTTCGGCGAATGCGAGCGCGAGCGGTCGCATCGACTGCGGGCTGCCTGTGAATCCGTGGACGACCAGGACACCGATAGGTCCTCCCTTGGCGGAGAAGGGGTCGGCGCCGGCGAGGGACGGGGTGACCATCGACGCATCGTACCCGTCCCTTGTCGGGACGCTTGAGCGGATAGTCTCCGCTCGACGAGCCAAGGGGCCGAACAGAGGAGTTGAAGTGGACAAGCTGCCGTTCTTAAGCGATGAGTGGACCGCGGAGGTCAAGCGGCTTCACGATGAAATCGTCAAGGAGTCCACTCCTCCTGCCCAAAGCCTGCGCATGAACCTCGTCCTCACACAGGCCCCGCTCGGCGACGGCACGATCGAGGCCCACGTGGACACGAGCACCGGAGGTGTGCTCGTCGACGCCGGGCACCTCGAGAACCCCGACCTCACCGTCACGTTGGACTACGAGGTCGCCAAGGCGATCCTCGTCGACGGCGACATCCAGCCGGCCATGAATGCGTTCATGTCCGGCCTCGTCAAGGTCGACGGCGATGTTTCCTTGCTGCTCTCGCTGCAGAACGCGCCTGTGGACCCCGCCCACCAGGAATTGGCAACGCGGGTCCGGGAGATCACCGCCTAGGAACCGGACGCCGCGCCCTTGTCGCGAACGGACCTGGGGGCCGCTCCGCTCGGTCCGCGTGCCTCAGTACAGGTAGATGTCGATGGTCGTGCCGACCCTCACCAAGGTCCCTGCCGACGGGATCTGGGTCAGCACGAAATGGGCACCGGGCGGGCCGAAAAACTGCCACTTGAGGCCGAGGGAGGTGAGCTCCTGTTCGGCGGTGTCCACGGAATCGGCGTACAGGGAGGGGAGCTTCACGTAAGGGGGCCCTTCGGAGACGATCACCTGCACGCTCGAATGGCCAGGAACCGTCAAGCCTGGAGCGGGCTTGGTCGTGATGACGTAGCCGGCAGGCACGACCGTCGAGTATTCGAGCACCTCGACCGGCTTCAGACGCAGGTTCCCCAGATCCGTCTCCGCCTGCGCCCAGGTGAGCACGCCTCCGCCCAGGTCGCTCGGGATCGTCTGGGGCGCCGGGCCCTCCGAGATCACGACATCGACCGTGTCGCCGTAATAGAGCTTCGTGCCGGCGAGCGTCCCTGACGAGACGACCTTTCCGAACGCGATCGTCTCGCTGTACCGCTTGGAGAAATGCGCCACGAGGTGAGCACGACTGAGCGCCGCCGCCGCCAGGGTCTCGGTCATGCCGCTCATGCTCGGCACAGTGGTCGGGTGCGGCCCTTCTGAGATGACGATCTTGACTACCGAGCCCGATTTCTCCTGGCTGCCGCTTTGCGGGGTCTGGCGGATGACGACCCCGCGAGGAGCGCTGCTGCTGTACTGCTCGGCGGAGACCTCCGGGACGAGCCCGGCTTTGTGGATGGCGGAGTCGGCGGACGAGAAGTTCAGCCCGGCCACCTTGGGAACCGTGTCGCGATTGAGGATGGTCCGCGACGCCATCAGCACCCCGACCCCGGCACCAACTGCGAGTACGAGCACGACGAGGAGCCACGGCAGCCACCGGTTCCGACGCCTGGACCTTCGTTGCCGCGGCGGGGACGGCTCGGGTGCCGGCACGATCCGGCGTACGCCCGGCAATGTCGGTTCCTCGATCTCGGCTCCGCTGCGCACCGGCGCCACTGCGGTCATGGGCGATCCGGGCAGGCCCAGGCGCTCCGTCGGGTCCCTGCCGGGCGTGCTCGGCGCGTCCGGCAAGGTGAGGTCCGTCTTGGCGAGCGGGAGTGGCTCGGGCGGCCCGAGCTCCCGCAAGAGCAGCTCGAGCTCCGACGCAAGCGTCGCCGCGTCCAGTCGGGCGAGAGGCTCGGAGATGGCTGCCTGTGCCAACACCGGCGCAAGAGGCCCGAGTTCCCGAGCAGGCGGGAGCACGGCACCCACGCGTGCCATCAAGGTGGCGACTGTGGTCTCCCCGGCGAAGGGCACTCGTCCCGTGACCGACTCGTACAAAGTGAGGGCGAGGGAGTACACGTCGGTGCGGTCGTCGACCGGATGGCCCTCGACCTGCTCGGGCGAGGCGTAACGGGCCGTTCCCATGACGGTCCCGAGCGGCTCGGTGATGGCCGCTTCGGCGAGCGCTCGTGCGAGGCCGAAGTCAGCGACGAGCAGGCGCCCATCGTCGTCGAAGAGCAGATTCGCGGGCTTGATGTCACGGTGGACGAGCCCGCGCCGGTGCGCGTAGGCGAGACCGTGGGCGGCTTCAACCCCGACCGCGGCCGCCTGCTGCGGACTGAGCAGGTATCCGGTGTCGAGCAGCGACCTGAGGCTCCCCCCGCCCAGGAACTCGAGCACGAGGTAGGGGACGCCGTCCTCGTCCCCCCAGTCGTAGACGTGCAGGACGTTGCGGTGGTTGAGTGACGCGGCCAGCCGAGCCTCGGCCTGGAACTTCTTCAGGAACGTCGCGTCGCCGGCCAAAGCCGGGTGAAGCAGCTTGATGGCCACGCGGCGTCCGAGACGAGTGTCCTGCGCCGCGAAGACCTGAGCCGAGGCACCGGCACCGACCAAGGCAAGCAGTCGGTAGCGGCCGCCGAATACTCGGCCAACCTGTTCTTCGGTGCTCGACATGGGAATCAGGAAAAGGCTAATGGCTGGCCGCCCTCCAACGGTGGAAGGCGCCCGGCGAGGTGCGGGGACACCCTCGCCCTAGAGCAGTTCCCCTGTCTCGAGGAGCGTTGCGAATGCCTGCTCGTCGATGATCGGCACACCGAGCGATTCCGCCTTTGTCAGCTTCGCCGAGCCCGGATTGTCACCGACGACGACTGCCGTGGTCCTCGCGGACACCGACCCCGGCGACCTCCCGCCACGGGCGATGATGGCAGCCTCGGCCTCCTCCCGGTTGAAGCCGCCCAATGTGCCCGTCACCACTATCAACTTGCCGGCCAAGGTCTGTGGCAGCTGCGAGCCTTCGGCAGCGCTGAAACGGACCCCGTCCGACCGGAGTCTTTCGATCATGTCCCGGTTGGCCTCGGAGGCGAAGTACCCGACCAAGCTCGCGGCGATCACCGACCCCACTCCGTCGACCGCGGCAAGCTCGTCCTCGGATGCCCCCATGATCCGATCCAGGTGGCCGAACGCCGAAGCCAATGAGGCGGCGACAACGCCTCCGACATGGCGGATGCCGAGCGCGGTCAACAAGCTGGCGAGCGGTCGAGCCTTCGACTCTGCGATGGCCGTCACGAGGTTCGTCGCCGAGATCTCGCCGAATCCCTCTCTTCCCTCGAGGTCCGAGACCCTGAGCCGATAGCAGTCGGCCGCATCCGACAACAGCCCGGCGGCGACGAGCTGGGCGACGCGCTGCTCGCCTAGGCCCTCGATGTCCATGGCACCGCGGGAGGCGAAGTGCGCGATCCGTTGCACGCGCTGCTCGGAACAGTTGCTGTTGACGCAGTAGGTGTCGCTTTCGCCTTCAAGGCGGACAAGCGGTCCCGCACAGCTCGGACAGGTCTTCGGGAAGCGCCACGGCGGTGAGCCGGCGGGTCGGAGTGTGACTACCGGGCCTACGACCTCGGGTATCACGTCGCCCGCCTTGCGGACCACGACTGTGTCCCCCGGGCGCACGTCCTTCAAACGGACCTGGTCCTCGTTGTGCAAGCTGGCAAGCCCGACAACCGACCCGGCGATGCGGACGGGCACCAACTTCGCGAACGGCGTCGCCCTTCCCGTTCGCCCGATCGAGACGAGAATGTCCTCGAGGACAGTGGAGCGCTCCTCGGGCGGAAACTTGTAGGCAACCGCCCACCGCGGCGCGTGCGAGGTGGCCCCGAGCCTGGCGTGGAGCGCTCGGTCATCCACCTTGACCACGGCCCCGTCTATCTCGTAGCCGAGCGCGTTGCGCCTTGACTCGAGATCACGGCAATAGGCGAACACCGCGTCAAGGTCCCGCACGAGTCCCGTCTCGGGGTTCACCGGGAACCCGAGACGGCGAATCAGCTCCAAGGAACCGGACTGCGTCGGAGCACCTGGCGCGCCGTCCAGTTGGTAGAAGAACGCCTCGAGGGCGCGGCCAGCGGTGACGGCAGGGTCCTTTTGGCGGAGCGACCCGGCAGCGGCGTTGCGCGGATTGGCGAAAGGCCTGAGGCCCGCCGCCAGCTGGCGGCGATTGAGCTCCTCGAAGGCGCTGAGCGGGAGGTAGACCTCGCCGCGCACCTCAAGGAAATCCGGGAGGTCGGCCGCGACCGGAGCGATCTCGTCCGGGATCGCCGCCACGGTGCGCACGTTCGCCGTCACGTCCTCGCCCACGCGTCCGTCGCCACGCGTAGCCCCGCGGGTCAAGCGACCGCGTTCGTAGGTGAGCGAGATGGATAAGCCGTCGATCTTCGGCTCACAGACGAACGGGGACCCATCCTGCGGGTCGAGCTGCTTCTGCAACCGCGCTCCCCAGGCGAGGATGTCCTCCAACGAGGTGACCTTGTCGAGGCTCATCATCGGCGTGCGGTGGACGACTGGCGCGAACGCGGTCGAGGGAGCCGCACCCACGACCTGGGTCGGCGAGTCTGGCTGGACGAGCTCCGGATTCTGCTCCTCGAGCGAAGAGAGCTCGTCCTTCAGTTCGTCGTACTCCGCATCGGTGACGTCCGAGGCGTCCTCGAGGTAGTACTGCTTGTCGTAACCCTTGATGAGAGCCCTCAGCTCGTTGACCCGGGCGACGACGGCAGCCTCGTCGTGGCTCATCTCCGCGCTCACAAGAGCGATGGTAGGTCGAGTCCCGTTGATCGCGAGCGCCCCGTCACCTCGAACGCCTGGCGCGGCCTCCTACAATCAGGACCGCTAGCCCTGCGCGCTCGACTTCGGGTCGCGAGCAGCGTCACGCGACAGGGTCATACGAGGAGCCGCCAGCAAATGCGTCATGTCACCGCCTACGCCGTCGCAGACCTAGGTGCCCGATTCGAGAAGGTCACCATTGAAAGACGCGACCTCGGAGCAGACGACGTCCTGATCAAGATCGCGTATGTCGGGATCTGTCACTCGGACATACACGTCGCCCGCGGGGAGTGGCGCAGGCCCCGCTTCCCGCTTGTGCCGGGCCATGAGATCGCTGGCATCGTCGAGGAGGTGGGCCCGAATGTCACCAGACACGCCGTCGGCGACAGAGTCGGCGTCGGCTGCATGGTCGACTCCTGCCGTGTGTGCGACAACTGCCTCGCGGGCGAGGAGCAGTACTGCGCGAAGCACACGGTTCTGACCTACGACGACGTTGACAAGGACGGTCGTCCCACTGATGGCGGCTACTCGACGCACATCGTCGTGGACCAGAACTTCGTCGTCCGGATACCGGAGTCACTGGATCTCGACGTGGCTGCACCGTTGCTCTGCGCCGGCATCACCTTGTACTCCCCGCTCGATCACTGGGGTGCGGGCCCCGGGAAGAGAGTTGCCGTCGTCGGCCTCGGCGGTCTCGGCCACATCGGCGTGAAGATCGCCCACGCCATGGGGGCTGAGGTCACGGTGCTTTCCCAAACAATGTCGAAGCAGGCGGACGCGAAAAGGCTTGGCGCCGACGACTTCTACGCCGTCGGCGACGGCACCGCTTTCAAACAGCTCAAGAGCCGTTTCGACATCGTCGTCAGCACGGTGTCGAAGGCGCCGCTCATCGACTCGTACCTATCGACGCTGCGCCTCGACGGCACTCTCGTCAACGTCGGCATACCGTCGATCCCGCTATCGGTGAGAGCGTCTTCGCTCACGCGGAACAGGCGCAGCATCGCCGGGTCCCTCTACGGAGGCATCCACCAAACTCAGGAGATGCTCGACTTCTGCGCCGCGCACGGCCTCGGGGCCGACATCGAGGTAGTGGGCGGAGACCAGATCGACGACGCCTACGACCGAGTGGTCGCGAGCGATGTCCGCTACCGATTCGTGATCGACACCGCCACCTTTTGACCCGGGCCGATAAGGCCCGGGCATTGCCACTCAGGGATTCTTGGTCGCCTGGAGCGTGTAAGTGGCAGGCAGTCGGCGGGGATTGCTGCGGAGCCGGAACTCGCCGTGTCCGTCATCCTCCATGGCCTCGCCAAGCTGATTCCACGGAACCGAGTCATGCTCCTCGATCGCGTCCAGGCGCATGCCCGCTTCCATCACGGCGGTTATCACCTCGGCGAGCCCGTGATTGAACTGCACCGTCTCGGGGGAGGCCAAGGGCGCTTCGTGGTCGACGTAGCTCCATTCCTCCGAGAAGTGAACCCCTTCCGTCTCGAAGTAGGGGTACTCGATGACCAGGAGCCCGTCGGGGCGCGGGTCCGCCAAGGATCCCAGGACCGGGTGGCCCTCACGAAGGAAGAGCCGGCCACCAGATCGCAGGAGCTTGGAGACCACGTCAGCCCACCGCCGGATGTCGGGGAGCCAGCTCAATGCTCCGATCCCGGTGTAAACCAGATCGAAGCGACTCTCTCCGAGAACGTCCACCGCCCCGTAGAACTCAGACTCGACGTAGTCGATCCTCACCCCGCATTCGGACGCCAGCTGCGCTGCCGCTTCAAGCGCGGCCGGCGAAAAGTCGAGACCGGTCACACTTCGCGCTCCGAGACGCGATAAGGAGAGCGTGTCCGTCCCAATGTGGCATTGGAGATGCACGACGTCCTTCCCGACGAGGCTCCCCAGCCGTGGAAGGTCGAACCGCACGACCTTTGAAAGGTGCGCAGGGTCCGTCAGGAACCTCTCGCGGTCGTATCCCGCCACGTGGTGGGGCACCCTGCTCTCCCAATTCGCCCGGTTTACGGCGACGTAGTCGCTCACGACACCACCTTGCCACTCGCTACGCAGACTCGCCTCGGGCGGCAAGGCCCGAACCTACGACCTCGTCGCCCACATAGAGCGCAACCGTCTGGCCTGCCGCCACGCGCCGCTCGGGCCCGTCAAGGTAACGAACGCCGGTCTCAGTCAGACGGACGGGTCGAGCACGCCCGTGCGCACTCGCCTGGGCGAGGACGACTGAGCCAAGAGGAAAAGGGGCCTTGACCCACGTCCGGTCGGTGAGCTCGAGATGATCGGTAAGCAGCTCGCCCTCCGAACCGACCGTCACGGTTCGCGCGGCGACATCAACGTCGACCACGAAGCGACGGCCCAGCCCTGAGACCCCGAGACCGCGACGCTGGCCGATGGTCACGAGTTCCACGGCGGGAACCGTTCCGAACACGGCCCCCGTTGAGCGGTCGACGACTTGACCAGGGTGCAATTCGATCCGCTCGCCGAGGAAGGACCGGCGCGCTCCGACCCCCGGCCCCGCGGTGACGAAGCAAACTTCCTGACTGTCGGGCTTGAGCGCCGTCGGCAAGCCGAGCGAGAGCGCCCTCTTGCGGACCTCGGCCTTCGAAATCTCGCCGACAGGGAACCGCACCCGCACAAGCTGTTCGGCTGTCAGCATCGACAACACGTAGGACTGGTCCTTGGCTGCGTCACAGGCCCGGAGCAGCCTCGGCGCGCCGTCCGAGGTGTCCATGGCGATGCGGGCGTAGTGCCCGGTCGCCACGGCGTCGAAGCCGAGCCGCAGGGCTCGGTCCAGGAACCGGCGGAACTTGAGATGGCGGTTGCACTCGATGCAAGGGTTCGGGGTCAAGCCGCGAGCGTGCGCGCTGGCGTAGGGGGCGACGACGCGTCGCTCGAATTCCTCGGTGAAGTTGAAGACACGGTGGTCTATGCCGAGTAGTTGGGCGACACGCCGGGCGTCGTCGACGTCACCGACCGAGCAGCAGCCCGAGTCGCCCGATCCGCCCCAGAGTTTCATCGTCGCGCCGACGACGTCGTGGCCCTCTTCGAGCAGCATCGCGGCAGCGACAGAGGAGTCCACTCCGCCCGACAGCCCGACCAGCACCCGCATGTCTCAAGTCTCCCAGAGCACCGAGCACGGGGGTCGAGCGGGTGCGAAGAAGCCGCCTTCGTCTCGCCCTGCTACGCCCGCAATCTCGCCACGGCTTCAGGGAAGGCCGACAGAGCAGCATCGACGTCCGCCGATGTCGTGACGTGGCCGAGCGAAAGCCGGACGTGGCACCTGGCCTCCTCTGGGGTGCGGCCCATCGCCAACAGGACGTGACTCGCCTCCACGGCTCCGCTGGCACAAGCAGCCCCCGCCGAGACGCACACCCCGAGCTCATCGAGGACGGCGAGCAGCTCCTCGGCCTCGACCCCCTCGAGGCCGAGATTGCAGATCGCGTCGACACGATGCTCTCGCGCGACAGCCTCGTATACGTGTGGGACCGCCTTCTTGATCCCTTCCACCAGTCGGGTGGACAACTCCCGGACGCGTGCGCTCGCGGTCGCGCGGTCGCGGGCGGTGGCCTTGGCCGCCGCCGCCATGGCGACGATGCCGGCCACGTTCTGCGTCCCTGCCCGGCGCTCGTGCTCTTGGGGCCCGCCCCGGAGCAGGGGCCGCAGAGACGACGCTCGGGGGCGCACGACCAAGGCGCCAACGCCCTGCGGGCCACCGAACTTGTGTGCGCTCAAGCTCACCAGGTCCGCGCCGCGGGTGAGCTCAGCCACGTCGAGCCACCCGAAGGCCTGCACGGCGTCGGTGTGCACCAGCGCGTCGGGGGCGCGCTCGTGCACGAGGCTGACCACCTCCTCTAGGGGCTGGCGCACTCCCGTCTCGTTGTTCACGAGCATCACAGAAACGAGCCGCACTTCGGCATCTAACGCCTCGGCCAGGGCCTCGAGGTCAATCGCGCCTCTGTGATCGACGGCGACCGTATGCCCACCGGCTGCCAGGCACGAGTTGAGAACCGCGGGATGCTCGACCGCGCTGCAAAGTACCGTGCCGGCACCTCCGGCCTCCCCAAAGACGGCAAGGTTGTCCGCCTCCGTGCCGCCGCTTGTGAACACGATGTCCCCGGGGGCAGCGCCGAGCAGATTGGCAAGCTCCTCGCGGGCGTCGTCGAGAGCCTTCTGGGCGGCTCGGGCCAGGGCGTGCCCACCCGACGGGTTGCCGAACCGGCCGGAAAGAAACGGGGTCATGGCGGCAACCGCCTCCGCAGACATCGGCGTCGTCGCCGCGTGGTCGAGATAGACGACCTGCCCTTGAAGTCCGTTCGTCACGCCGCCGAGCCCCCGGGTGGAGCACATGCGTCCGGCGTGTAGGGCGGCACCGGGTACAAGGGCACGCTCGCCGCACTCGAGATCGTGCTCACGCCGGCCTGGTCGCCGTGTTGCGCGAGAGTTTCGGCCGTCACATCCCCGCGGCCGACGGCGAGGTCGAAGAAGCTCACCGTCACGTTCTCCACCACGTCGGCCGCGACGCCGTAACCCATGTACGGGCCGAGATGCGTGGCGTCCTCGAGCGCGAGGAACCACTTGGGTCCCGTCAGCATGTTGTAGACCAGCGAGCTGTCGGCCGGGTCGTTGCACGCGTCGGTAAGGCTCTGCACGACAAGCGCCGGAGCACCACCGCCACCGGGAGGGGAGTAGACGTCCTCGGACCTCAGCCACTCGGACCCCGAGAGGAGCACCACGGCCTTCGGCTGCACCGCCATCGAGGCGAGAGTCGATGCGTAGACCTTGTCGTACATAAGGCCGGCGATGGTATCGGCACCGTCCGATTGGCCGGCAAGGATGAGGCGCGAGCTGTTCACCAGCCCGACGAGCAAGGCGGCGCCGGGCGGAGCCTTCCCGCGGCCGGCCTCGGCGATCTCCGACACGACAAAGGCGATGTCCCCGGGCTGGTTGAACATGTCCGCCTCGGTGTCGACGCCGTGCTGGGCCTCGATCGCCTCGATGCTCGTGTCAGGGAAAAACGGGGCGACGACCACGTAGCCCGCCTCGGCCCAGGACTGGAGCAGGGCGCGGTAGGTGTTGGGGTCGACGCCATACCCATGGGCGAAGACGATCACCGGGTAGGGGGCAAATGCGTAAGCCGGCGCGGCGCCCGGCACCAGGTCCGGGGCCCGCACTTTCACACTCGGGTAGAGGATCTCGATTTGCATGACCCGACCCGGAGTGGTGGTCCTCGTGTAGAAGTTCTCCGTGTAACCCTGACTCTCGGTCCAGGTGGCCATGACGAGGCCGACCCCGAACGAATTGGGCGGCTTAGGCGACCGGCGGTGCTTGACGACAGTCACGTGGTGCGGCTTGGTGGTCGTGGTGTGGGTGGCGCCTCCGGCCGACAAGCAGGCGGCCAGCGTGCCGGCAGCAGCCACGACAACGAGGCCGGCGAGCGCGCGCCGTCGCCTCATCGTCTGGGCACTCACAACCCGCCAATCTACAAGCGCCTCCACCCGGCAAGGACAGCGCCGGGGAAACGGCTCAGCCGGCTGCGGCGACCCGGGCGGCTATGAGCGGCTTGAGCGCCTCGACCGCCGCCGAGCGATCGAGGGCAACTAGATCGCCGATGCCGGCGACTCCGAGGTAACCACCGAGGAACGCGCCTCGGTTGCGGCGCTCCCAGGCCTTGGCGAGCCGCGCGGCCTGAGGCCAGGTGACGGCGGGCTGAGCGGCCACTGCCTCGGAGGCGACCTGACGCAGGGAGTAGGAGAGGTCCGCCAAGTCCTCCAAGGGCGAGGCGAAGCACGGCTCCCAACGCTCCACGAACCCAGTCGGCCGACCGATCAGCGGGTCGTCGCCGAAGCCGGCGACGACCCAGCCGGCATCGGTCCTGAACACCCGGCGGAGGTGGTAGTCGCCGTGGACCCGGATCGCAGCCACGACCCCCGATTCGCCACCGGACAGCGCGTGGACTCCGAACGCCTCGGTGAGGGCCAGGTGGAGGTTGCCGGTGATCTCTCCGAGGCGGCGCATCTCCGAGGACAGGTCGCCGCCAGCCGCGCCGACGTCCTCGAGCTTGAGCGGCTTGTCGTCGACGGTGCGGCCGAGCAGGTCGCGTAGCGACGTCAGTGCCAAGAGCCGACCCTCGACTGCGCCCGGTATGTACTCGCGGACGAGTGCCAGATCCCAGCCGTGCCTCTCCCAACGGGCGACCGGGCTCAGGAGCTGCTTGAAGCCGACGCCGTCCAGCTTGAGCAACAGCTCGATCTCGGGACGTGGCGCCGGCTCGAGCACCCGGTAGGACTTCATGAAGAGGCGTTCGTCGAAAACCAGCGACGCGTGGCTGACGAGTGACTGCACGAGCCGAACCCGGCTGGCGGTCTTCTCCCCAGCGCTCGCCACTGCGAGCAGCCCGGTGGCGAGCTCCTCGTCGGCCAAGGCGTCGTAACAGAGCACCTCCGCCGAGCCGTCGTAACAGATACCGAGCACGGCGCCTTGATGATCACCTAGGACCGCTGGGGCGAGCGCCGGTTCCCGCCATCCCACGAGCACGTGGTACGGACGGTCGCCGACAGTGATGACGACGCTCGCCAGGCCAGGCCTGCCCTCTCGGACGATCTCCAGGTCCGCGAGGCGGGGGGTTGCCCGCGCCCCGTCGTCGAGCCGCGCCTTGTCGACCAGGAACCAGGGCTGGCGTTCGAGGTAGGGGACGACGAGGCCTTGGAGAGCGGCGGGGGTGGGTGCCATTCTCAGCGCTCCACCAGCTCGAACCAGTAGAAGCCGTAAGGCGGCAGCGTCACCGAGTACGGCTTGGCCGTGATCTTTGGGAAGGGCACTCTCCCAAGCAGTTCGATCGGGGTGCAGCCCTCCCAGCGGATGAGGCTGAGCTCGGCGGGCTGGGCGAAGCGGCTCAGGTTGGCCACGCAGAACACCGAGACGGAGGCATCCTCCTCGCCAAGGGCCTCCGTGTCGAGCTCGGGCTCCTCGTCGTCAAGGCTCGGCGCCTCGCCGATCGGCTTCTCCCCCGCCCGGGCCTGCCGGACGAAGGCGAGCACCGACGGGTTGTCGGAGGGGAGGACCTCGAGAGTGCCGGTGGCGAACTGCGGGTACAGGCGGCGCACGGCGAGGATGCGGCGCATCCAGTGGAGGAACGAAGACGGGTCCCGCTGTTCGGCTTCGATGTTCACTGCGAGGTACCCGTGCACCGGGTCCATCAACGGCGGCAGGTACAGCTGGGCGAAATCCGCCCGGGAGAAGCCGGCGTTGCGGTCCGGAGACCATTGCATCGGTGTTCTCACCGCGTCCCGGTCGCCGAGGTAGATGTTGTCCCCCATGAGCAGCTCGTCGCCGTAGTAGAGGACCGGGCTCCCCGGGAGCGAGAGCAACAGCCCGTACAGAAGCTCGGCGACGCGGCGGTCGTTGTCGACTAGAGGTGCCAGGCGCCGGCGGATCCCGAGGTTCCTGCGCATCCTCGGATCGCGGGCGTACTCGTTGTACATGTAATCACGCTCTTCGTCCGTGACCTTCTCCAAGGTGAGCTCGTCGTGGTTGCGCAGGAAGATTCCCCATTGGCAGCCGTCAGGGATGGCCGGAGTCTGGGCGAGGATCTCGGTGATGGGGAACCGCTGCTCCCGGCGGACGGCCATGAACATGCGCGGCATGAGGGGGAAGTTGAAGCACATGTGGCATTCGTCGCCTTGGCCGAAGTACTCGGTGACGACGTCCGGCCACTGGTTGACTTCGGCGAGCAGGATCCGGTTCTTGTACGAGCCATCGATCTCGGCGCGGATGCGGCGGAGCAGCTCGTGGGTGGCGGGAAGGCTCTCGCAGTTGGTTCCCTCGGCTTTGTACAGATACGGCACCGCGTCGAGCCGGAAGCCGTCGATGCCGATGTCGAGCCAGAACCTGACGACGCCGAGCATCGCGTCCACTACCTCGGGGTTGTCGTAATTCAGGTCCGGCTGCTGGTGGAAGAAACGGTGCCAGTAGTACTGCTGACGCGTCTGGTCGAAGGTCCAATTAGAAGGCTCGACGTCGCAGAAGATCACCCGGACCCCGGCGAAGCCATGATCGTTGTCGGCCCACATGTACCAGTCGGCCTTGGGATTGTCCCGCGACGACCGGGACTCTGTGAACCAGGGGTGCTGATCGCTCGTGTGGTTCATCACGAGGTCGGAGATGATGCGTATCCCCCGGCGGTGGGCGTCTTCCACCACCGCGGAGAGATCGTCGACGCTTCCGAGCTCGGGCGCGACGGTCATGAAGTCGCTTACGTCGTATCCACCGTCGTGCAGCGGTGAGGGGTAGAAAGGCAGCAGCCAGACGCAGTCGACGCCGAGCCACTGCAGATAGTCGAGCTTTTCGCCCAGGCCCTTGAAGTCGCCGATGCCGTCCGCGTTGGAGTCGAAGAAGCCCCGCGGCAACAGCTCGTAGAAGACCGCCTTCTCATACCAGCGGGCATCTTCCAACATGGGGTCCGAACTCGAGGCCATCGGCCTCGCTCAACCGAACTCGATGGCCGCGAACCTGTTCAGCTTCGAGAGCTGGTGACGCGACTCGATCAGCCGAACCGTGCCGGACTTCGAGCGCATGACGAGCGACTCGGTGGTGGCGCCGCGATGGTCGTAACGGACGCCCTTCAACAACTCGCCACCGGTGATGCCCGTAGCTGCAAAGAAGCAGTTCACACCGCCCACGAGGTCGTCGCAGGTGAGGACGCGACCCAAGTCGTAACCGCCTTCGGCCGCCATCGCCCGCTCGGCGTCGTCGCGCGGCCATATCCGGCCTTGGATGGCGCCTCCCATGCACTTCAGCGCCGCCGCAGAGAGCACGCCCTCGGGCGTTCCTCCGATGCCCATCAGCACGTCGACGCCCGACTCGGGCCAGGACGTCGCGATCGAGCCCGCGACGTCGCCGTCGCTGATCAAATTGATCCTGGCTCCGGTCTCGCGCACGGCCTCGATCATGGGCCGGTGACGATCGCGATCGAGCATCACGACCGTGAGGTCGTTCACGTCCATGCCCTTGGCGTGCGCGACCGCCTTCAGGTTCTCAGCCGGGCTCGCCGTGATGTCGATGGCGTCCGCGGCCTCGGGCCCGGTGACGATCTTCTCCATGTAGACGAAGGGTCCCGGGTCGAACATGGACCCGCGCTCGGCGACGGCGATGACCGAGAGCGCCCCGGCACGGCCGTGGGCGATGAGTGACGTGCCGTCGATCGGATCGACCGCGATGTCGGTCTCCGGTGGCGTGCCGTCGCCGATCCGCTCTCCGTTGAAGAGCATCGGCGCCTTGTCCTTCTCGCCCTCGCCGATAACGACCACGCCGTCCATCGGCACGCGCTGGAGAACGATGCGCATCGCATCGACAGCGGCCCGGTCGGCGCCTATCTTGTCCCCGCGCCCCATCCAGCGGCCCGAGGCGAGTGCCGCAGCCTCGGTCACGCGGACCAGTTCCATGGCCAGATTTCGGTCGGGGAGCTGCCGTTCGTAGCTCACGGTGCGACGATAGCGGTCGTTTGGCCACTGCGCCCAACAATGGCCCTCGAGCACGCCCTGGTTCCGCCGTCAGCCGGGACCCGATCCCGGCAGTACTGTCACGCCGTGGACCACTTCGTCTTACGCCACTCCGGCCCGCTCGAAGGCACCGTGTGCGTGAACGGGGCGAAGAACTCCGTGCTCAAGCTCATGGCGGCGTGCCTGCTCGCCCCCGGTGTCCATCGCCTCGAGAATGTTCCGGTCATCAGGGACGTCGCGATCATGTCGGACGTCCTGCGCTCCATGGGGGCCACGGTCGTGCACGAAGGCAGCGGACAAGATGGCCGCCTCGAGATCACGATCCCGAAAGACGTGACGCCGATAGCGCCCTATGAGCTGGTCGAGAAGATGAGGGCGTCGATCGTCGTGCTCGGTCCTCTCCTCGCCCGCTACGGCACGGCCAGGGTTTCCATGCCGGGCGGCGACGACTTCGGCTACCGGCCGATCGACTTCCACCTGAGCGCGTTCGAGCAGCTCGGCGCACGCTTCGCAGCCGAGCATGGATACGTGGACGGGCACTGCGACCGCCTGCAAGGGGCGAGGATCGTGCTCCAGTTCCCCAGCCACACGGCGACCGACAACATCTTGATGGGAGCCGTGCTGGCCGAAGGCACGACTGTGATCGAGAACGCCGCCCGGGAGCCCGAGATAGCCGACCTGGCGTCGATGCTCACGGAGATGGGGGCACACGTCCGTGGGGCGGGAACCTCGCGCATCGAGGTCGAGGGAGTCGACGAGCTGCGCCCGGCAGACCACCGGGCGATCCCCGACAGGGTGGAAGCGGCCACTTTCGTTGCCGCCGTCGGCATCGCAGGTGGGAAAGTGCTCGTAAGAGGGGCGCGTCCTGAGCACATGGAGATGCTGCTCGAGAAGCTCCGTCAGATGGGGATGGAATGCGAACCCACCGACGAGGGACTGCTGGCGACGGCCAGCGGACGCCTGGCGTCCGTAGACGTCGCGACTCTCCCCTATCCGGGCGTCGCCACGGACTACAAGCCGTTGCTCGTGACGCTGCTGTCAGTCGCGTCGGGCGTCGCGATAGTGAGCGAGAACCTGTTCGCAGGCCGATTCCGTTACATCGACGAGCTGCGGCGGCTGGGGGCGAAGATCAAGACCGAGGGGCACCACGCCATAGTCCGGGGGGTGCCGAGGCTTTCCGGCGCGCGGGTCGCGGCGCCAGACATTCGGGCGGGCGCGGCTCTCGTGCTGGCCGGGTTGGTCGCCGACGGAGTCACCGATGTGAGCGGCGCCCAGCACATCGACCGCGGGTACGAGAACCTCGACGGGCGCCTGCGATCGCTCGGCGCGAACATAGAGCGCGTCGTCGAGGCCTGAGACCTCCGGCGCTGACCGCCTAGGTTGCCGAGGCGGGGCGTTCGCCTGAGCTGGGAACGATGCTGCGCTCCATCACCACGAAGTCCTGTTCCTCGCGCCACTTTGGAAGGGTCGTCGTCACGACGTAGCCGTGCTCGGCATAGAAGTGCTCCGCCCGGCCGTTTGCGAGCGTCTCCAGCCGGGCGCGTTCACACCCGCGCTCGAGACCAAACCGCTCGACGGCGCGCAACATGTGCGAACCTGCCCCCTGGCCGCGACGGTCCGGGCTGACGACAAGCCTGCCCAGTCGGATAACCGGGTTCCGCACCTCGCCTTCGGCGTAACCGACGAGTTCTCCACGAACCCTGGCGATGATCGCGTACGGCTCGATCGAGCGGACAGCGTCGCCGTAGCGCTGCCGGGAGTAGGCCGCCCACATCTCGTTCGCCCAGGCGAGAACCGGAGGGTCGGCGCGCTCGACCACCGCCAGCTCCAAATCGAGGGTGCCGCGGCCCGCTATCCGCGGCGTCGCCAACTCCGCGTCCGCGAGCGCTGTCCAACGATGATCGTCGCCTTGCTCGAGGACGGTGACGCGCTCGAAGCAGTAAGCCCTCCGGTACTCGGCCAGAGCCACGAGTGCATGGGGGAGCCTGGCCGGATCGATCCGCTGGTCGAGAGTGAGGTGTGGCACGAATTCGCGCTCTTTTCGGCCCGGCGGCGACGCGAGCGGGCCCACCGCAAGCTCGTCGCGAAGCTCGGCCATCTCGGCCAGGTCTCCGCTCACCTTGAGATAAAGCACGGGCGTTCGCGGCCAGAAGGTGGCCGGCGGTCCGAACTCGACCGAGATGGGCGCGGTTCTGCCGGCTATGCCGCGAAGCTGCTCCAGCACCGCCTGGACGGCGTCCTCGGAGACATTTACCGGAGGGACAAGGGTCAAGTGCGGCGCGATGCGCTCAAGAGCCTTGGCCCCGAGCGCCCGGCGCAGGCCGTCGATCTCGCTCGCAGCCGCGCCGGTGACGACGAGGGCCACTGTCAGTCGGCGTCGTGTTGGCACCGCTCGAGGTTAGGCCTCCGGGAACGGAACTACGTCGGCTCTCAACACCTCACGCCAGGCTCGGACCCGTGCCTGCGGCGTTTGCCGCCTCCAGCCTCACCCGGGCCCGAGCGGCGGCTGCCTCGGCCTCGGCGAGGTCGCCAAGCGCGCTCTCGCCGGCGTCTCGGTCAGAGCCGGCAGCAGCCTTGGCCTTCGCCTCAGCCGCCTCGAGGGCACGCTTGGCACGGTCGACGTCGATCTCCTCGGCCAACTCGGCAACCGGCGCGACAACCTCCACCGTGTTGCGCTCGACCTTCACATATCCGCCGTGCACGGCCGCAATCACGTCCCGGAGCGGGCTTGATGACTCCGCGGCGACTGCGTTCGCCGCGCCGGTTCCGGCCGCGACAGGCCCTCCGGTGCCGGTGGTCCGCTCGTCGTCGTGGACGCCCTGGATCCGTACTACGCAAGTGTCCACCGAGGCGATGTAGTCGCAATGGTTGGCCAGAAAGGCCGTGTCGCCGCCGTCCGCGCGGAGCACAACGTCCTCAGCGTCTCCGGAGAACAGGACGCGCCCGGGCGTGATCAACTCGGCGTGGGTGAGGTTTGCCACAGCCGCTCTCAGGCCCCTGCCAGGGTCTTGGCCTTGGCGACTACGTCGTCCACGCCACCCACGTTCAAGAACGCCTGTTCCGGAACGTCGTCGAGATCCCCTCCGACAAGAGCCTCAAAGCTGCGCACTGTCTCGTCGATCGGGACGTAGACGCCGGGAAGGCTCGTGAACACCTCAGCCACGAACAACGGCTGGGACAAGAACCGCTGAATCTTCCGTGCCCTGGTCACGCTCAGGCGGTCCTCTTCGGACAGCTCGTCGAGACCGAGAATGGCGATGATGTCCTGGAGCTCGCGGGCACGCTGCAGCACTTCCTGGACGCGCCGCGCACACTGGTAGTGACGGTCGCCGACGACCTCTGGAGCGAGGATGTTGCTCGTAGAGGCGAGGGGATCGACCGCCGGGTAGATGCCGAGTGCCGCTGTCTGGCGGGACAGCTCGGTCGTGGCGTCGAGATGGGTGAACGTCGTGAACGGTGCCGGGTCGGTGTAGTCGTCGGCGGGAACGTAGACCGCCTGCATGGAGGTGATGGAGTGGCCCCTCGTGGAGGTGATCCTCTCCTGGAGCTCGCCCATCTCGTCTGCGAGCGTCGGCTGGTAGCCCACCGCCGAGGGCATGCGGCCGAGCAGCGTCGAGACCTCCGACCCCGCTTGGACGAAGCGGAAGATGTTGTCTATGAACAAAAGAACGTCCTGGTTCTTCACGTCCCGGAAGTACTCGGCCATCGTCAAGGCCGACAAAGCGACGCGAAGGCGCACGCCCGGGGGCTCGTCCATCTGCCCGTAGACGAGGGCCGCCTTCGTGATGACGCCCGACTCCTGCATCTCGAGCCAGAGGTCGGTACCCTCACGCGTCCTCTCGCCCACTCCCGCGAACACCGAGACTCCGCCGTGCTCCTGGGCGACGCGGTGGATCATCTCCTGGATGAGCACGGTCTTGCCGACGCCTGCACCGCCGAAGAGCCCGATTTTGCCTCCCTGCACATAGGGCTCAAGGAGGTCTATGACCTTGATGCCGGTCTCGAACATGTCCCGCCGCGGCTCAAGGGTGTCGAAGTCCGGGGCTGGGCGGTGGATGTCCCACCAGGCGTCGGGCTCGTCCATCTTGCCGACGTCCAACTGCTCGCCGACCACGTTGAAGACGTGACCGAGCACAGCGTCGCCGACCGGGACGCTGATGCCGCGTCCGGTGTTGACCACGGTCGCTCCGCGGGCAAGTCCGTCGGTCGCCTTCAGGCAGATGCAACGCGCCCGGCCCTCGCCGATCAGCTGCGCCACCTCGGCTGTGATGAGGACCTCCTTGTCGTCGACGACGAGGCGGACCTCAAGAGCCGTATTGATCTCCGGCAACGCATGGGGCGGGAACTCGACGTCGATTACCGGGCCGGCGATCGCGACGATGCGGCCGTTCTCGAGGGGCTGGGCCTCAGGAACGTCGGAGGCGACGGTGGTCATGTGCTCTGCTCCTCTGTTGCTTGCGGGTGGGCGAATTCACGGGTGTCGTCGCCAGTCGGGCGAAGTGCCTCGGCGCCGCCGACAATCTCCATGATCTCGGTCGTGATGGAATCCTGGCGGGCCCGGTTCATGACCCGCGTGATCGTCTTGAGCAGCTCTTCGGCATTCTCCGTGGCTGCGGCCATGGCCCGTTGCCGGGAGGCGTGCTCGGCCGCGGAAGCCTCCAGCAAAGCGCCGTAGATGGCCGCCTCCGCGTACTGCCAGATGAGCTCGGTCAGCAATTGCTCGGGGTCGGGCTCGAATTCGAAGTACCCGAGTTTCGCGTCGGGTGCGGGCGCCCCATGGTCGCCGGTCCCGGGCTCGGCGCCGGCGTTGGCGCTCGCCGTCTCGGGCGAAGCATCCGCCGTCGCCTCGGCAGGCTGCGCGTCAGCCGGGAGTATGGGGAAGAGTTGGCGGGTCTCGACGACCTGGGTGCCGAGCGACCGGACACGCGTCGAGATGACCTGCACGACATCGATCTCACCGGCGACGACCGTGGGCACGACCACAGCCGCCACCCGCCGAGCGTCCTCGAAGCTGGGGCGGTCGGACATTTGGAGGAATTGGTGCTCGACGGGCTGATGCCGGAAGCGGAAGAAGGGCGCCGCCTTCTTGCCGATCGCCACCACCGTGTAGCTCTGGCCGGCGTCTGCCCCGGAGCGGATGGCGCGCTCGGCCGCGCGCAGCACGTTTGAGTTGTAGGCGCCTGCCAGCCCACGATCCGCCACGATCACGAGCACAAGGACGTGCTGCCGCGACTCGCACTCCCCGACAAGGCGCGTCAAGGACGTGCTCTCGCCCGCCGTCTCGGCGAGGATGTCCGAGACCGCCTTTATGTACGGGCGCGAGCCGGCGATGCGCCCTTGGGCGCGCGCTATCTGTGACGCCGCGATGAGCTCGAACGAACGGGTGATCTTCTTGGTTGACTCGACGCTGCGTATGCGCCGACGAAGGACCCGCTCCTGACCGCCGGCCATCTGCTTACTGGGCCTTCTTCTCGCCGGTGCCGGCCTCGCTGGGCGCTGTCGCCACCGTGTCGTCGCCCACCTCGGCTACGGCGGCTGTTTCCTCGACCGCCTTCGTCTCAGACGCTCCGGCCCGGCCTTGAGGAGCGGACGACGCGAACCCTTCCTTGAACTGGGCTATAGCCGCGTCGATTTCGGTCTCGTTCGGCAGCTTGCCGGTCGAAGCGATCGCTTCGAGCATGTCGGCGTGGCGCGCCCGCATGAATGCTCTCAGCTCCGACTCGAACCGCTGCACCTCGTCGACGGCGATGTCGTCGAGATGGCCGCGCACCCCGGCGTAGAGAACGATGACCTGCTCCTGGACGGGCAGGGGCACATTCAGCCCCTGCTTCAACAGTTCCGTCAGGCGGTAGCCCCGGTCGAGCTGCGCCTGCGACGCCTTGTCGAGCTCGGAGCCGAACGTGGCGAACGCCTCCAACTCCCGGAACTGAGCGAGGTCGATCTTCAAGGTGCCGACGACAGACTTCATCGCCTTGATCTGCGCCGCACCACCGACTCGGGAAACGGAGTTACCAACGTTGAAGGCGGGCCGCACGCCTGAGTAGAACAGCTCGCTCTCCAAGAAGATCTGCCCGTCCGTGATCGAGATGACGTTGGTCGGGATGTAGGCCGAGATGTCGCCGGCCTTCGTCTCAATGATGGGGAGAGCTGTGAGAGAACCCCCACCCATCGCGTCGGACAGCTTGGCGGCCCTTTCCAGCAGCCGGCTGTGGAGGTAGAAGACGTCCCCTGGGTAGGCCTCCCGGCCCGGCGGACGGCGGAGAAGCAGGGAGATCTGGCGGTAGGCGTCGGCCTGTTTGGAGAGGTCGTCGTAGACGACGAGCGCGTGCTCGCCGTTTTCCATCCAATGCTGGCCCATGGCGCAGCCCGCGTAGGGAGCGATGTACTTGAACGGCGCCGGCTCGGACGCAGGCGCGGCCACAACCACGGTGTAGTCGAGGGCACCGTGCTCGGCGAAAGTGGCGACCGTCTGGGAAATGGTCGATCCCTTCTGACCGATGGCTACGTAGATGCACTTCACTCCGGCGCCACGCTGGTTGAGGATCGTGTCGGTGGCGATGGTGGTCTTGCCTGTCTTGCGGTCCCCGATGATGAGCTCGCGCTGGCCGCGGCCGATCGGCGTCATGGCGTCGATGACCTTGATGCCGGTCTGCAGCGGCTCGGAGACCGGCTGGCGAGACACTATGCCCGGCGCCTGGATTTCGAGCCGGCGCTCAGTGGTGGCGCCGAGAGGGCCCTTCCCGTCGATGGGCTCACCGAGCGGGTTCACAACCCGGCCGAGTAGCGCGTCGCCCACAGGCACCGAGAAGATGGTCCCCGTCGCGCGCACGACCTGGCCTTCGTCGAGGCCGTCCATGGTGCCGAGCACGACGGCACCGATCGACTCCTCGTCGAGGTTGAGTGCCAGGCCGACAGTGCCGTTCTCGAACTCCAGCAACTCGTTGACGGTCGCCCCGGGCAGGCCGGTGACGCGCGCAATGCCGTCGCCGACCTCCGCGATACGCCCGACCTGTTCGGCCTCCGTCTCGGTCGTGAACTCGCTGACGTTGCGCGCCAACGCGGCGGCAATGTCGTCGGCGTTGATCGTTAGCTCAGGCATCAATGTGTCCTTTGTCGTCTTCGTCCGTCTCAAGAGTTCTCATGGTCGGGCCCGGAAAGGTCTCGTGAAGCTGCTGACGGGGCAAGCGTGCCGCGGAGTTGGTCAAGGCGATGCCGCACCGATCCGTCGATCACCGTGTCGCCGATCGCGACCGCCATCCCGCCCATCAACGAGGGCTCGACCTGCACGCGAACCTCGACAGGGTGGCCCACTGTGCGCTCGAGCGCCTCTGCGAGCCGCGCGCACTCGCTTTGATCGAGCTCGACCGCCGAGCGCACTCGGGCGACGCGCCGCCCTCGTTCCTCGGCGGCGAGGCTTGCAACCCACTCGAGCGTTCCGACCAGATCACGGATGTGCCCGGCCTTCATCATGTAGGCCACAAGCCGCTCGGTCGCGGGATGAACTTTCGCCTTGAGGAGGTCCTCGACCAGGCTCACCCGCTGCGCCACCGGGGTGGACGGATCTCCGAGAGCCCGGCGCAGTCGCCGACTCGAATCGACGACCCTCGTAAAGCGGACCAATTCGTCCTCGATCTCGTCGATGAGTTCCAAGCGGTCAACCTCTTGGAACATCCGGTCCGCATAACCGCGTATCCGCTCCCTAACCGCAGTCCGGCCGCCGAGGAGATCCTCTGGTGGGATGGGTCTTGCCACTCCGGAATCTGCCGCTTCGGCGCTTTGTTCGGCAAGCTCGACAAGCGTGACAACAGCCGTCGGGAAGTCGATGGCAGGCTCTATGAGCGCCGCCCAGGACGCGAGGGCCTGAGATTCCGCGACGGCCTTGGTCTCGAGAAGATCTTGCACGATGGACCGACGGGTCCTCGGGGGAATTGTCGTGTCCGTGAGCACGTTTCGGAGCAACTCTGATTCGACGAGAGCCCGTGAGAACCCGGTCATGTCCGTCACGACCCGTCGGGCGTGCCCGGCTGAGGCGGCTGACTCGAGCACCGCGGTGGCGTAGCCGCGGAGCATGTCTCTCATGCCATCGCCTCAGCGGCATCGATCGTCTTGCCGATGAACACTCGCTGCAGCGAGGCATCGATCTCAGCGGCCACGACGAGCTCGGTCGCGTCCATCACGATAGAGCCGACTTCCCGGGTGACCTCTTCCTTGGCTCGCTGGCACTCGAAGTCGGCTACGACTGCCGCACCGGCTACGAGCCGGTCATGCTCTTCCTGCCCGCGCAACTTTCCGTCGCTGATTATCTGAGCGGCGATCTCCTCGGAGCGCGCGATGATCTCGGCAGCCTCCGAACGTGCCGCCTCCAGCGCGGCGCGTGCGTCGGCAAGGATGCGCTCGCCGTTCTCGGCCGCGGCGTCGGCGGAGCTGAGCGACGTCCTGATCGCGTCGGCCTGCCTGTCCATCATCCTCTTCAGGAATGGGCGCACGTAGCGGTAGATGAACGCTAGGAACAGAACGAAGCCGACTGCCTCGGCCAGATACGCCGCCATAGTCAGCCCTGTCCCCCGTCAGCGGATGTTGCCCCAGCCACCGCGTTTTCAATCAAGCCACGATGCCGCTCAATCTCAACGCTGTTCCCAAGCACGCGCTCGGCCGCGGCCACCACAAGGGTGTCGAGACGCCCGACAAGCTCTTCGCGGACTCGCCGGGACTCGTCTGCTGTCACAGCCCGAGACGCCGCTATCAGTCGCTCATGCTCCTCCTGACCCTCCTTGCGCCTTTCTTCGAACGCAACATCGGCGTCCTTGTTGGCGCGGTCGATGATGGCGCGAGCGTCTGCCCGCGCGGCGGCCAGCACCCGGTCGCGTTCATCGCGCAAACGCTTAGCCTCAACACGCGCCTGCTCCGCCTTCTGCATTGCCGAATGAATGCGTAGCTTCCGCGTCTCGGCCACGTCCTGCAGCGGCGGCAGGATCCATTTCGCCATGACCCCGAGGACGACGAGAAAGATGACCAACTCGACAACGAACGTCCCGTTCGGAATCAGAAAGTCGCCACGGGACCCACCGGCCCCGGCGCTAGCAAACAGCATCCAGCACTCCCTCCGTCGTCACTTCTTCGCGAGGACGAAGACGAACAGGAACATGAAGGCGAAATTTATGAAGTACATAGCTTCGACGAGGCCGACCACAATGAGCATGATCGTGAAGAGCCGCCGCTGAGCCTCGGGTTGGCGGGCGACGCCGGCAATCGTCTGGCTGCCAGCGAGCCCGTCTCCGATAGCCGCGCCGATCGCGCCGCCGCCAAGGGCCAGACCGCCGCCAACCATGGCGCCGGCCAGCTCGATCGCTTGGTTCAGGTCATTTGCCATTGGGGTTACCTACTCCCTTTCTGAACGGTGTTGGAGAGCTCGCGAAGCCCGTGCGAAACCTCGGGTCCGCCTTGGTTGTGCTGCAGTCACTCAATGCTCCTCCGACAAAGCGGATTCGAAATAGAGAATTGTTAGGAGCGAAAAGATGAATGCCTGCATTGGCGCAACAAAAAGGCCGTCAAAGATCTTCCAGCCCAAGTCGAAGATCGGGATCGCGAACCACGGAAGCGTTGCCCAGATCAACAGCAACATGATCCCGCCGGCAAAGATGTTGCCGAAAAGCCTGAGGGACAAAGTGAGCGGCTTCGCGAGCTCCTCGATCACGTTGATCGGGAACATTAGCCAAAATGGATGGAAGTAGTGGGCGAGGTAGTGGCGCAGGCCCTGAGTCCTGATCCAAGAAGCGTGAACGAGCACGATCACGGTGATCGCCAGCGCGTAGTCCATGTTCACGTCGCCGGTCGGCGCAGGCAGGTATTGGATTGTGTGGCCCGAGGGGATCATCTCGAGCCAGTTGGAGAATAGGATAAGAAGGAACAACGTCATTGCGAGCGGTACTACCCGCCTTCCCCTCGGGCCGATCGAAGTCTCCACTTGGTCCGAGATGGCGTTGGAAAGCCCTTCGAAAGCGAGCTGCATCTTCCCGGGCACTCCAGCCGTGATGTTCACCCTTACGGCGAGGCCGAGCCCGATCACGAGCACCCCAGCTATCGCCGCGGAAATGGCGTCGAACTTGTTGACGGCCAGGCCGAACAGCTTGAAAGTCGGCGCGGCGTTGATCGTGATAGCGCTTGCGTTGGCTAGCAACCCGGGGCTCATCATTTGGCAGCCCCATCGTGGAGAACGATGACCACCATGCTCACCACAAACAAGAGGTAGAACACCGTGATCCCACCGAGCACACCGAATCCGAGGGACAGATTCAAGATGGCAAGCACGACTATGACGACGGTCGTGAGGGCAAGCCTCATCAGCGTGTTCAACGCCATGGGCCGCTTGATCTTGGTCGCGCTTGAGGCATTGAGGCGCGTAGCGGTCGACATCACAAGTCGAATGTTCGCCAAGCCAAGTCCAAGTCCGATACAGGCGCCGAGCCCAGCCAACGGATAACCGATGACGCACAGTACGACGAAAACGACCACGCCGAGGCCAGCCGTCGCGTACACCGTGCGCCGCAACATCCTCGAGATGTCCGGCAGATCGAGTTGTCCAAGCACAGCTGCGAGTTGCTCCATGCTCCCTCTACATCGTCCCGTGGGCGACCCTGGTGGTCCGTACGAACCGGGCAAGCTGCCCGGCGTCAAAGAAACGTTTTAGCATTGAAGTAGACGATTGCAATCGCCGCCGCCACTCCGAGAGCCAGCCCGACAAACGTGAGCACCTCACCCGTATGCAACGTCCGGTCCAGCCAGTAGCCGCCGCCAACTCCACCGACTACGCACAGTGCAAGGGCCGCGCCCATACTGATCAGCGCGCCCAGACTCGGCGGGGTCTTCTCGCTCACTCCGGTCGCCAATCCTGGCACCGCAGCCACCAATTCACCAAAATTCCACCGCCCTGCGCCGCCGCGCGTATGCGGCCGCTCGGCTGCACGCGAACGCGGGGAGAAGCCATCATCCCGCCGATGCGACCCCTCTCGGATAGGGGTCGAACCGGCCGCAGAGCTCCATGACAGCACCGCGAACTGCAGCCAGCTCCTCCTCGTTCTCCCGCCCGCGCAAAGCTCGGGCGATCAGTGAAGCGATCTGGGCCATCTCGGCCTCGCCGAGCCCGGCCGTCGTCTCGGCGGCCGACCCGAGACGCAAGCCGCTTGTCACGAACGGGGGGCGCGGGTCGTTAGGAATCGCATTGCGGTTGCAGGTAATTCCGGTCCTGTCCAGGACCTCCTGCGCGACCTTGCCCGTGAGATCGGCCTCGAATGTCCTAAGGTCGACCAGCACCAGGTGGTTGTCAGTGCCCCCCGCGACCAGCCGGAACCCCTGTTCGGTGAGCGCATCGGCAAGAGCCGCCGCGTTGCGCACGACCTTGGCGGCGTACTCGCGGAACTCGGGCCTGAGGGCCTCGCCGAAGGCCACCGCCTTGGCCGCGATCACATGCTCGAGCGGGCCTCCCTGTAGGCCAGGGAAAACCGCTGAGTCGATCAGCTTCGCGAGGTCCTCACCACACAAAATGGCGCCACCCCTAGGGCCGCGAAGCGTCTTGTGGGTGGTCAAGGTCACCACGTCCGCCACGCCGACCGGGTTGGGGTGGACGCCTGCGGCTATCAAGCCGGCAGGGTGGGCGGCATCGAACATGAACCGTGCGCCCACCTCGTCGGCAATCTCACGGAACGGCTGCGGGTCGATCGCCCGCGAATAGGCCGTGGCCCCTGCCACGATCAGGCGTGGCCGTTCGCGAATCGCCAGATCGCGGACCTGATCGAGATCGATACGCTCGCCGGATCCGTCAGAGGCGGCAGGCGTGACCCCGTAGGCGACGAAGCGGTAGAGCTTGCCCGTGATGCTGACCGGAGAGCCGTGGGTGAGGTGGCCTCCCTGATCGAGGCGCATGGCGAGGATGGTGTCACCGGGCTGGACGAGTGCGAGGTACGTCGCCAGGTTCGCGTTGGCGCCGGCGTGGGGCTGGACATTCGCGTGCTCGGCACCAAAAAGCTCCATGGCCCGGTTCCGCGCGAGATCCTCCACCTGGTCGGCTACGGCGTTGCCGCCGTAGTAGCGCCTGCCCGGGTAGCCCTCTGAGTACTTGTTGGTCAGCACGGAGGCCGACGCGGCCAGCACGGCCGGCGACGTGAAGTTCTCCGAAGCGATCAGTTGCAGCGTCGTCCGCTGCCGCTCGAGCTCGTCGCTGAGCAGTCCGTGCAGTTCGGGGTCCCCTTTTAGCGCGCCGGGCAGGAAGGCACTGGCGCTCGGTACATCGGCGATCGGCTTTGTCATCGGCTCGCTCCTTGGAAGGTCGTCATGGCAGGGCTCCTGGCGTAACTACTCGAGGGCCTCGAGGGCGGTGATCTTCTCAATTCTCCTGAGGTGCCGTCCCCCTCCGAACTCGCTGCGGAGAAAGGTCTCCAGTGCGTCAGTGGCCACCTCGGTGCCCAAAAGGCGCGCACCGAAGCAGATCACATTGGCGTTGTTGTGCTCGCGGGCCAGTCGGGCTGAGCTCACGTCATGGACTACAGCCGCGCGCACTCCGTGAACCTTGTTCGCCGCCATCGCGATCCCGTTCCCGGTGCCGCAAACACAAACCCCGCAGTCGCTCTCGCCTGAGACCACGCTCCGGCCGACGGCCGCGCCCAGGTCCGGATAATCCACAGGATCCGGCGAATTTGTCCCAAGGTCCACCACCTCGTGCCCGAGGGCAGCAAGGTGTTCAGCCAGGAGTTGCTTCAGCTCCAAACCGGCGTGGTCCGATCCCACCGAGACGCGCACAGCTTGAGTGTACCGGTCGGCTCCCCTATGTCTCCGAGGAGCCGGGACCACGTCGGGCTTCAACTAGTTTGAGTCCGTGGACTTGGCCGTAGCTGTGAGCGGGCTCAAGAAGGACTTCGGCGAAGTCAAGGCCGTGCGCGGTGTCGACTTCGAGATCCAACGCGGTGAGGTGCTTGCCCTGCTCGGGCCGAACGGAGCCGGCAAGACCACTGTCGTGGAGATCCTCGAGGGCTATCAGGCTGCCAGCGCCGGCAAGGTCGCCGTGCTCGGTCTCGATCCCCGTCATGACAGGCGCAGAATGCTCGAACAGGTGGGGATCGTCCTTCAAGAGACAGCCGTGGAGCAGTTCCTCACCGTCCGCGAGGTGCTCAGACGCAGGGCCAACTACTACGGGCATCCCCGTGACCCCGACAGCGTGATCGACCTCGTCGGGCTCGGTGAGAAGGCCGGCGCCCGAGTGCGCACGCTCTCAGGCGGCCAGCAACGCCGTCTGGACCTAGGCCTGGGACTCGTGGGGGACCCGGAGCTTCTCTTCCTGGACGAGCCGACGACAGGCTTCGACCCGAACGCACGCCGTGAGGCATGGGAAATCGTC
This sequence comes from Acidimicrobiales bacterium, assembly GCA_050015475.1. Lineage (GTDB taxonomy): Bacteria > Actinomycetota > Acidimicrobiia > Acidimicrobiales > Bog-793 > Fen-455. Next base: position 65,871 of record JBEKBI010000006.1, on the reverse strand, counting down.
CGCAGCCTCGCCGGAGAGGGCCGGACGGTACTGCTCACGACCCACTACATGGACGAGGCACAAGTTCTGGCGGACCGGGTGGCAGTGATCGCGAAGGGCCTCATAGTCGCGTCCGGAACGCCCGACTCAATCGGCGGGCGTGACACGGGCACTGCCAGGATCCGCTTCGTGCTGCCCGAACAGGTAGGCGTCGCCGACCTAGGGCTCGTGGACGCAAACCTCACGGTCAGCCCCGTCGACGGCAGGCGCATGATCGAGGTCGACACCAAGTCCCCGACGCCACTGCTTCACCGGCTGACCGCCTGGGCCGTCGATCACCAGGTCGAGCTCGAAGGGCTCGAGGTCGCCCGGCCGAGCCTCGAGGACGTGTATTTGTCCCTCACGGCCGAGGACAAGCAATGAAGTCTCTCCGGATCCTCAGAAGTGAGATCTGGTACCAACAGCGCGCCTACTGGCGCAACCCGGTGAGCGCGTTCTTCACGTTCTTCATGCCGGTTATGTTCCTGGTGATCTTCGCCTCGCTCTACAGCGGCGACCGGTACGAAGGGCTCAAGCTCGACCAGTACTTCATCCCGGGGATCATGACTTTCGGGGTCATATCCGCCTGCTACACGACTCTGGCCATCACGCTCACCACTCAGCGGGAGGAGGGGATACTGAAGCGGTTCCGGGGCACTCCGCTGCCGCCGTGGGTGTACATGGTGGCGACTGTGGCCAGCTGCGTGATCCGTGCCCTCGTGCTCGCGGCCATCACCCTTGGCGCCGGAGTGGCCTTCTACCACCTCGTCTTCCCCGCCCACGACATTCTCCCCGTGGTGCTGATCGTCGTGGTCGGCGCGGCGACATTCTGCGCTCTCGGGGTTGCCATCACGGTGGTGATACCCAACGCGGATGCCGCCCCGGCTGTGGTGAACGGCATCTACCTGCCGCTCATGTTCATCTCCGGCACGTTCTTCCCACTCTCGTCGTCATCGGCGCTCGGGCAGATCTCCTCGTACTTCCCGATACGTCCCTTCATCCTTTCCAGCTTCAACGCCCTGAACCCTCTGGTCCACACGGGCTCGCTCCACGCGGCTTGGCTCGAGAACCTGGCCATCTGGTTCGCCGTCGGTCTCGTGATCGCGATCAGACGTTTTCGCTGGCTCCCGCGCCGCAACGCGTAGTCGTCGCGACCTGCTGCGCCCTCAGCGCTGGCGGGCCAGGGACCGTTAAGTCACGGGGCCGCCAAGGCGGCGATCTCGGCGAACAACAAAGAGCCCTGCCTGAGACACCGCACCTGCGCACCGCTGGCGTCGACCACTGTCGAGGGTCGATCGTCGCAGATTCCACCGTCGAGCACGTGCGCGACGTCTACGCCGAAGCGCTCCCGGACCTCTTCCGCGGTGCAAAGGGGTGGTTCCCCGTGACGGTTGGCACTCGTGACGGCAAGAGGCCCCGTCCTGCGCAGCAGCTCCCTCAACAACGTCTGTGAAGGGCATCGAACGCCGATCGTCTCCGGTCGGCCTCCGAGCTCGAAGTCGATGCCGGCCCGGCGCGGCAGCACAAGCGTCAGTGGGCCGGGCCAATAGCGGGCGACCAGCCGACCCACGGCGGGCTCCACCGTCGCCAGGTCCACCAGCTCGGCGGGATCCGCGACCAGGACCGGGAGCGGGATGCCTATTGGTCGTCCCTTGAGGGCGAACAACTTGTTGACCACTCCCGGAAGTCGCGGGTCGACCGCCAGGCCGTACACAGTGTCAGTCGGGACGCCCACTACCTGGCCGGCCCGCAGAGCCTGCTCAACCTCGTCGAAATCCGAGATGGTCATCTCGCCACCAGCACCCTTGCCCGCCTTGCCAGGTCGTCCTCCACGAAGGCCGTGCCGAAGCCCGCCCCGCGCGCGAGCTCGGTCGCTCGCGTGGCCTGGTCGGGCGCGATCTCGGTCACCAACGCGCCACCCTCACTCAGCCAATCTGGCGCTCCAGCCACGATGACCGCAATGGCCTCGAGCCCGGTGGGCCCAGCGACGAGCGCCCCGTAGGGGTCGAAATCGCGCACGACCTCCTCGAGGCCCGCCCATTCGTGCTCCGCTACATAGGGCGGATTGGCGACGACCAGGTCGACCCGGCCTTTGAGGTCGCCGGGCACCGCCTCGTACCAGTCGCCCACGTACAGCTCCACCCGCGCCGCGGCGTCCTTGGCAACCACCGACAAATTCGCCGCGGCAAGCTCGAGGGCGGTCGGGTCGCGATCGGTCGCGACAACACGGAGAGCGGATCTCTCCGCTACGAGCGAGAGAGCGATCACGCCCGAACCTGTGCCGAGATCAACCGCAACAAGCTGAGGGACCGACCCTGTCGGGTTCGCCGCGGACCGTAGATCGCGCAGTCGGTCGAGCTCGTGGAGGGCGACTGCGACCACCTGCTCGGTCTCCGGCCTCGGCACAAGGGCGCGAGAGTCGACAGCCACCTCGAGAGTCCTGAAACCCCAGTGGCCGAGCACGTGCTGGAGCGGCTCGCCGGCCTTGCGGCGTTGCACCAGGGCCTGGACCCGGGTCACGGCCTCGGCGGGCGCCTCGGTATCAAGCTCACGCAATAGCACCGCGGCGTCGCGGCCGGTGGCGGCTTCAAGCAGCCACCGAGCCTCGTTCGGCTCGGCGATCGCTGCCGCCGCCTCATGCCAAAGCTCCCGCCAGGTAACCGCCGTCACTTCGGGAAAGGGCTCAACCCTCGACGAGCTGGCGGCCACGCTCGTCTGCCAGCAAGGCGTCGACAAGCTCGTCGAGCTCACCCATGAGCACCCGGTCGAGCTTCTTCAAAGTGAACCCGATCCGGTGATCGGTGACGCGGTTCTCCTTGAAGTTGTAGGTCCGGATCTTCTCCGAACGACCGCCGCCGCCGACCTGGGCGCGGCGTTCCATCGCGAGCGCGGCGGCATTGCGCTGCTGCTCGAGCTCATAAAGACGGGCCCGCAACACCCGCAAGGCCGCGGCGCGGTTTTGGATCTGACTCTTCTCGTCCTGCATGGCCACGACAAGCCCAGTCGGCAAGTGCGTGATGCGAACAGCGGAGTCAGTCGTGTTGACGGACTGTCCCCCGGGACCCGTGGAGCGATAGACGTCGATCCGGAGATCGCCGGGCTCGATGTGGACCTCGACCTCGTCGGCCTCCGGCAGGACGTTCACGGTCGCCGAGGAAGTGTGGACACGACCCTGGGACTCGGTGACAGGTATCCGTTGCACCCTGTGGGTGCCGGCCTCGAGGTGCAGCCTCTGCCAGGCGTCTTCGCCCTTGACGATGAAGGTGACTCCGCCCACCCCGCCGAGATCGGAGACATGCAGGTCCATCACCTCGCTGCGCCACCCGCGACGCTCCGCGTAGCGCTGGTACATGTCGAACAAGTCCTTGGCGAACAGGTTCGCCTCCTCCCCGCCCTCGGCCCCTCGGATCTCGAAGATCACGTTGCGCCCGTCGTTCGGGTCTTTCGGCATCAGCAGATCGCGCAGCTCGGTCTCGAGTTCCACCACTCTCGCCTCGGCGGCTGCCTGTTCGTCTCGGCCGAGCTCGCGCTCAGCGCCCACTGCGTCCGAGGCAAGCTCGCGGGCGATGGCGACGTCGTCCTGAGCGGACTTGAGCTCGTGCATCTTGCGCACGACGGTCTCGAGCTCCTTGTGGCGGCGCGACAGCACGCGCAGTTCATTTGGATCCTGCGAAAGCGTTGGTTCGGAGAGGCGGGTGAGGACCTGTGAGTACTCGGCCTCAAGCGCCTCAAGGCGATCGAGCACGGGTCAAGGTTAGTGCGGCGGACCGCGCGGGTACCTGAGCTGTGCGGGTTCGTGCTATACCGCGCCCACGGTGTTCTTGGTCGCGGTCGCCGTCGGCCTCGTCTTCGGCGGTGCCGATCAGTACGTGGGCAGTATCAACGCGACGGGGCTGTGGACGATCTCGCTCAGCATGCTGTCCGCCCCATGGCTGGTGCTGCCGTTCGCTTTCGGGTGCAGCCAGTTACGGGCGCGCCGCGCGGCGGCTGTCGGGCTGGTAGCCACGATGTCAGCGCTCGCCGGCTACTTCCTCATGATCATCGGGCCGTTCGAGGGCGGGCAATGGACCGTGAACCTCCGCGAGATCCATGGTCTTTTGTTCTCCAACGCCCCGAACTTGATCGGTGGCCTCGTGACTGCGCCCCTCTACGGAGTCTTAGGGCAGCGCTGGCGAACTCGCCGGGCATGGACCAGCGCCGCGCTCGTCGCAGGCGCGCTCTGCCTCGAGCCCTTGGCATTGACGCTCGCGGGTAGGAGCTATCCGGGAGACGCGGTCGTCTGGCCGGCCGAAGCGGGAGTTGGCATCGCGGTCGCGATCTGCTTCATTGCCATGGGAGTCGCCTTCCGACGGCGCGCCGATGCAGGCCTGGGAAAGAACGCAGTCGTCTGAAGACAGTGGAGCGGAGCTGCGGGCGACCTGTTGACCCGCTGTGAAGTCAGTGCTTGGTCTTTGTCTTGCGCTGTCCGTAACGGCGCTCGAAACGCTCGACGCGCCCTCCGGTGTCGACGAGCTTCTGCTTGCCCGTGTAGAAGGGGTGGCACTCGTTGCAAAGCTCGACATGCAGGTCGGCCTTGGTCGACCGAGTGGTGAAGGTGTTCCCGCACGAGCAGCGCACTGACGCGGTCACGTAGTCGGGATGGATGTCTGTCTTCATGATGTCTCCATTGTAAGCCGGGCCGGGCGTACCTGATCCAGGCTGCCGGGTGGTGTCACCCTCCCGACGTTGGCGCCTTGGCTATTTCCGCGAGGAACTCGTCATTCGAGGCCGTCGTCTTGATCTTGTCCATGAGCAGCTCGAGGCCGGCGCCGGCGCCGCCGGCGCCCTCACCGCCAAGGCCGTTCAGGACCCGGCGAAGCTTCCAGACCTGCTGCAGCTGCGAGCGGTCGAAGAGGAGCTCCTCGTGCCGTGTCGAGCTCGCGTTGACGTCGATCGCAGGGTAGATGCGACGCTCGGCCAACTTGCGGTCCAGGCGAAGCTCCATGTTGCCGGTGCCCTTGAACTCCTCGAAGATCACCTCGTCCATCTTCGAGCCGGTTTCGACAAGGGCCGTCGCGAGGATCGTGAGCGAACCACCCTCCTCGATGTTCCGGGCGGCACCGAAGAACTTCTTCGGGGGGTAAAGGGCCCCGGAGTCCACACCACCGGACATGATGCGGCCCGTCGCCGGCTGGGCCAGGTTGTAGGCCCTGGCGAGGCGGGTGATCCCGTCCAGGATGATCACGACGTCCTTGCCGAGTTCGACAAGGCGTTTGGCCCTCTCGATCGCAAGCTCCGCCACTGTCGTGTGCTCATCAGCGGGGCGGTCGAAAGTCGAAGCGATCACTTCGCCCTTGACAGAGCGCCGCCAGTCGGTCGCCTCTTCCGGCCGCTCGTCGACGAGCAGGACCATGAGATGGACTGTCGGGTCGTTCTGCTCGATCGAATGGGCGATCTGCTTCAGAATCGTCGTCTTGCCTGCTTTCGGCGGCGACACGATCATGCTTCGCTGGCCCTTGCCGATCGGCGAGATCAGGTCGACTATCCGGGCCGTGGTGTTCAACGGGTCGTCCTTCAACTCGAGGCGCATCCGCTGATCCGGGAACAAAGGTGTCAGGTCCTCGAAGCGCGGTCGATCGCGTGCCTCCTCGGGAGGCATCCCGCAGATCGTGTCTATACGCAACAGAGCCGGGTACTTCTCGCTCGGACCCGCGGGGCGGCAGGCGCCTTCAATGGCGTCGCCCCGGCGCAGCGCGAAGCGTCGCGCCTGGGAGACGGAGATGTAAACGTCCTTCGTGCTCGGCAGATACCCGCTCGTGCGAAGGAACCCATAGCCCTCGTCGCGAAGATCCAGCAGGCCACGGACGGGCACGAGCTCACCCTGCCAGGCGACTTCTTGGCCTCCGCCCTGGGGTTCTTGGCCGCCACGCTCCCGATCGCGCCCACGGCGACGGCGACCGCGACGATTGCCCGCCTCGACCTGTCCACCTTGGGCGACCGGCGCACCTTGGTTGCCCCGCCCCGGCTGCGAATGCTGCTGGACTTGGCGTTGGGGGCGAACGGCAGTCGGCACGTCGGCGGTGGTGGTTACGCCGGTCGAGCTCGACGAGCGCTCAGTCGACCGGAATTCGGTTGAAAGCGCGCCGGTGCCTGCCGTCCCTGTCTGCTCCCGGCCGTCCCGGCTCGAGTCTGAATCGGCAAGAACAGCGACGGCGACCTCTACGACTTCGGCCGCAGCCTCATCGGGGCTCGCGGTCCGTGCGCCGCCGTCTGGGCTCCCAGCCGGCTCGGCGCCATTCGCGGTCGCTTCGGCCTGAGTTGCCGACGGGTCCGCCGAGGCGACGCGGGCCTTGGCCGTGCGCCCCCGCGTTGGCTTGGCCGCGGCCGTCCCATCAGACGTGGCGGCCTGGCCTGCGGGGGCACTGCCACCGTTGGAAGGCGGTGATTGCGGCGATGGCACGCCACTCGACTGCGCTGGTGAGGCGTCGTCGACCTCGACTCCCGCCGCACGCAGGATCTGGTTCACGAGCTCCGCCTTGCGTAGACGCGCTGTGGGCTCGAGAGACATGGCGGTCGCGATTGCCCGAAGTTCGTCGCCCGCTTTGCGCTCAAGAATCGAACGCTCGAGCTGTTCTTCGCTCATCAGCTTCCTCTCTGGTTCTTTCTGTTGATGAAGGTGGTTCTGCCGAGGCGGTTCCCGAAGCATCTGGGGTTCCAAGACGTCGGTGCTCCCCCGGTTCTTTCTCGGCGCACCCGTCCAGGCGGTCACGCGGACCGTTCAGACCAGGCAATCGACCCAAGCCCGCAACCCCCCGCCGGGGGCCCCCAAGCAAGACGAGTCATCGACTTTGCCGGATCGCCCATGCCAATCAGTGATTGCCCACGGCGACCAAAGCGTCTGCACGAAGGGAAGCGCCGGTAAAGGCATAAACAGGGAAAGGGCCTTTGCGATTCCCGCCGCCCCATTCGGGTCGCCCACCATAAGGCGAGCTGCGTCCGCAATGACTAACGAGGGCAACTGAATACTAGCCGGGGGGGCGGGCCTCAGCAAACACCGGCTAGTTCAAGCCGACTGTGCTGCTGACTCAGAAGCCGAGCGCGCCGAGCACAGACTTGAGGTCCGCGTCAGCTAGCGCCGGCTCCGGCACACGGCTGATCGCTAGGTCAGGGTCCTTCAGCCCGTGCCCAGTGAGCACGCACACAACCTCCGAACCGCTTGGCACCCGGGTCTTCAACAATCCGGCCACGGACGCCGCCGAGGCCGCTTCGCAAAAGACCGACTCTTCAGTGGCAAGAAACCGGTAGGCATCGAGGATCTCCTCATCGGTCACGGCGGTGATGACACCGCCGGACTCGGTGGCCGCGTCCGTCGCCCCGCCCCAGGAAGCTGGGTTCCCTATGCGAATCGCGGTGGCGATCGTCTCCGGCTCGGCGATCGGGTGACCGACAACGATCGGCGCCGCGCCGGCGGCTTGAAACCCGAGCATTTTCGGCAATCTCTTGGAATGCCCAGCGGCGTGGTACTCGCGGTACCCGCGCCAATAGGCAGTTATGTTCCCGGCATTTCCGACCGGAATGCAATGGATGTCCGGCGCATCCCCGAGGCGGTCCACGATCTCGAAGGCCCCGGTCTTTTGCCCCTCGATTCGGAACGGGTTCACCGAGTTCACGACGACGACCGGTGCGTGGCTCGGCAGCTCGCGCACGATCTCGAGAGCCACGTCGAAGTTGCCCCTCACCTGCAGCACGCGCGCCCCGTGCACGAGCGCCTGGGCGAGCTTCCCGAGCGCGATTTTCCCAGCAGGGATGAGCACGACACAGCTCATTCCCGCCCGCGCCGCGTACGCCGCCGCCGATGCCGAAGTGTTCCCGGTCGAGGCGCACACGACCGTCTTCACACCCTCCTCGGCCGCCTTCGAGATCGCCATCGTCATGCCCCGGTCCTTGAAGGAACCGGTCGGGTTCGCTCCCTCGATCTTGAGGAAGACACTGGCGCCCACGCGGTCCGAGAGCCGTGGGGCCGCTAGCAACGGAGTCCCGCCTTCGAGCAGCGTCACGACGGGCGTGGCGTCGCTCACCGGTAGGAATGCCCGGTACTCCTCCAGCACGCCTCGCCAGTAGGTCATGCCGGTCCCGTCAGCGTTGGCGGCCGATGAGCCGCAGGAGCGCCCCGACGCGCGCCACCACGTCCAGCCCTCCGAGCGAGGCCAGCGTCGCCTGCACGTCCGCCTCACGGGCGGTGTGTGTGATCAACACCAGGCGCGCCCCGTCGCCCAAGTCGAGCTGTTCCATGGACTGGATCGAGACGTTGTGCTCGCCGAACACGCGGGCGACCGCCGCCAGCACGCCGGGTTGGTCCTTCACGTCCACAGTCACGTAGTACTGCGTGCAAAGAGCGGAGATCGGCTGGATCTTGACGCGCTCCCGGCGAACGGGGCGACCCCTCGTCTCCTCTCGGAGATGGTGCGCGGCCGCCACCAGGTCGCCCAGCACGGCACTCGCCGTCGCCGTGCCTCCGGCGCCACGGCCATAGACCATGAGCTCGCCAGCCGTGTCGCCCTGGACGAAGACGGCGTTGAACGGCCCGCGCACACTGGCGAGGGGATGTTCGCGCGGGACCATGGCGGGATGCACCCGTACCGCGACCGCCGGCGCTGAGTCGCTGCCCACACGCTCGACGACCGCGAGCAATTTCACTTCGTAGCCGAGTTTGCGGACGAAGGCGATGTCGGAAGCTCCGATGGCCGTGATTCCCTCAACAAAGACGTCGCTTTGCACCACGTCCGCGTCGAAGGCGATGCCGGCGAGGATGGCCGCCTTGGCTTGCGCGTCAAGGCCTTCCACGTCCGCTGTCGGATCCGGCTCCGCGTAGCCGAGCGCCTTCGCCTCGGCGAGCGCCGTCTCGTAGTCGCAGCCCTCCTCGCTCATGGACGTGAGGATGAAGTTCGTCGTGCCGTTCACGATTCCCATCACCCGGACGATCCGCTCGCCCGCCAGCGAGTCGTTCAGCAGCCGGATGAGGGGGATCGCCCCTGCGACCGAGGCTTCGAAGAGCAGGTCGACCCCGCCCTGTTCGGCCGCGGCCAGCAATTCGGCGCCGAAACCTGCCAGCAGCTCCTTGTTCGCCGTCACGACCGGCTTGCCCGCGTCGAGAGCTGCCAGCACGAGGCTGCGCGCAGGCTCGACACCACCGATCAGCTCGACGATGACGTCGATGGCCGGGTCCTTCACCAGCCGAGCCGCGTCGCCACAAAGCCTTTCGCCGGCGTCGGACATTGCCGAGCCGGGCCTCGGCTTGTCCGGGTTCCTGACGGCGATGCGCGTGACGGACAACTCAAGCCCGGTGCGAAGTGCGATCGCCTCACCTTGTGAGTCGATGAGGCGCGTGAAGGCCACGCCGACATTGCCGTAACCGAGAAGGCCTACGCGCACCTCGCCACCCGTCGTATCGCCCGCTTGTGGCGCTTCCATCTTCACAACCTACATGACGAACGGGGTCAGGTTTCCCGGGACAGCAGGTCGGCCACGGTCTCTCGTCGCACCACAGTACGAGCTTGGCCCCCTTCGACGAACACGACCGGGGGGCGCAGCAACCGGTTGTAGTTCGACGACATGGCGAACCCGTAGGCGCCCGTCACCGGGGTGGCGAGAATGTCCCCGACCGCGAGGTCGGCCGGAAGCCTCGCCTCGTCGACGATAACGTCACCGGACTCGCAGTGCTTCCCGACGACCCTCGCCGCAAGAGGCCGCCGAGCGAGAACCGCCCTAGGAAGGAACGCCTCGTACCCGCTTCCGTAAAGCACGGGCCGCGGGTTGTCGGACATGCCCCCGTCAACGGCGACGTAGCGGCGAAGCCCGGGGGTCTGCTTTATCGTCCCGACCCGGTACAACGTCACGGCCGCCCCGGCGACGATCGAGCGTCCCGGCTCGGCCGAGATGTCAACGCTCGAGGGGACACCGGCCGACGTCACCGCTGCGCGTGCCGCCCGGGCCCACTCGGTAATGGAGGGCGCGACCTCCCCTTCCACGTATGCCACGCCGAGCCCGCCGCCTATGCAGCACTCGGAGAACCCGTGCTCGATGACGAAAGGCGCGAGTACGGCGATCTCCTCGGCGAAGGGCGATACCGCGAAGATCTGGCTGCCGATGTGGGCGTGGACCCCCACGAGCTCGAAACCCGACAGAGAGCGAACCGCCTCTACGGCCTCGGCCGCAGCTCCCGAGGCGAGCGAGAAGCCGAACTTCGAGTCCTCCCTCCCCGTCGTCACGTATTCATGGGTGTGCGCCTCAACCCCCGGCGTCACTCGGATCAAAAGGCGCGTCCGACCGCTGCCGGCACCGGCGGCACCAAGAACGCGCAGTCTTTCGATCTCGTCGAAGGAGTCGACGACGATCCTGCCGACGCCGACTCTGAGCGCGTCCTTGAGTTCCTCGGCCGACTTGTTGTTCCCGTGCATGACGAGGCGCTCTCCTGTGGCGCCTCCGGCCAGGGCGACGGCCAACTCACCGCCGGTGGACACATCGAGGGACATGTTCTCTTCGAGCGCGAGCTCCGCCATGGCCTTGCAAAGAAAGGCCTTCGTCGCATAGGTGGCGCCCGCCCCGAAACCGGCGACCGCCTCCCGGCACCGATTGCGTAGGTGCTCCTCGTCGTAGACGAAGGCCGGCGTTCCGACCTGCTCCGCGAGCTGTACGAGGTCGACCCCACCGATGCTCAAGTGGCCCTCGTCAGTGATCACCGACGAGTCGGGCAACAGGCCCCTGTGGATCGGCCCCTCCGGCACCAACGCGGCGGGCTGAGGCGACGGCTCAGTCGAAGCTGCGCCGGATGGAGCCTCGGCGCCGGTCACATCTCTTCCGGTGCCTGCACTCCTAGCAGGCCGAGAGCGATCGCAAGCCCGATCCTGACTCCTTCCACGAGCCACAACCGCGCCTGGGTCAACTCGAGCGGGACCTCCTCGGAAAGCACGCGGCAGTCGTGGTAGAAGCCATGGAATTCGCCTGCCAGGCGGCGGGCCCAGTTCGTGACCTTGTGGGGCGCACGCTCCCTCGCCGCCTCGCCGAGCACATAAGGAAGGTCGACGAGGCAGCGAATCAGCTCCAGCTCCCGTTCGTGCACGAGCAGGCTGAGGTCCGCCTCTGTGATCGGGACGCGCTCGATGCCCTGGGCGGCCCGCTTGCGTTCAATCGAGGCGATGCGGGCGTGCGCGTACTGCACGTAGTAGACGGGATTGTCCATCGATCGCTTCTTCATCAAGTCGAGATCGAGGGTCGCTGCCTGGTCGATCGAGTTGAGGAGCGACAGGAGCCGAGTCGCGTCGGCCCCGATGTCGTCGATGAGCGCGTCGAGGGAAATGACGTTCCCGGCCCGCTTGGACATCCTCTTGCCGACGATGTTGACAAGCTGGCCGAGCCGGACCTCGAGCCGGTCGCGCTGTACGCCAAGCGCCTCAACGCCCGCTTTGAGACTGGCGACCTGACCATGGTGATCCGCCCCGAAGATGTCGATCACCCGATCGAACTTGCGGACGAGGAACTTGTCCCGGTGGTACGCGAGATCTCCCGCCAAGTAGGTGTTGCCGCCGTTCGACATGATCAGCACACGGTCGCGGCTGTCGCCGAATTCGGTGGACCTGAGCCAGATCGCGCCGCCTTCCTCGTATACGAGCCCCCGCTCCCGGAAAAGCTCGATCGTCTCCGCGACTCGACCGCTCTCCTCGATCGAGGCCTGCGAGTACCACTCGTCGAAATGGATGTCGAGGCGATCGAGCGTCTCGCGGATGTTTGCGAGGATCCGGTCACTGGCGTAACGGCCGGCCTCGACCACGTCTTCCGGCCCTTCGTAGGTTTCAGCGAGCCGCGTCACGTAATCGCCCTGGTAGCCACCCTCCGGTACTGGGGTGCCGTTGCGACGGGCAAGAAGGCTCTCTCCCAGGAGGCGGATCTGTCCGCCGGTGTCGTTCACGTAGTACTCACGCTGCACATCCCAACCGCAACGGTTCATCACTCGCCCGAGAGCGTCGCCGTACGAGCCGAGCCAGGCGTTGCCGACGTGCAGAGGCCCGGTCGGGTTGGCGGACACGAACTCGATCTGCACCCGTTCCCCTCCTCCGAGGTCCGGGGTCGCATAGCTCTTTTCGCCCTCGGCCACGACGTCCATGAGAACGTGGTGCAGCCAAGAGGTCGCCAGCTTGAAGTTGACGAAGCCGGGTCCCGCCACGTCGACCGCGGTCACTTCGTCGATGTTCGCCGCTCGGAGGGCGGCAGCAAGATCGGCAGCAATTTCACGTGGTGCGCGACCAACAGACTTGGCGACGATCAGCGCGACATTGGTCGACCAGTCCCCGTGTTCAAGGCGCGCAGGCCTGACGAGCTGGACCTCCTCGGCCTCGATCGGGATATTGAGAGTCGCCAAAGCTGCGACGATCCCATCGGCAAGACATCGCTCAGTCGTCATTGCAATCTGAGGATGCCCGAAGTACAGCTAGCATGCAACCTGCGCTCTTACGAGCCCTCGTAGCTCAGGGGATAGAGCATCGGCCTCCGGAGCCGGGTGCGCAGGTTCGAATCCTGCCGAGGGCGCAACTTGAGATCGGGCGGGAATCGAGCAAGCGCGCCGCCTGCGACTACGCGCTGGCTTCTGGAATAGCTGCCCGCGCGGCTGCGAAAAGCCTTCCGTCCGGGGTCGGCAGCTGCTTCCCTCTGCCGATCCCCCCGGCGGCCGTCACGGCCCTAGCTGTCCCGGTCCTCCGGCAACCCGGCGAAGCGCCAGCAGCCTCGCCCCGCGGCCTTGGCCGCACAAAGTGCCTCGTCGGCGCTGGCGAGCAAGGTGTCCGAAGTCGTGCCCTCCGGGAAGTTGAAGACGATGCCGATGCTGGCCCCCACTTTGAGCGCGGGCGCGTCGCCAATCGAGATCGGCTCCGACAGCCGCTCGACCACTCGGGCCGCGATCGAAACGACCTGCGTCTCGGTGACGTCGCTCGCGCACAGGATCGCGAACTCATCGCCTCCGAAGCGAGCCAGCTCGTCACTCGGGCGCACGATCGAGGACAGCCGGCGTGCGATCACACGCAGCGCCGAGTCTCCGGCAAGGCGCCCCAGCCGCTCGTTCACTTCCTTGAAGCCGTCTATGTCGACATAGAGCACAGCCGGCCGGTCTCCAGCCGCGACCCGTGACTCGAGCGCCTGGAAGTAGCTCCGGCGATTGCCGAGGCCGGTCAGTGCGTCGCCGTGGCCGTCCTCTCGGGAATGCTCCTTGGCGACGTTGTGCGACATCAACAGCGAGGCGAGGACGAGCGCCCTGTCCACGGCGGTCTGCTCGGTCATCCCGAGCGGCCCGAGGTCGCGGCTCCAGACGACGAGGCAAGCCGAAGGTGCGTTCTCGCCCCGGGTCGGCACCGGGAAGCAGCTAACGGAACGGAACTGGGCCGCGGCAGCTCGCGTCGAATCCGGCAAGCCATCGATCTCGGTGTACAACACGCTCGCGTCGTGGCCCATGGCTTGATCCCACGGTCCGCTCGCGGGCGGCGCAGGGGCCGCGGGACGTGGCGGATAACAACTGACCGTCCGCCCGTCCGCGGAGGCGACGACAAAGAAGCATTCACCATGCACCGGCGGGAGCCTGAGGCCCACTGCCAGGGCCGCAAGGTTCTCTTCGAGCCCGGCTCCGGCCTGGGCGGCGGCGAGGACCTGGTCGAAGTGGTCGTATGCGCTCTCGACGAGGAGCAGGATGACGAAACCGCCGAGGGCAGGATCCGCCAGCCGGTTGAGTGCCCAGGCCTCCGTGATCCGTGGCCTTCCGGCCGAGTCGAGGAAGGGCAACCGCACCGGGCCGGTCAGCTGTTCCGGCGACCTCGTCGCCGACGCGGACAGCAGCCAGCTGAGGATCGGCCGATCTTTCGGCTCGAGGTGGCTGCTCAGGTCAGACCCGACAAGGATGTCCACGGTCTGCCCGCCGAGACGCTCGACTTGGCCGGACGCGAACCGCACTGTGCCACGGCTGTCGAGCAGGATGAGAATCCCGGGGATCGAGGCAAGCAGATGTGCGTGAACGCCGAGGACGTCCGGCGATGATTCGAACGTCGCACTCACAAAGACATTCTACCTGCCAAAACGCTCGCTAGAAATAGGGCTGACCTGGTCCTACGGCTCGCGCAGGGCCTTGAGGGGCTCCCCACGAGGCCCCTCGATCAGGTCGGCTGCGCCGGCGCTGAGGGCCGTCGGCTAGGCCTGGCGAACCGCTTCGGCCTCGATCTCGAGCTTCACCTTTGGAGCGACAACGAAGCCGCCCGTCTCGAGCACGGCGTTGAAACTCACCCCGAAGTCGTTCCGGTCGATCTCGCTGGAGGCTGTGAACCCGACGCGCTGGTTGCCCCAGGGGTCCTGGATGACTCCCTCGAATTCGACCTCAAGGATTATCTGGCGCGTCACCCCGCGAACCGTCAAGTCACCGGTCAGCTTCCAGTCCCCATCCGAGCTCAGGTCAACTTTGGTGCTCTGGAAACTCAGCGTCGGGAACTCCTCGACGGCGAGAAAGTCACTCGTGCGGACATGGTTGTCACGGGTCTCGTCGTTGGTGCTGATGCTCGCCGCTTGGATGGTCACCTCGACCGAGGAATCAGCGGGGTTGGCGGCGACAACGAGCGTCCCCTCGTAGTCGGTGAAGCGGCCGCGGACTTTGGAGACCATGAGGTGCCGGGCGACAAACCCGATCTGGGTGTGCGCCTTGTCCAGCACGAAGGTGCCAGCGGTCGGGAGCGTGACGCCGCCGACCTCTCTTGTCAGACCGCCATTTGCAACAGTGCTGCCACCGGCCATTTCCTAAGGCTCCTTCCCTTCAGACGGCCCTGCTCGAACGGCACGTTTGCCGCCCGAGATCGACCATAACGGAAACTACTTGACTACGCAACTACTTCTCGAATCCGACTATACTGACGATGTGAGTACAACCGGTCAGCCGAGCGATGCATCCGAGGTCGACCGGGTCACGCTCGTGGGGCTCGTGTTCGAGACGGCCTCGGGCCTGCATCGCGCGGTGGGTCCGGCGCTCGAGCGGGAGTGCGAACTGCCTGGTCAAGACTTCGACATTCTGATCCGGCTCGCGCGCACGCCCGGCGGTCGCATGCGGATGAGTGACCTCGCGTCGCAGACAGCTCTGACACCGAGCGGCCTCACCCGTGCCGTCGACCGCCTCTCAGATGCCGGTTTCGTGACCCGGCAGGCGTGCTCAGAAGACCGCCGTGGCTCGTTCGCGGCACTGACGGACGCCGGCGAGGAACGTATGCGCCGGGCACTGGAGATTCACCGCTCGCAGCTGTCGGAACTGCTCGACGGAACTCTCGACCCGGACGAGGAGCTCACCCTTGTCGCTTTGTTGCGAAGGCTCCGCGACCGGGTGAACCCCGGGGCGTCGGTCCTGACCGCGTAAGGCTCGAGTTTGGAGGCGACGAGGCAGATGAAAGGACGCAAGAGTTTCGGCGCCGAGGACCTGCTCAAGGTTGGCGACCGGTCATATCGGATCCACAGGCTGTCGGCGCTCGGTGCTGCTGCGGACCTCGAACGGGCCCCCTACGCGGTCAAGCTCCTCGTGGAGAACATGCTCCGCCATGACGACGGCTCGAGCGCCGGCGACATCGAGTCGCTCATTCGCCCTGCCGCCGACGGCGGGCGGGAGATCGCCTTCTTCCCCGCGCGCGTCCTGCTCCAGGACTTCACCGGCGTCCCGTGCATCGTCGACCTCGCGGCGATGCGGGACGCAATCGAAGCCCTCGGCGGCGACGCGGCTCAGATCGACCCCGTGGTCCCTGTCGACCTCGTGATCGACCATTCGGTGGTCGTCGACGCCTGGGCCCGCAGCGACGCGCTGAGAACGAACACGGCCTTCGAATTCGCGCGCAATGCGGAGCGCTACAGGTTCCTCCGCTGGGGCGAGCAGGCGTTCTCGAACCTGAGAGTCGTGCCTCCCGGCACGGGCATCTGCCATCAGGTCAACCTCGAGAGCCTGAGCAGCGTCGTGTTCGCCAGTGCCGACGGGGCGGCCTATCCCGACACCGTGGTCGGAACCGACTCGCATACAACCATGGTGAACGGCCTCGGCGTGCTCGGCTGGGGAGTCGGCGGCATCGAGGCGGAGGCCGCCATGCTGGGCCAGGCCATCTCCATGCTCGTGCCGCCGATCGTGGGCCTGCATCTCGACGGCGAGCTCGCGGCCGGCACAACGGCCACGGACCTCGTTCTCACGGTCGCCGAATTGCTGCGCTCTTACGGTGTCGTCGGAAAGTTCGTCGAGTGCTACGGCCCGGGGGTCGCAAGACTCTCGACCGAGAACCGGGCGACGATAGGCAACATGTCGCCGGAGTACGGCTCGACGGTGACGATCTTCCCCATCGACGACGAGACCATCCGCTACCTGAGGGCCACCGGCCGCCCCGAAGAGCACTGCGCCCTCGTGGAGGCTTACGCCAAGGAGCAGGGCCTCTGGCTCAACGACACCGTCCGGTCGGCCTACTCAGAGACGATCGAGCTCGACTTGTCCAGCGTCGAGCCGAGCCTGGCCGGTCCCTCTCGCCCCCAGGACCGTGTCCCGCTCCGCCGGGCCAAGGCGATTTTCGCCGAGGCGCTCCCAGGTTCACTCCCCGCTCCCGCGGCGTCGCCAGCCGGCGGTTCGGCGTCGTCGGGCCCGGCAAGGATCCATCTGAGCGACGGGACCGAGTTCGATCTCGAGAGCGGCCACATCGTGATCGCCGCCATCACGAGCTGCACCAACACTTCGAACCCGCAGGTGATGATCGGCGCCGGACTACTGGCGAAGAAGGCCGTCGAGCTCGGCCTTCGTCCCAAGCCGTGGGTCAAGGCGAGCCTTGCGCCGGGCTCGCGGGTCGTCATGGACTACTTGGAGCGGGCCGGGTTGGCGCCCTATCTCGCCCAGCTCGGATTCGCACTCGTCGGCTTCGGCTGCACTACGTGCATCGGAAACTCAGGGCCGCTGCTGCCCGAGATCTCACAGGCCATCGACGCTCATCGCTTGGCCTGTGCGGCTGTGCTTTCGGGGAACCGCAACTTCGAGGGGCGCATCCACCCCGACGTGCGCATGAACTACCTCGCCTCGCCGCCTTTGGTGGTCGCCTACGCGCTCGCGGGCACGATGAACATCGACTTCGCCTCCGAGCCACTCGGCACCTCTTCTGACGGCCGCGGGGTGCTGCTGGCGGAGCTCTGGCCGTCGCCTGGCGAGATCTCCCAGGTCATCGGGCAAACCGTGAACGCTGAGCTGTTTCGCGACGGGTACGCCCATGCGACGGATGGAGACGACCACTGGCAGTCGCTCGAAGCCCCGGCCGGAGAGCGGTACCTCTGGGACGCCGACTCGAGCTATGTGCAAAAGCCGCCGTTCTTGGAGCAAATAGCTGCCTCGCCTGACCCGATCAGTGATATCGCCGGGGCGCGCGTGCTGGTCTTCCTCGGCGACAGCGTCACCACCGACCACATATCGCCAGCGGGATCGATTCGGCCTTCGAGCCCAGCCGGTCTTTGGCTGCAAAGCCGCTCGGTGCCCCCAGCCGAGTTCAATTCATACGGGGCGCGACGCGGCAACCATGAGGTCATGGTCCGCGGGACCTTCGCCAACCCCCGCATCCGCAACCGGCTCCTGCCCGGCACCGAGGGTGGAGTGACCGTGCATCTCCCGGACAGCGAGGTGATGACCGTCTTCGACGCGGCCGTCCGCTATCGGTCCGAGGCAGTGCCCCTTGTCGCCATAGCGGGCAAGGAGTACGGCGCCGGGTCGTCGCGTGACTGGGCGGCGAAAGGCCCCGCATTGCTCGGAGTGCGCGCCGTGCTCGCCGAGAGCTTCGAGCGCATCCACCGTTCGAACTTGATCGGCATGGGCGTGCTGCCACTCGAATTCGCGTATGGCGACACCGCGGATTCGCTCGGGCTGACCGGGCGGGAATCGATAGCTGTGACGGGACTTTCGTGTGCTTCGCCGGACGATCTGATCGGGCGCGAGCTCACTGTCGTCGCGGACAAACGCCCCTTCAAAGCGACCTTGAGAGTCGACACCCCAAGTGAAGCCCAGTATTTGTGGCACGGTGGGATCCTGCCGTATGTCGTGAGGACACTCGCCGCCTCTTGCCGAGGCGCGGACGCGTAAGCCGCTTCAGACGGTATGGGCGCCGCCATCCGGACGGAAAGCCGCTACGCGCAAGCCCTTGGGTCGAGGATCCTTGCTTTGCGCGTCCGAGGTTGGCATTGTCGTCTGGGATGACGCTGACCGATCGGGAACGCAAAGTGCTCGATGTGGAACGTGATTGGTGGTTGTCCTCCCCTTCCAAACGCCAGGCGATCTCGGAACGGCTTGGCCTGTCGCCCGGCGCGTACTACGGGTTGTTGAGAAGGCTGTCCGAGTCGCCCGAGGCGTTCGCATACGACCCGCTCGTCGTCCACAGGGTGAAAAGCCGCCTGGTTCGCCGGCGTCGTGTCCGTTACGAGGGTGTCCCCAGACTCGAACGCCGACCGCGTTGAAGGGACCGACCTCATTGGGGCTCGCAGACTGACTACCGCCGGGTCCTCCGCTCTCGAACTCCTCGCTGAGGATCCGCTCCATTCGGGGCTTTGCTGCGACTTCGACGGGACGATCGCACCGATCGTCATCGACCCGGAAGCCGCACGCCCCTTAGCCGCCGCGCTCGACGCCTTGCACGCGCTCGCCCGGGAGATGGCCGTCGTCGCGGTCGTTTCGGGGCGCCCGGCGATGTTTCTTGCCGATCGCCTCGATCTCGCGTCCAAGCGGTCACCGCTCCGTGGCATCGGTCTGCACGGACTCGAGGAATGGGCCGACGACGGCACGGTCCGATTGAGGGCCGGGGTGGCGGCCTGGCGCCCGGTGATCGAGTCGGTTCGAGACCAGCTCCGGGCAGCCATTCCCGTTGGGGCCCGGGTCGAGGACAAGATTTTCGGTGTCACGGTCCACTGGCGCTCGGCCGGCGAGGAGGGGATCGATTCGACTGAAGTGGCTACGCGGGCGACGGAGGCCGCCCGCGCCGTCGCCGCCGAGCACGGGCTGGTTCCCCGCCTTGGCAAGGCGAGCGTGGAGCTCGTGCTGCCGCTCGGGATCGACAAGGGATCAGTCGTGACCGAGCTGTGCGGACATCTTCAAGCGGCCGCCTACATCGGGGACGACACCGGAGACTTGCTGGGCTTCCGCGCCCTCGACGAGCAACGAGACTTGCACGGCCTGCGCAGTGTGAAGATCGCGATATCGAGCCCGGAGATGCCGTGGGGCATGGCCGAAGCCGCCGATCTGGTCCTTGCAGGCCCGAGTGCGGCGGCGACATTTCTCGCTCAGTTGGCCAGCTGCCTCGCTCCGTCGTAAAGGCCGGGTCCGACTAAGGGCGCTGGTGGTTGTGGCCGGGAATCCTGGCCGCGTTCCTCACCTCGGTCAGCCAGAGAGCCGGGGTGCGCGACCGCACCCGGTGCTGCAGCTCGACTGCACGGGCGTGGCGTTCCTCCGGGCTCATTGACAAACCTCTCGCGAGAGCCGCCGCGGTGGCGGTCACGTCGAAGGGATTGACGCCGATAGCCGCGTCGGCCAACTGGTCGTATGAGCCGGCCTCACGCGAGAGCACGAGCACCCCGTCGTGCTCGTTGACGACCGGGCCTTCCATCGCCACGAGATTCAGGCCGTCCCGGATGGGGTTGACAAGCAAGACGTCGTAGCGCTGCAGGGCTGCCACAGTCGCCTCGAAGTCGTCGTCCAGGTCGAGCACAACCGGTCTGTACCCAGGCGTGCTCCACCGTTCGTTGATTCGCGCCGCTACGTGCTCCGCCTCGGTCCGGTAGGCGAGGTACTCAGGAAGAGACTCGCGCGACGGGTAGACCCGGGCGAGGAAGACCACCCGTCCCCGCCACTCAGGCGACGCTTCCAGCAGCTCGTCGAAGGCGAGGAAGCCGCGGATGAGGTTCTTCGACAGCTCCATGCGGTCACTTCGCAAAAGAAGCGTGCGCCCGTCGAGATCGTCTTCGAGGCGTCGCCGGAGTGCCCGGCAGCTCTCACTCGCCGCCACCTCGTCGAACCTCGAGGCGTCGGCGCCCAAGGGAGCCACGAAAGTCGCGGGCGCGTCGAGGCCGGCGGAGGCGATGCATCGCACGAAGGCGTCCTGCCAGCGCGCCGTGTGGAAACCGCAGGTGCCGAAACAGGACATCGATTCCATCAACTCAACGCGGGCCCGGTCGGGCAACAGGGCTAGATCTTCCGGCGGGCAGAACGGGGTGTGGGTGAAGAAGCTGGTGGCGAGGTCAGGACGCCTCTTGACGAGGTAACGGCCGACGAGCGCCAGGTGGTAGTCGTTCACGACGACGGTCGCCCCTGGCGCAGCCTCCTCGGCGATCGTGTCCGCAAAAGCCTTGTTGAAAGCGCAGTAGCCGTCCCAGGCCTCGTGCCAGACACGGTCGAAACGCGGCCGGCGCACATGGTCGAACAGGCCGTGGTAAAGGAACCAGAGCGTGCCGTTTGCCACTACGTCGTAGGCCGCTCGCGCGATCTCGGGCGTCACCGCGACCGTGCGTAGCTTCAACCAGTCCCGCCCTGTACCGACGTTCCCGCCCGAGGCATGGGTCCGGTCCGCCTCGGTCAGGGCCGCGTTGATCCATAGCGCCCCGGTGCCAGAAGCCGTCGCCTCCTCGGCCAGCGCCCCACTCAAGCTGGGCGCCAGGCCGCCAGCCGCCGGGCGTGCCTCGATGGTCCCGTCGGGTCCGTGCTCGAGGGTGAACGGCCCTCTGTTGGAGACGACGACGAGGTCGAACCCGGTCACTTTGCGCGCTTGCCTTCGCTGTGGTGGTAGACGGCCGCCCGCCGTGGATCCCGTGCGCTTGTCATGGTCGATGCCAGATTAGGGCCTTGGACGGCACCACCTTTCTCCTCCTGCTCGTCACCCGGAAGAGACGACCAGTCGCTAGGTGCGTGTGGTCGCGCTCGGCCGGCAATCAGATCCGAATCGAGCGTGCTCGACGGCGGGCGCGGGCCAGCCCGGCCGGCTGGCGTCGCTGGTATCCTCCGGCGCGATGAGCGTCGACGTGCGCATCTCGACCCAGATGCGTCTCCTCACCGGCGGTGCTGCCGATGTCACGGTGGAGGCGGGGACCGTGCGCGAGGCGATCGGCGCCTTGGAGCGCGACTACCCCGGCATGCAGGCTCGCCTGCTAGACGGTGAGGGCAAGCTCCGCCGGTACGTAAGCCTGTTCGTCGGCGACGAGGACATCCGCTTCCTCGGTGGGCTCGACACCGAGCTCCCCGACGGCTCCCGCCTCTCGATCATCCCGGCGCTCGCAGGCGGCTGAGCTGGCCCGACTCCAGGTCGCGGCTCTACTCCCGAAGCCCGAGGTCGACGGTCACAACCACCGGTCGACAAATGCTGACCGGACGGGTGCTACCGGGGGCGCAGTTGCGCTGCGTCCCCAGGCGTGGTTTGCTATTAGCACTCGAACCATGAGAGTGCTAACGGCTACGGAACCGTGCAGCCCAAGGAGGACATCCCCAAAATGCCGAAGTTGATCGCCTTCGACGAGCAGGCCCGCCGGGCCCTCGAGAATGGCATGAACCAGCTCGTAGACGCCGTGAAGGTCACCCTCGGCCCCAAGGGCCGCAACGTCGTGCTGGACAAGAAGTGGGGCGCTCCGACAATCACCAACGATGGCGTCTCCATCGCCAAGGAAATCGATCTCGAGGACCCGTGGGAGAAGGTCGGAGCGGACCTCGTAAAGGAAGTCGCCAAGAAGACCGACGACGTCGCCGGAGACGGGACCACGACCGCGACAGTGCTCGCCGGCGCCATGGTCCGTGAAGGCCTGCGCAACGTCGCCGCCGGCGCAAACCCGATGTCGCTCAAGCGTGGCATCGAGGTTGGCGTTGAGACCGCCGTCGAGAAGTTGAAGCAGCTCTCCAAGGAGATCGACGCCAAAGACCAGATCGCACAGGTCGCCTCCATCTCGTCCGCCGACACCGAGATCGGCTCGATGATCGCCGAGTCGATTGACAAGGTCGGCAAGGACGGAGTCATCACGGTCGAGGAGTCGCAGACCTTCGGCATGGAGATGGAGCTGGTCGAAGGCATGCGCTTCGACAAGGGCTACATCTCGCCCTACTTCGTCACGGACCCGGACCGCATGGAGGCCGTGCTCGAGGACCCGTACGTCCTGCTCGTAGGCTCGAAGATCTCCGCCGTACGCGACCTGCTCCCGGTTCTCGAGAAGGTCATGCAGACCGGCAAGCCGCTCATGATCATCGCCGAGGACGTCGAGGGCGAGGCTCTCGCCACCCTTGTCGTGAACAAGATCCGGGGCACCTTCCGCAGCACCGCCGTCAAGGCCCCAGGCTTCGGAGAGCGCCGCAAGGCAATGCTCCAGGACATCGCGATCCTGACCGGTGGCCAGGTCATCACCGAGGAGGTCGGGCTCAAGCTCGACAGCGTCACCCTCGACATGCTCGGCCGCGCCCGCAAGATCGTCGTCACCAAGGACGAGACGACAGTCGTCGAAGGTGCCGGCGAGGACGCCGACATCAAGGGCCGCATCAGCCAGATCAAGGCCGAGATCGACAACACCGACTCCGACTACGACAAGGAAAAGCTTCAGGAGCGCCTTGCCAAGCTCTCTGGCGGAGTCGCTGTCATCAAGGTGGGAGCGGCAACCGAGGTGGAGCTCAAGGAAAAGAAGCACCGCATCGAGGACGCTGTCTCCACTACCAAGGCCGCCATCGAAGAAGGCGTGGTCCCCGGCGGCGGTGTGGCACTGCTCCGCTCACAACAGGCCATCCTCACGGCAGCCGAGAAGCTGGACGACGACGAGGCGACCGGTGCCAGGATTGTGGCCCGCGCCGTCGAAGAGCCGCTCAAGCAGATCGCAGTCAACGCCGGCCTTGAAGGTGGGGTCGTCGTCGAGAAGGTCAAGAGCTTGAAGGCCGCCACCGGCCTGAACGCCCAGACCGGCGAATACGAGGACCTGTTCAAGGCGGGCGTGATCGACGCCACGAAGGTCACCCGGTCCGCGCTCCAGAACGCCGCCTCCATCGCCGCTTTGTTCCTCACGACCGAAGCGGTCGTCGTGGACAAGCCTGAGGAGAAGGCGCCCGCCATGCCCCAGGGCGGCGGGATGGACGACTACTGATCCCGACCGCACGAGGTCGGTGCACGCACTGAGTCGCCAGGGACGCCACCAGGCGCCCCTGGCGACGTGCGCGTTTGCGCCCATGTCCGACGCAGTTTCCCGACGCCCTCGTAGACTGCGGCCTGTGCCAGCAAGGGCCAATCGTGGCTGAAAATACAGGGCGAGCGCACTCCGAGGCGACGCCTCCACTGCTCTTCGCGATCTCCGAGGCGAGCCGCAAACAGCTCGCGGACGATGGGCTGGCCCGCTTGCAGGTCGTGCTGGGGGAGTTCGAACGCGTGGTTGTGGCTTTCTCGGGTGGAGCCGACTCGGCCTTGGTCGCCGCCGTGGCGACAAGGCTGCTGGGCAAGCACAAAGTGCTCTGTGCGACGGCCGTCTCGCCGTCACTGGCGCCCGAGGACCTGAGCCATTGCGCTTTGATCGCAGACGAATGGGACCTGAGGTGGGTGACGGTCGCCACTCATGAACTCGACGACCCGACCTACGTGCGCAACGGCCCTGATCGCTGCTACCACTGCAAGCGCCAGCTCATGAACGCCCTTTCTCCTCTCACCGACTCAGGTCGGGCAAGAGTCGTTCTTGGCGTCAATCTCGACGACCTGAGCGACGACCGTCCTGGCCAAATCGCCGCGGCCGAGCAAGGGGCCGCATTCCCTCTCGTGCAGGCTGGCCTCGACAAGGCATTGGTCCGCGAGGTGTCACAGGCACTCGGGCTGCGCACCTGGGACCGTCCCGCGAGTGCCTGCCTCGCATCGAGGGTGCCACACGGCACCCCCGTCACCGTGGGGACCCTCAATCGGGTCGCCTCAGCGGAGTCCGCCCTCCGCCGGCTGGGCTTCAATGCCCTCCGAGTCCGTCACTACGGCGATACGGCGCGGGTCGAGCTTCCCCTCGAGGACCTCGACTGGGCGGTGCGCGCTCGTGACGAGATTGTCACCGCGGTGCGAGGTGCCGGCTACAGCTATGTGACTCTTGACCTCGAAGGGCTCCGCTCGGGCAATCTCTCCCGTGCGGGCCGAACCGTTAGGGAGGCTCACCTATGAACGTCCAAGTCCGGCTGGCTTTCCCTGATGAGCTGGTCGGTCAGCCGATAGTGGCCCAGCTCGTCAAACGTTTCGACGTGGAGCCGAACATCCTCACGGCAAACGTCGGTGCCGACGAGGGATGGATCGTCTGTGACTTGAGTGGCGACCCGGCAGCGGTTGAGGGTGCCTTGGCGTGGCTCACCGAGATCGGCGCCAGCGTCGAACGCCTCGGAGGCACTAAATCGGGCTGACGTGTCGCCAGAGTCCATGGGCCGCCGTCTGGAGCGGACTGAGCTGTCGCTCGGTGCCGGCAGGAACGGCATGCTTGTGTCATGGACGTGAAGGTCACGAACTCGCTGGACGACATCGACTGGGCCGAAGCCAAGGCGGACCTGGCCGCCGACGACTTCGACAACGGCAGATCCCCACAAGCGCTGCGGCGATCGTTCGAGCGCTCTCAGCACGTGGCCGTGGCCCGCGACGGCCGGCGTGTCGTCGGCATGGCGCGCCTTTTGTCCGACGGCGTGTGCAACGCCTACTTGTTGGATGTCTGGACCCAGTCCTCCTACCGTCGGCGCGGCATCGCCAGCTCGATGGTTCGGATGCTGGCGGGCCGAGTCCCGGGCCAGCACATCGGCCTCCAGACAGACAATGCCGAGAAGTTCTACTCCTCGCTCGGTTTCCAGGCCCAGCCCTTGTTCATGTCGATGGTCGTCGGGAACTGGCTCGAGAACGAGGCCGGCGACTAGCCCGTGACCCGGTTGGCCGCCAAGCGGCCTGGCCGGCGTTCAGCGCCTCGCCACAGGCGGGTCTCCGTCTCCTCGAGGCCCCACCTGCCAGCCGCCGGTCGCTATTTGGCGGGGCTCGTGGAACACGCAGCTGTCCGGGCAGGCGAAGGGAATCATCTCGGCGGCCCCGAGCCTGCAGCGCTCAGTGCGCTCACCGGCGCGCACTGTCTGCATGAGGTAATGCCGGCAGTCCTCTTTGACGCTCACCTCGGTCATGATCGCGCACGCAGGGCCGCGTCGCTCCCAGCTGCCGCCTGCCCGGCGTTAGGGTCGGACTCATGAGTGACGTGCCCGCTTCCAACCGAGACCTGATCCGGTGGGGAGAGACTCTGGCGGCCATCGCCAGGACCGGCCTCGCCTTCACGAAGAACCTCTACGAACAGGAGCGCTACGAGGAGGTCCTGCGCGTGGCCGCAGACATCCGCGCGGCCGCTGATACACCGGCTGCGAGCGGGCGAGGATCGGCGGGCACCGCGAACGCGGATGACCTAATTGCCGAATGGATGGGTACCGTGCGCGCTGGCGTCGCCGGCTACGTGACGCCGAAGGTTGCAATCGGGGCGATAGTCGGCAACGAGGCGGGACAGATACTGCTCATGCAACGCCCGGACTCGGGAGCCTGGCTCTACCCGACCGGCTGGGCAGACGTGGGCTACTCCGCCGCCGAGGTCGCGGTGAAAGAGGTCTTCGAGGAGACAGGCATCAAGACTGAGCCAGTTCGACTCGCCATGGTCCTCGATGGGCTTCGGCTCGGCTTCACGCAGGTGCCGCTCTACTCGCTCGTCTTCCTTCTCAAGTCCGTGGGCGGCAAGCTCAAGCCGCACCCTCTCGAATGCGCCGACGTCGGGTGGTTCGATGAAGCCTCACTCCCTGCCCCGCTCGCCAACGACGGCACCTGGAGCGCTCATGCGTTCGCCGCCATCAGGGGAGAATTGGTCGACGTCGTCTTCGACTGGCCACGGCGGCCGCCGTGGCAAACAGACCCTGCGCCGGCGACACCCCGCTGATCGCAGTTCCGACCCCGGAACGCCCTGGCCCCCTCAGTACACTCACCCGCATGGAAGCCAACGGCATCCTCATCGACCGCGCAGGTGAAGTGACCGACGATCTCGCCGAGGCGGTTGCACGCCTCGTGCCCCAGCTGTCGTCAACAGCTGCCCCGCCGTCGCGCACAGTTCTCGAGGAGATCGTGGCGTCCCCTTCGAGCTCGCTCCTGATTGCCCGCCTCGGCGAGGACTCCAGTCGGATCGCCGGGATGCTCACGCTCATCGTGTACCGGATCCCCACAAGCAGGCACGCCGTGATCGAGGACGTCGTCGTCGACGAGTGGGCTCGAGGGCGCGGTGTCGGCGAGGCGCTTGTCACAGACGCCGTCCGCCGCGCACGTGAGCTGGGTGCCCTCCACGTCAATCTCACTTCCCGCTCCACCCGCGAGGCGGCGAACCGTCTCTACGGCCGGGTCGGCTTCGTGAGGCGCGATACGAACGTCTACAGGTTCGATCTCGGAGGATGAGCCCGCACGAGTGCCTAGGCGTGCCGCCAAGTGGGGTGCGTGCCGATGAGATCCGAGGTGTTCCCGGCTAAGGAGAACACCGAGGAAGACGCAGGCACTCAGGTGGAAGCTCCCCGGCGACCGGGCATTAGCACGGCTCGAAGCCGCTTAGGGCTGTTCGCGCTCCTGCCGGCGTTGATCGCGGTGGACACGGTCGTCTGCCGAAACTCAGAGCCGCAGAACCCGTCAGGATTCGCAGGGCTGCCTGCTTGGACGCTCGTCGCGACCATCAGCCTCGCGGCGGTAGTGGCGCTCGCAGTGGTGGCGCTCGGTCGGCGCTTGGTTGGAACCGCGTTCTGCCTGAGCTACACGTCGGCATTGGTTGTGGTCATGCTGGCCGTGGCCCGGACGACGGCGGTGTCGATCCAGGCCGTCCCGGTCCCGGCTCCCCTCCAAGCTGCTCCGAGCAGCTCGAGCACGGCTCAGGCGCAACACGCGATGCGTGCCGCCCGTGGCGACGACACGTGCGCAGTCATCAGGCAGGGATCCGGAGGCCCGCTCCCCACTCCATTCCAGCGGCGCGCGTATCCCGGAGGGCGACAGGCTCAGGCTGGCTACTTCGTGAACTGGAACGACGATCTGGCAACCTACGGCCTGGTCCACGAGCGTGCCTCGGCTCCCAATTTTGGGGACACCTGCCAGCGGTCCCTCGGCGGAGGATGGTGGGCTGTCATGGGCACGAACACCACTGACGAAGCCCAGAAAGGCTGTCCGAACGGGCACGCGATCTCAGGGGGTGGATGGGAATCCCGCCCAGGAAGTGCAAGAAGCTCGGCCACTATGGCCTGAGGTGGCCAACTCAGCTGGTCGGAGCGACCGGCTGGCCCGCCTGCTCGGCGTTGCCGGTACTGCTGGTGCCGAGCCTCCCGCCCGCGGCGGCGAGCGTGACGAGACCGATGACGACGCCGGCGAATCCCGCCATCCGCAGCGTTAGCGGTCCAGCGGAATTCGGAAGGTGCTCGTTGAACAGCAATGTCCCGACAGCGATGACATACGCCGTGGAGGTCACGATGTTCACCGGGGAAACGACCGACGCCGAGCAACGCTGCAGGCCGGTTTGGAAGAGCACGAGACCCGTCGCCATGGAAACCGCCAACAGGTACAGGTCAGGGGAGATCAACAGGTGCGGGATCGAGCCGATAAGCCCATAGCGCTGCACAAAGGTCGCCGCCGACTTCAACCCGAGCCCTGCTACGCCGTAGAGAAGCCCTGCGGAAATGCCGAAAAGCGGCGCACGCAGATGGCTGACCCAGCGCTCCGAATTGTGAGCCCGATCGGCGACCACGAAAACGAAGAGGCCGACGAGGAAGGTGGGGACCGAGGCGAGAAACAGAGGCACCAGGGCTGCCGGCCCGCCCGGGTGGTCGACGCGTGTGTCGATCGACAAGCCGAGCAGGACCAGGGCCACCACGATGGTCGCCAAAGCCATCCATTCCACTGGTCGGAGCCGGTCGTGGAGCACGAAGTGCGACAGCATGAGCAACAAGACGATGCCCGAGGCGAAGATCGGCTGCGCCACGGAGATCGGCGCCAAGGACAAAGCGAGCCCCTGGCAGATGAGCCCGCCCAGCAGCATGCAGCAACCGAGCAGCCACTGTGGCGACGCACACAGGGTGCAAAGCATCGCCCATAGGCGTCGCGCGTGGATCTCGGGCAGTCGCTGCAGGGCGATCTTCTCAACGACAGTTCCCGTGCCTGTGAAGACAGCCGACAAGGCCGCAATTGCGATCCCCGCCGTCGTGTGGGCGTCTGTCATCAGTCAAGCCTTCCGGGTGGTGAGCCCGGCCGGGACGGCTCGAGCCGAGATGCCGGGCGAACCTTGACCCCGAGGAGCAAACGGGTGCGGACCTGTGCTGGCGAGGCACCGAAGACCCGGCCAGGGCGCCGCTCGGTCGGGCCAAGGCGCCGCAGTCAGCTTCGACAACTCAACCTCCCACCTTGCAGCAGCACACGATTCAGTCCCTCCACCATGGCGCTCGGGAACGCCGGCTACCGCGCCTGATTCACCATGATGACCAGCCGGCGCGGTTCCGAGCCAACTCGGCGCCGAGCGCGCCCGGCGCAGAGCGCATGAGAGGCGCCCGGCATGATAATCGCCGAGCACCAATAAGGGAGGCCGGGCCAGTTCCGAGCCCTGACGGCGAGTCTCGAATGCGACTTGGTCAGTCTCCCAAAATGGACCCGTCCGGCGTCGCCCTAGTATGTGCGGACTGCGCAGGCCGGCCCGCATGAACGAAAGGGCCGAGGCTTCACTGCGTCAGCCGGCAACGAGGCCGATTGGAGGTGGAAGTCGTGGTGGACAGCGTGACGATCACGGATAACCGCAACGGTCAGTCGATCGAGATCCCGATCATCGACGGAGGAGTCTCGGCGGATGAGTGGGCCAAGCTGCTTCCCGGCATCTGGTTCTACGACCCCGCCTTCATGACGACCGCGGCGGCAAGAAGTGCCATCACCTTTACCGACGGCGACAAGGGCGTCCTTGAGTACCGCGGCTATCCCATCGAGCAGCTGGCGGAGAAATCGACCTACTTGGAGGTCGCATATCTCCTGCTCTATGGCGAACTGCCCACTGCCGCGCAACTGGCCGCTTGGGTCGAGGAGATCACGTACCACACCTTCATCCACGAGAACATGCGAAAGCGCTTCCTCGAGGGGTTCAAGTACGACGCCCACCCCATGGGAATGCTCGTATCGGCGATCGCCGCCCTGTCGACCTACTACCCGGAAGCCAGCAACACCTCCGACCCCGACAACCGCCACCGGCAGGTCATCCGGCTCATCGCGAAAATGCCGACCCTCGCCGCGGCGGCGCACCGCTACAGCGTCGGGATGCCGTTCGTCTACCCGGACAGCACTCACAACTTCCCTTCGAACTTCTTATCGATGGTCCTGAAGACCCCAGAAGCCCGATACGAGCCCGACCCCGTCCTCGTGCGCGCCATGGACGCTTTGTTCATCCTGCATGCCGACCACGAGCAGAACTGCTCGACGGCCGCGATGCGCATGGTCGGCTCGTCGCAGGTCGACATTTACTCCTCTTGTGCCGCCGCCTGCGCCGCCCTCTACGGCCCGCTCCACGGCGGCGCCAACGAGGCCGTCGTGCGAATGCTCGCCGATATCGGGTCCTTGGAAAACGTCCCCGATTTCGTGCGCGCCGTGAAGGAAGGTCACGGGCGACTGCAGGGGTTCGGCCATCGCGTCTACAAGAACTACGACCCACGGGCGAAACTCATCCAAAAGCTCGCCTACGACGTGTTCGAGGTCACCGGGACGAACCCCCTGCTCGACATCGCGCTCGGGCTCGAAGAGGTCGCCCTCGCCGACGATTACTTCGTCTCCCGCAAGCTGTATCCGAACATCGACTTCTACTCGGGCCTCATCTACCAGGCGATGGGATTCCCGATCGAGATGTTCCCTGTGCTGTTCGCGGTGCCGCGTGTTGCAGGCTGGGTCGCTCACTGGATCGAGATGGCGGAACAGACGACGAGGATCGCTCGTCCGCGGCAGCTCTACGTCGGGCACCGGCGTCGCGATTACGTGCCGATTTCCTCGCGGCAGGCGTAGCGCCAAAGACCTGTTCGGCCAGTCCGATCCGGCGCGTGCCGCCGGTACGGGCGGCGAAGACCCCTAGGTCGCCTGCGATGAGCGCTGTCGCGCGACCTCGAACATCGCCACGGCCCCAGCCGCCGAGACGTTGAGCGAATCGATGGTCCCGTGCAGTGGTATTCGCGCTAGCACGTCACACCGCTGACGCGAGAGCGGCGCGAGGCCACGCCCCTCGGCTCCGATGACGAGCGCGATGGGCCGGTCACCAAGCTCGAGGCAGAAAAGCGGCTCCGTCCCCTTCTCGTCGAGTCCGATCGCCCACACTCCGAGGCGTTCGAGCTCCTGCAGCGCCCCGGGCACTCCGGGCACAACGGCGACGCTGACGTGCTCGATCGCGCCAGCCGCCACCTTGGCAACCGTCGGCGTCACGTGCGCACTGCGATGGCGTGGGAGGACGACTCCTGTTACGCCGGCACATTCCGCGCTGCGCAGAAGCGCCCCCAGGTTCTGGGGGTCGGTGACTCCGTCGACGACAACCAAGAAAGCGGCCGGGCTCGGCTTGGCGGACGGGCTGGCCTCGCCCTCGCCCACTACGTCGGGTTGCCCGACTATCGGGGCGAGGCCGACCAGATCTGACAGGTCTGCCTCCTGGAGGGGTTCGGCGAAGGCGACGACGCCCTGGGGGGCCTCTGAGCCCTGCACCTCCTGGATCTGGCGCTGGGTGACGAGCCGGACCGGGACATGGCTCGAGCGGGCCAACGACTCGATCTCGCGCAGGATCGCGGCCGGATCGGAACCCTCCATCATCCACACCTCGCGGACGGCCCGCCGCTGCGCGACAAGCAGCTCCCTCACCGCCTGGCGCCCTTCGACCTGATCACCGCCCAGCTCTCGACGAGCGGCAGCGGATCCGCGCCCCCCATAGCTCTCGGCGGCGCGAGCACCCCGGCCGAAAGGTTTGCCGGGACCGGCCTGGCTCCTTCGGGGCTGTGACTGCCTTGGGTAGCCGCCGGAGGTCGCAGACCGACGGACCGGAGCCGGACGCGACGCTCCCGAAGACCGTGAAGCGCCTCGGTTCCCGTAACCGGACTCCCTTTTGGAACCTCCGGGTACG
Source organism: Acidimicrobiales bacterium (assembly GCA_050015475.1). Lineage (GTDB taxonomy): Bacteria > Actinomycetota > Acidimicrobiia > Acidimicrobiales > Bog-793 > Fen-455. The sequence goes on along the minus strand of JBEKBI010000006.1, from coordinate 34,686 downwards.
TCCGAGCGCGGAGGGCGGGGGGCCCGGGGCCAGAGATTGCGACCGGAACTCGCCGCGCGCCCTATTGAGCTCGGAACAGGGCCGGAATCGGAGAACCTTTCGTTTTCGGTCTCTCGGCGGGCACCGGGTCGTTCGCGTCGAGGCCCTGGCCTGTTCCAACCGCCACTCGAGGCGCTTCGGTCCATGCCGCGTTGCGGCGTGGCGCGAGATCCTTGCGGGCGCCGACCCTGGGCGGCGCCTCCCGCGCCGGCCGAGCCACCACCGCGATAGCGGGACCCTGTGGCGTCGTCGGACCTTCCCGCAGCGGCAGGACGCTGGCTGCCGGCGCTGCCAAGCCCGGCGCTCGAACCGCGATACCCCGAACCGCCGACAGCGCCTGGCCTCCCTCGGCCTGTCTGGAAACCGGCTCCACGCGCTGTTGGCGCGCCACCGAGCCCGTCTCGAGTGCCTCCCGTCCGCGACGAACCGGCCCGGGCACCGCCTGCTCTGCCTCGGTCGTGACGCGCTCCACCGGAGGACCCAGAAGCCGGGCGCCCAGCGGCCCCACCTCGGGAACTCGCCCCTCGGCCGGCACCTGGGCGCGGGCCGCGAGCCGCGCCGTCTCCCTTGTTGCTTTCTGGCATCAAGAACCAATCTCCTCGAGCAGCGCCGTCGCGAGGCAAGCGATTCCCTCGCCGCGCCCCAGGCTCCCCAGCCCTTCCGGACGGGTCGCCTTCACGTGCACGGGGCCTGATGCCGCCGCGCTGAGCCGCTCCATCATGTTCTCACGCGCTCTGCCTATCCGTGGATTCTCACAAATCACGGTGCAATCAGCGTTCGAAAGCTGCAGCCCGGCCGACTTCACAATCGACGCGACTCTTGCCAGCAGGGTGAGACTGTCTGCGTCTGCCCATCGCGGGTCACTGTCGGGGAAATGTGCGCCCAGGTCTCCGAGAGAGGCGGCACCGAGCATCGCGTCCGCCACCGCGTGGGCCACGACGTCGGCGTCACTGTGTCCCCGAAGCCCGCGCTCGGCGTCGAAGGTGACACCTCCGAGTACGAGAGGCCGGTTCTCCTCGGCCGAGGCGACGAAGGCGTGCTGATCGAAACCGATCCCCACGCGCACTTTGGTCATCTGGTGCTCCACCTCTCTGCGGTTGCAAGATCGTCGGGCGAGGTCAGCTTGAGATTGTGGTACTCGCCGGGGACGACCACAACGCTCAAGCCGAGCGCCTCAAGCAGGGCGGCGTCGTCGGTCGCCTCGGGCTCTCCTTCGTGGGCGCGTCGCAGCGCTGCAGCACGAAACGCCTGGGGGGTCTGGACCGCCACGAGCTCGCTGCGGTCGATTGTCTCCAGCACTCGGTCGTTACGTACCCGCTTCACCGTGTCCGCGACCGGAAGGCACGGAATGGCGCCGTCCGCCCCACCGAGAACGGCCGCGACCACGCCGCGGAACAACTCCGCCGAAGCAAGGGGACGGGCCGCGTCGTGGACGACAATGACTCCCGCGTTGTCCGGGACGGCCGCCAGGCCCCTGCGAACCGAGGCGGCCCGGGTCGAGCCTCCGGCGATGACGCGATCGGCACCCTTCCCGATACCGGGGCTGGTGACGAACGACTCGGGCACGACGGCCACCACGCCCCGGGCCACCGAGCGCGACACCTCGAGGCTCCATTCGATCACCGGCCGTCCGCCGAGATCGGCGAACTGCTTGTGTTGGCCGAAGCGCCGCCCTTCGCCGCCGGCGACGACGATCGCCCAGACTTCGACGCTCACGCGCCAGTCGCGCGCCCTGCTCTAGGGCAGAGCGGCGTTGAGGCGCTCCTCCGCCTCGGCCTCGCTTACGCCGATTGCGAACGTCAACTCCGAGACGAGTATCTGCCGCGCGCGCGTGAGCATCCGCTTCTCGCCTGCAGACAGGCCACGGTCCTTGTCCCGAATCGAGAGGTTCCGCACCACTTCGGCCACCTGGTAGATATCGCCCGACTTGAGCTTCTCGACGTGGTTCTTGTAGCGGCGGGACCAGTTGGTGGGCATCCTCGCTTCCTTCTTGCCGAGGACTGCGAAGACCTCCTCCACCTCCTCGTCGTTGATGACCTCTCGAAGCCCGACCTCTGCGGTGTTGTCGGACGGCACCATGAGAGTCAGATCCCCGTAGGCGAGCCGGAGTACCAAGTACTCGCGGTTAACGCCGAAGGCCTCTCGCATCTCACGCCGTTCTACGACTGCGGCACCGTGGTGGGGATACACGACCTTGTCCCCGACATCAAACAATGGAACTCCTCACGAAACGAGGGAAGCTGGGTTCTTCACCAGGGTACGGAGGTCGCGGTCGCCGCTCAACTCGGAACCGCCGCCGGGCCCGGTCCTATGGCGCGATTTGGCGGCAGCGTCCGCGCCGAACAACAACTCCACTGCCTCTAGCAGGGTACCTGCTCTGAGCAGCTCAAGTTCGACTGGACCTTCGGGAGCGGATTTCGGCACGATCGCGCGGCGGAAGCCGAGCCTGGCGGCCTCAGTCAGCCGGCGCTCGCCGGCCTGGACCTGGCGGAGCTCGCCAGCCAGCCCGACTTCGCCGCAAGCGACCGTGTCCTCTCCGATGGGGACGCCGGTCACAGCCGACACCAGGGATAATGCGATGCCGAGGTCTGCGGCGGGCTCGTTCACGCGCAGGCCTCCCACGGTGGAGACGAACACGTCCGAGCTCGCGAGAGCGATGTTGCACCGGCGCTCGAGGACCGCAAGCAGGAGGGCGAGGCGTCCGGCGACGACACCTTGGGCAACCCTCCTCGGTACCCCGGAGGTCGGCGGCCCGACGAGTCCCTGCACCTCGATGATGATCGGCCTGCGACCCTCGATGACCGGCACCGCGATGCTGCCCGCCACGCCGCGATGACGGTCCCCGAGCAGCACCGCGCTCGGATCCGCCAGCCCCCGGAGCCCGGACTCGGTCATCTCGAACAGCCCGAGCTCACCGGTGGGGCCGTAGCGGTGCTTGGAGGCCGACAGCATCCGGAGAGACTGGTGCCTGTCACCGTCGAAGGAGAGCACGGTGTCGACCAGGTGCTCGAGCGTTCTCGGACCGGCAAGCGCTCCGTCTTTGGTGACGTGCCCGACGATCAGAGTCGCGACGCCGAGCGCCTTCGCGTAGCGCACCAAGCGGCCGGCGCACTCCCTGACCTGGTTCGGCGACCCGGCCTGGGACCCGCATGCCGAACAGGAGATCGCCTGGATCGAGTCGACGACCAAGATCGAAGGCTCGAGCTGGCCGGCGGCGCTGATCACAGAGTCAAGGTCCGTGGTCGCGAGCACATAGCACTCGTCCACAGCCGCCCCGAGACGCTCAGCCCGGCGACGGACTTGTTCGCCTGACTCCTCCGCCGCGACAAGGAGCGAGGTACGTTGCTGGGCCGCGGCGCCCGCGAGTGCCTGGAGCACGAGCGTGGACTTGCCAACCCCCGGCTCGCCACCCAGCACCGTCACCGAGCCGGCGACGAGCCCACCACCGAGGACTCGGTCGAGTTCGTCGACTCCGGTCGGCACCGCCGCCGCGCCCTCGCTGCTGATCTGCCCGAGCGGGACTGGTGTCGGGCCAGGCCCGGCGCCTCGCAGGCGCGACAGCTCGTTCACTGCGCCTTCCGCCCTCGCCGACGGGGCGGGAACGACCAACTCCTCGAAGAGGGTGTTCCACTCTCCGCACGCCGGGCAACGGCCCGACCAGCGATACGAGCCATGTCCGCACGCCTGGCAGCGGTGGATGGTCTTCGGTCGCGTCATAGCTCGACGCTACGGACCGGTTGTCTCACTCCAGCTGGGGCTCGAGACGTCAGTCCGTGAGCCTCCGAGAAGCTCAGGAGTCGGCGCCCGCTCCCGCGAATTCGACGGTTGGCGGCTCGAAGCCCTCAACGGCGCGGAACACGAGTGCTCCTTCTTCCTCGTCGACGATCACCGTCTCGCCCACTCGGAATTCCTTCCAGAGGATCTTCTCGGACAGCGGGTCCTCGATCAGTTGCTGGATGGAACGGCGCAAGGGTCGAGCCCCGAGCTCAGGGGCGTAGCCCCTGGCGGCGACAAACCTCTTGGCGGCGAGCGTGAGCTCGAGTCCGATGCCCTGGGCTTCCAGCTGGTCGCGCACACGACGGATGAGGAGCTCGACGATCTCGACCACCTCGTCCATGGTCAGCTCGTGGAACACGATGACCTCGTCGATGCGGTTCAAGAACTCCGGCCGGAAATGGTTCTTCAGGGCCTCCTGGACGCGCTGCCTCATCAACTCGTAGGTCACCGACTCGCTCGTCCGCTGGAAGCCGAGCGACAGCTTGCGCAAATCCGCAGTCCCCAGGTTCGAGGTCATTATGAGCACTGTGTTCTTGAAGTCGACCGTGCGCCCCTGAGCGTCGGTGAGGCGCCCGTCCTCGAGGATCTGAAGAAGGATGTTGAAGATGTCGGGGTGCGCCTTCTCGATCTCGTCGAACAGCACGACCGCGAACGGCCGGCGGCGGACCGCCTCGGTGAGCTGCCCACCTTCTTCGTAGCCGACGTAGCCGGGAGGTGACCCGACGAGGCGGCTCACGGTGTGCTTCTCCATGTATTCGCTCATGTCGAGCTGGATCAAAGAGGACTCATCGCCGAAGAGCAGTTCGGCGAGCGTCTTGGCGAGCTCTGTCTTTCCCACTCCGGTCGGGCCCAGGAAGATGAACGAACCGCTGGGTCGCTTGGGGTCCTTGAGGCCTGCGCGAGTACGACGAATAGCCCGTGACAGGCCGTTGATGGCGTCATCCTGGCTGACGACTCGCTTGTGCAGCTCCTCCTCGAGTCGCAGCAGCCTCGCTGTCTCTTCCTCGGTGAGCTTGTAGACCGGGATCCCCGTCCAGTTCGCCAGCACCTCGGCGATGACGTCCTCGTCGACAACGTCGAACGTCTCCTCGCCCGAGGCGTGCCAGGTGACGTTCAAAGCGGCCTTCCGCTCAAGGGCCTCGCTCTCCTTGGCGGCGAGGTTCTTCGCTTCCTCGAAGTTCGACCGACCGATGGCGGCGTCCTTCTCGTGGCGGATCTTGGAGAGCTCCTCGTCGATCTTGCGCTGGTCAGGCGTCGCCGACATGCGGCGGATCCGGAGCCGGGAGCCTGCCTCGTCGATGAGGTCGATCGCCTTGTCGGGGAGGAAGCGGTCCGAGATGTAGCGGTCGGCCAGGTTGGCTGCCGCGACCAGGGCCTGGTCGGTGATCGTGACTTGGTGGTACTTCTCGTAACGGTCCCGCAGTCCTCTCAGGATCTCGATCGTGTGGGGCAAGGACGGTTCCTCGACCTTGATCGGCTGGAAGCGTCGTTCGAGGGCGGCGTCCTTCTCGAGGTGCTTGCGGTACTCGTCAAGCGTCGTCGCCCCTATCGTCTGCAGCTCGCCGCGAGCGAGCATCGGCTTCAGGATTGAGGCGGCGTCGATGGCACCCTCGGCGGCGCCGGCCCCGACCAGGGTGTGAAGCTCGTCGATGAACAAGATGATGTCGCCGCGGGTCCGGATCTCCTTCAAGACCTTCTTGAGCCGCTCCTCGAAGTCACCCCGGTAGCGGCTGCCGGCCACGAGAGCTCCGAGGTCAAGGGTGTAAAGCTGCTTGCCCTTCAAGGTGTCAGGCACGTCGTCGGCGACAATCTGCTGAGAGAGCCCTTCGACTATGGCAGTCTTCCCGACCCCGGGCTCCCCGATGAGAACGGGGTTGTTCTTCGTGCGGCGCGACAGCACCTGCATGACTCGCTCGATCTCCCGCTCACGACCGATGACCGGATCGAGCTTGTGTTCACGCGCGAGTTGCGTGAGGTTGCGACCGAACTGGTCGAGCAGAGGCGAGCCGCCGGGGATGTCGGATGTGGCGGAACCGGGGGCGATCGCAGCGCCCTCGCGGCCCTGGTAGCCCGAGAGCAGCTGGATGACCTGCTGGCGTACTTTGGGCAAATCGGCACCCAGGCTGACCAGGACCTGTGCCGCGACACCTTCACCCTCGCGAACCAGGCCGAGAAGCATGTGCTCGGTCCCGATGTAGTTGTGCCCAAGTTGAAGAGCCTCGCGCAACGACAATTCGAGGACTTTCTTCGCCCGGGGGGTGAAAGGCGGAGACCCGGTCGGCGCGGTTCCCGCGGGCCCGATCGTCTCCTCGACCTTTTCCCTTACCGCCTCGAGCGAGATGCCAAGTGACTCGAGCGCCTTGGCGGCGACGCCCTCGCCCTCGTGGATCAGGCCGAGCAGAATGTGCTCGGTCCCGATGAAGCTGTGGTTCAGCAGGCGCGCTTCCTCCTGAGCCAGCACCAATACCCTTCGCGCTCTGTCTGTGAAGCGCTCGAACAAGTCATGCTCCCTTATGGTCTTCCCTGGAGAGGAAGTCTACCGGTCCGGTGCGCGAAAACCCGCCGCCACGCAAGCCCGCACCCGTACTTAGCATCGGAATAACACGACTCGACCCTTAGTTGTTTGCCCAGGGACAAGCTGGCTCGACCGGCGGGTTGGCTCGAGATCGACTGGCGCCAAGGCGTGTTGAAGACCTGAGAGGGGCGGATTACAGTGCCACGGAGTCATGAAGCGGGTGCCCAGCTATGAGTTCGGCACCCTGTGGCGTAAGGTGGCGGGCTTAGTGAGCAGCCCGGACCCCTTCGCCCTGCCTGTCCGCGAGGCTGATCTCGCCCAGCTTGAGCTTGTCCTGCGCGACTCGGTCATAGGTGAGGACGACTTCTTGAACGAAGTCGCAGGACACCTCATCCAGGCGGGCGGAAAGCGACTCAGGCCCTCGCTGGCGATAACCGCCTCCTACCTCCAGAGCGGCGATGTCCCGACCGAGGCCCTGCTCGGAGGCGTTGCCGTGGAGCTCGTGCACCTTGCCTCGCTCTATCACGACGACGTCATGGACGAGGCCACGAAGCGGAGAAACGTGGAAAGCGTGAACGCGCGCTGGGGCAACCTCGTAGCCATCGCGGCAGGCGACTTCCTTCTCGCCAGGGCGGCGGAGATCGCGGCGAGCTTGGGCACCGAGATCGCGGGGCTGCTCGCGTCAACTCTCGGCCGGCTCTGCCAAGGACAGGTGGCCGAAGTGAGGTCCGCCTTCCAGATCGAGCGAGCCGAGGCCGACTACCTGCGCGGCATCTCCAACAAGACGGCGGCGCTCATGTCCACTGCGTGCCGCATCGGCGGCCTGGCCGCGGGCCTCGGCCAGGCCAGGATCGAAGCTCTCTCGGACTTCGGCGAGGCCTTCGGGATGGTCTTTCAGATCCGCGATGACGTCCTCGACATCGTCGCCACCGAGTCCGAGCTCGGCAAACCACCCGGTCAGGACCTCGCTGAAGGCATCTACACCCTCCCGGTGCAACGGGCGCTCAGGGACCCCGCCGTCGGCCCCAGGCTCCGCGACCTCTTGGGCCATCCACTCGACCAGGGCGAGCGCGAGGAAGCGAGAGCGCTCGTGGCGGCATCGTCGGGAATCTCGGCCGCGCACGAGATCGCCCGTAACTACGCCAGGGCAGCAGCCGCGGCCGCGGCCCGGCTCGGTGAGGGACTCATACCGAAGATGCTGACCGAGTTCGGCTACAACGCCGTCGACGACCTGGAGCGATCGGCGGCAGGAGTCCTCGCCCCGAGCTGAGCAGGAAGGCCCGGAAGCTGCTCAGGCTTCAGGATCTCCATGGTCCGGCGATCCGGGCGGTGCCTCGGATGGCTTCTCCTCGGGACGAAGAGCCGGGAACAGCAACACCTCTCGGATGTTCGCGACGTCGGCGTAGAGCATCACCAGACGGTCGATCCCGAGCCCGAGACCCCCTGTCGGGGGCAGTCCGAGTTCGAGCGCCCGTAGATAGTCAGAGTCGAAGCTCATCGCCTCGTCGTCGCCGAGCGCCTTGCCCCGCTCCTGATCCTCGAAACGAGCTTTTTGCTCCTCAGGGTCGGTGAGCTCGCTGAAAGCGTTGCCGAGTTCGCGACCCGCGACTATCGGCTCGAAGCGCTCTACGTAGCCGGGCTTCGAGCGGTGCGCGCGGGCCAGGGGAGACACTTCCTGGGGATAGTCGCATACGAATACCGGTCCCCATAGCTCCGACTCGGTCGTCTTCTCGTAGATCTCGAGAATGAGCTTGCCGGCCCCGTACCAGGGCTCGACTGGCACCTCAAGCCGCAACGCGATGCGGCGAAGCTCGTCCACGCCCATGGACAAGTCAACCTCGACGCCGGCGTGCTCCGCTATGAGCTCGACGAGGGTTGCCCTCCGCCAGGGCGGCGTCAGGTCGATTTCCCTTCCTTGGTAGGGGATCACCATCTTGCCGAACAGCTCCTCGGCTATCCCACCTACAAGGTTCTCGAAGATCGACATCATGTCGGTGTAATCGGCGTAGGCCTGGTAGAGCTCGAGCATCGTGAACTCGGGGTTGTGGCGAGGCGACAGCCCTTCGTTGCGGAACGTCCGCCCGATCTCGAAGACGCGCTCGAGTCCGCCCACGACGCACCGCTTCAGGTAGAGCTCTGTCGCGATCCTGAGGTAGACGTCGGCATGGAGCGAGTTGTAGTGGGTGACGAATGGCCTCGCCGTCGCTCCGCCGGGAATCGGGTGCAACACAGGCGTCTCGACCTCGACGAAACCGGCCGCGCCAAGCCGGCGACGTATCGAGGCGATCACCTTGGAACGCATCAAGAAGATTTCCCGCACCCCGTCGTTGGCCCAGAGGTCGAGCTCGCGCTGGCGATAGCGGATGTCCGGGTCGGACACACCATGCCACTTGTCGCCGAACCCCCTGCGGGCCTGGGCCAGTAATTCCCATGTGGAGACCTTGACGGACAGCTCACCCCGTCGCGTGCGCACGACCTCGCCGGCGACCCCTATCCAGTCCCCGAGGGAGAGGTGGCAGAACTTCTCGAAGTTGGGGGTAAGCGACGCGAGCGCGAAGAGCTGAATGCTGCCGGTCCAGTCCCGAAGCTCCGCGAAGGCAAGCCCGCCCTGGGGCCGAGACCGCATCAAGCGACCAGCGGTGACGATGTGGACACCAGACTCCTCGCCCGGCTCGAGCCGACCGAAGGAACGGGCGACCTCTCCCGCTCCCCATGTCGCCTCGAAGCGGTAACCGATATCGCTCACTTGGTCCTCCCACTCTCATCTCGCGCCGCGCTGCGCTCGAACACGAGGCGGAGTCCGTGCAAAGTGAGCCATGGCTCGTGGTGTTGGATCATCTCCGACAGCGGCGTGATGAGCCCGGCGAGCCCGCCCGTAGCGATGATCGCGGACGGGCCGATCTCAGCCGAGAAGCGGCGACACATCGCGTCAACGAGACCGGTGTACCCGTACACCGCACCGGACTGGATCGACTCGACAGTCGACTTCCCGATGACGTTCCGGGGCTCCACAAGCGCCACGCGCCGCAGGGCGGCGGCATGCTCGAAAAGGGCGTCCATGCTGATTTCGATGCCGGGTGTGATGGCGCCGCCCAGGTACTCCCCCGCGCCCGAGATGGCGTCAAACGTGGTCGCCGTGCCCATATCCACCACTATCGCCGGCCCCCCGTACAGGTCGATGGCACCGACCGCGTTGGCCACCCGATCCGCGCCAACGTCCTTGGGGTTGTCGTAGAGAATCGGAATGCCGGTCTTGATCCCGGGCTCGATGACGACGAGGGGCACGTTGAACCAGACGCGCGCCATGTCCCGTATCGCGGAAGTCACGTCTGGTACCGACGAGGAAAGGACCATCCCGTCGACGCCATCATCGCCCGACACGCCCGTGAATCCGAGCCCCACCAAGCGGAGAAGCTCGCCCACCAAGAGCGCGTACTCGTCGGCTGTGCGCTCCGCGACCGTCGCTACGCGCCAGTGGTGGAGCAGGCCCGGCAACTCGTGGGGAGTGCGATCCATTGAAGCGTCCGACGCCGGTGCCAGCACTGAGCCGTCTCGGTCGCGCGTGGCCTTGATCCGCCCGTCTGCGGCCGCGGACTCGAAGAGCCCGATCACGGTCTGGGTGTTCCCCACGTCGATCGCAAGCAACATCACGCCTCTGTCTACCTCACCACGGGGCCGTGCATGTCACCGGCGGCCTGCGGACTTCGACACGACCGGCGGGCGGAACGCGAGCGACATACTTAGAACATGGCGATTCGCGACCTCGAGGAACTGCTGAGGCACCTCACCGTGCGACAACGCGCCGGGCGGTGGTGCATGGTGAGCGGCTCGGAGGTGCCGGCCGGGACGGCGGTCGCCGCCACGATCGTCGAAGATGAGGGCACAACGAGCGTCATGCTCGTGGCCGACGCCGAGCGGCTGGGGGTCCACCCGGAGTTCGTCGCCGCGTGGCTCACCTTGGAGGTCCACTCGTCGCTCGAGGCTGTCGGCCTGACCGCCGCGGTGGCGGCGGCGCTGGCGGCCGAGAACATCTCCTGCAACGTCTTGGCGGGGTACTACCACGACCACCTTCTCGTGCCCTTCGACCAGGCGGAAAGGAGCATTGGCGCACTCAACGCGCTCCGCGACTCGCATCTCGCCTGACACCCGGTGAGCTCCGTCAGGTCCTGCCGAGGCGAGCTCCGCGGTCGCGATCAGTGCCGCGAGCACGCTCGGTCACCGTCACAACGATCCCGTGCCACCAGCTGGCAACGAAGACACGGTCTCGAGATCGAGCCCGATGTCGAGCGCCACCGCCGAATGGGTGAGAGCCCCCACGGAGATCACATCCGCTCCGGATCTCGCATAGTCAGAGACGTTGTCGAGGTTGATCCCCCCTGAAGCCTCGACGAGCACCGAACGGGCGGCACCGCGGGGATGGGCGCGCACCAATTCGACGCATGCCCGCACCTCGTCGGGGGTCATGTTGTCGCACATGACGAGCGTCGCTCCGGCGTCGAGAGCCTCGGCAACCTGCTCGACGCGGTCACACTCGACCTCCACCATGCGGGCGGGCCAGCGCTCGAGCGCCCTTCCGACCGCCTCGGTGATCGAAAGCCCGCCGAGGTGGTTGTCCTTGATCAGGACCCCTTCAGACAGATTGCCCCTGTGGTTGGCCGCGCCTCCGGCCCTCACCGCCGCTTTCTCGAGCGCCCGCAGTCCTGGAGTGGTCTTGCGCGTATCCCAAACCCGCGTCGCCGGGTTCGCGGCGCGAGCGAGGTCCACGTACCGGCGCGCCGCGGTTGCCACGCCGGATAGGTGACAGAGAAAGTTGAGCGCCGTCCGCTCCGCGACAAGCAGCGAGCGCATCGGACCCTCAATCCGTCCGATCAAATCACCCGGGCCAACCTCACTTCCCTCGCTCACCGCCCAAGTGACCACCAAGGCGGGGTCGACCTGGGCGCAGGTCTGCTCTACGCAACTCGTTCCCGCGATGACCCCGGGCGCGCGCGCGGCGAGGGCGGCACGTCCCTGCTTCCCCTTTTCGATCAGTGCCGCCGAGATGTCGCCGAGCGGAAGCAGATCCTCGGCGAGAGCGATGGACACCGCCTTGCGGACGGCGACGATCGGTGGACAAACATCGTCATGTGAAATTGGATCCGGCACTGTCATTGACCTCTCTTGGCTAAGCCGCCTCGTTGATCACTGGCTGAAGGCCCACCGAAGCCTGCGCCGTGGGAGAGTCTGCAGCGGTAACTCGGCGAGGTTTGGGGAAAGTCCGAACGCGCCTGGGATCCCCGCGTCTCTTCGCGCTCCACGGCTCCTTCGAGCAGGGCTCTCGCGACGTCGGCGAGGTTCCTCGTCTCGGCTGAGGCACGGTCTACCGCCGGCGAGAGTCTCGCTGCGACACCGGCGACGGCGCCAGCAGCTTGCTCGAGTGATTCCGCGTCCCGGACAACACCTGCCCAAGTCGTCATCGCGTTCTGGAGGACGGCTCGTTGCGCCGCCACGTCCTCGCCAGTTACGTCAGCAGAATCGGCCTTGCCTTCAAGGGTCTCACTATGGAATCCGCCGCAGCCACAGTGGGCGACCGGGCGGACTGGGACAGGCATCGCCGCGTCAGGCTCTAGTCGCGCGGCAACGTTCTCGTCGCCGAGACCGGCCAGCGCGCCCGTACGCGCGGGCGTGTCACGTCCGGACAAGATGGCGTCGACACAACGCGCTCCGAAGACCATGCCTTCGAGTAACGAGTTGGAGGCCAGCCGGTTGGCCCCGTGGACACCGGTGCAGGCGACCTCGCCCGCGGCCCAGAGCCCAGGAAGTGCGGTCGCAGAATCCAGGTTCACGAGCACCCCGCCGGACAGGTAATGCGCAGCCGGGGCAACCGGCAGCCAATCATTGACCGGGTCGAATCCCGCCTCCGCCAAGGACTCAGCAATTGTGGGGAATCTGCCGGCGAAATCCTCGAGCCCCGTCGCGTCGAGCCACACGTGGTCGGTGCCCTCCTCCGCCAACTTGACCGCTATCGCCCGGCTGACGAGGTCACGCGGCAGCAACTCGTCGACGAAGCGATTGCCCGACCCATCGCGCAACACCGCCCCGTGACCGCGAAGAGCCTCGGAAATGAGGACGCGCGGCATCGCCTCGTGGTGGAGCGCTGTGGGATGGAACTGGACGAATTCCATGTCGGCGACAGGGACTCCGGCCCGCAGCGCCATGGCGATGCCGTCCCCGGTCGCCTCGGCTGGATTCGTCGTGACGGAGTACATCTGTCCCGCGCCACCACAGGCGAGAACCACCTGGGATGCCTCGACAGCTTGACGCACCCCAGCGGGGTCGAGCGCGACCACGCCCGTGCAACGGGACCCGTCTTGGATGAGGTCGAGGGCGAACCACCCTTCGAGTATTGCCGCGGCACTGTCGCGCACAGCCGCCACCAAGGCCCTCTCCACCTCGGCTCCTGTGGCCAGGCCGCCCGCGTGCAGCACGCGCGCGGTCGAGTGCCCACCCTCCCGCGCCCTCGACAAGCTTCCCCCAGGGGCACGGTCGAAAACCGCGCCAAGCGCTATCAGCTCATGGACCCGCTCGGAGCCCTCGTCAACGAGCACTCTGACGGCGGCTTGGTCGCAAAGGCCCGCGCCGGCGCGAAGCGTGTCCGCCAGATGAAGGTCAGTCGAGTCCTCGTCGCCTGGCAAGACCGCGGCGATGCCTCCTTGCGCCCAACGGGTCGTCGACTGCTCGAGCTCTCCCTTGGTCAAAACGCCGACGCGGGCGCCACCGAGTTGAGCGAGACGGACGGCGGCCGACAGGCCCGCCACTCCGCTCCCGATGACGAGAACGTCGAGCCTGAAAGGCGAACTCATGCCCATCTGCATATCTCGCCGGGCAAAGGTGGACGGCAAGGTGCAGGCGTCATATGACCACTCCCAAGTTGTCGATCAGGCGCACCGGGCCGACGTCGGCCGCGATGAGGAGCCGGAGCTCACCGGCCAGGAACGGCGCCGCTTGGAAAGTTGCTGGATCCACCACTACCGCATAATCCAACCTGGCTCGGGGCTCGGCCGCAACCACGGTCCTCATCGTCGCCTCCAGATCAGTGACGCTGTGCGCACCGCTGGCAGCAGCACAAACTCCGGCCGTGAGCGCCCGGAACAGCACCGTCGCCGCCTGCCGGTCCTGAGCGCCGAGCCGGCGGTTTCGGCTCGAACATGCCAGTCCGTCAGCCTCTCGCACAGTCGGGCATCCCACGATCTCAGCTTCGAGGTCGAGATCCACCACCAATTGGCGCACAATTGCCAGTTGCTGGAAGTCCTTCTCCCCGAAGAAAGCTCGGCAACTGCCTGAAAGTGAGAGCAGTTTGGCCACTGCTGTCGCCGCGCCGGCGAAGAAGCCTGGCCTCGACGCGCCTTCCAACAGTGCGCCTATGGGCCCTGGTTTCACCATCGTCGTCGCGTGCCCACGCGGGTACATCTCATCGACCGACGGCGTGAACGCGATCGCCACTGCCGCGTCTTCGGCCATGGCCAGATCCTGCTCGAGACTGGACGGGTACTTGGCCAAGTCGTCGGCCGAGCTGAACTGGAGCGGATTCACGAAAATGCTCATCGCAACCGCGTCACAGCTCGCTGCCGCTGTCCTCAGCAACGACAGGTGTCCTTCGTGCAGGGCGCCCATCGTCGGCACGAGGCCGAGCGTTGACCCCGGTCGGCGCGCGCCGGCCATCGCGGCGCGAAACTCGCTCCGAGTGGTGACTATCTCCATCGGGTGCCTTCGACTGCTCGCGTAAGCCCACCCGCCACGACGACGGCAGGACTTTGCTGGGTCGGACAAAGGTGCGAGACGCTCAATGTTCCCGGTCCGCGCTGATCAGCTGACGCGCGAGGGCCACGCCTGCGTCGTACCCGGCCAGCTCGGCAGGATCGAGCGCTTGGCGGTGCCGCTCGATGGTGGCGGTGTCTTCACGGGCCACCGGGCCGGTGAGCGCCGCGGCAGGCCCGACGCGGGCGACGTCGTCCAAGGCACCTTTCGCGAGCGGCAGGAACACCTCGAGAGGAAGGCCGATGGAGGCGGCGACCCGTTCGACTTGACCGAGGAGCGCGACCAGGTGGTTGGACGCCATGCAGGCGGCCGCGTGGTACCTCGCTCGCGCATCCGGCGCAATGGTCAGCCTCTGCCCGCCAAGAGCCGCGACGATGTCGGAGACGGCGGGATCCCCGGCCACCGCGAAGTAACAGCCGGACGACAAGCGCGCGGCGCCAATGGCCGGGTCGGGAATCGTCACAAGTGGGTGCATCGCCGCGGCGCGTTCGTGACCTATGAGCACTTCTGGACCGAGCGCCCCGGAACAATGGGCAACAACCGTGGCCGCGACGGGCCGTACTGCCGAAGCAACGGCCGCGATGGCGCCATCCGGAACCGTAAGGATGAGTACGTCCACGCCATCGGCGGCGAAAGACGAATCATCGGCACGACCGAGAACTCCCACCACTTCGACCCCGGCCGCTTGGAGCGCCCGAGCCAAGGATGTGCCTACACGCCCGGGTCCGATTATGCGAACCGTCGTCATGGTGAGCTCTTTTCGTTCCAGCCCTGTCGAGGTGCCGTTCGTGTCTCAGTGTGAGGCGAGTCTACCTACCACCCGCACTGCGACGGTCCTGGGGTCTTGCTTGGCCAGCCGGTCGCGCCAACCCTGTGGCACTCGGGAAGCGTCCAGATCCTCTAGCGGCGCCAAGACGAATCCGCGCTCGAACATTCGAGGGTGCGGAACTTCCAGCCCGGGCTCACAGATCCGATCGTCCCCGACGAGAAGGACGTCGACGTCGAGCGTCCGAGGCCCGTCCGGCACGGTCCGGACCCTGCCCGCCAGTTCCTCGAGCGCGTGGGCGACATCGAGCATTTGGCGCGCACTCAGGTCGGACACCAGTCTGACGACGCAGTTCAGGTACTTTCCCTGGCCTTCAGGCCCGCCAATTGGTTCTGTCTCGTAGACAGGCGAAACTGTCAGCTCCCCGTCCAGTTCCGAAAGGACGCCAAGAGCAAGCTCCAGATAGCCCAGACGGTCTCCCACGTTCGAGCCGAGACCCAAGAATATCTCGTGGCTCATGAAGACCCGCCGACGCGCTCCCGCCGTAGACGGACTCCCGCCGACGCCATGTCGGCGGCCACGGGAGGCCTGAGCTTGCGGACGGTGACGGTCACTGCCGTCACCGTGGGAATCTCGAGGATCCCATTGGCTATCGCCCCTGCGAGCGCCTCCAGCAGCCGGTACTTGTGCTGCCTGACAATCGACATCGCCGTTTCCACCACGAACGAGTAGTCGATGGTCTTGGTCAAGTCGTCGTCTCTGGCCGCGTCACCGAGCTCGGCCTCGACCTCGAGATCGACCTCGAAGGGCTGTGCGGTGTCCTGTTCACCCTCGAGCGCCCCATGACGCCCCAGCACTCGAAGTCCGAGCAGCTCGATTCGGTCATTCATGCTTCAAGACCACCGGTCGTCCCCTCACTCCCTTTGGAACGGGCGGGTTTGGCGACATCTGGGACCTCGTCCTCAGGGAGCTCGGCATTGCCCTGCGCCGGCTCGGCGGCGTTCGCGGTGGAGGTCTCCAAAGGCGGCACTTCCTCCACGACGCTGACGATCATGCGCCCGGCCGTACCCATCTGGTGACGAAGCAGTTGCTCCATGGCCGTGATGGCCCGAGGACCATCGGGAAGAATCCCGCTCCAGAGCAGGTAACCGGCTACGACACCCATGACGCAGTCACCGAGCTCCTCCTGGTGGAGCAGCACGCACTCGCCGTTTCGGAGCCAGTCGTACAAGGCTGGGTACAGCTCGCTCAGGACTGCAGCGGTGTCAGGACCACCCTGCAAGGGAAACCTCGACCACTCGAGGTCGAGCTCTTCGTAGGCGTGCAGGTTGTGAGTCGAGCCGAGAAGAGACACGACCCGCGTGAACTCCTGAGCGCGGAGCCATAGCAGCTCCTCATGCCTGCGGACCTTGCGGTGATTCGGCGCACAGCCTCCCGGCCTTTCACTGACGGCCAGGTGGTCCCTAATGATCCAGCAGAAATTCCGCGGCACGATCCCGGCCGCCCATCGTCCCCTCATGCTGCCACCTCGCGAAAGAGCCGAACCGCCTGCGCGGTTGCGGCAACGTCATGCACTCGCACCACGCCCACCCCGCATGCCATGGCCCAAGCCGCCGAGGCGAGGGAACCCGCCAGCCTGTCGTCGACCGGGAGGGGCGGGACATCTCCCACGCGGCCGCTAGGCGAGCCGCCGGCACCAAGGTGGCCGATGAAACTCTTGCGACTCGTCCCGACCAGCACCGGAATCCCTGTTGCGACGAACTTAGGGAGAGCGGCCAAGAGCTGGAGATTGTGACGGACCGACTTGCCGAAGCCGATGCCCGGATCGATATAAACCTCTTCCACGCCTGCTGTGCGAGCCCGCGCCACGGCCTCGTCCAGGAACTCCATCACCTCGTGGACGACGTTGGAGTAGTGAGGATCGCGTTGCATGTCGGCCGGCGTCCCCTTGCAGTGCATGGCGACAAAACCGGCCCCATGCTCGGCCGCAACCTCCGCGAGGCTCGCGGAGACGTCATTGAGGAGACTTGCCCCCGCCGCCAGGGCCGCATGAGCCACCGACGCCTTGGTGGTGTCGATCGACACTCTCACCTCGCCCGCCAGCGCCTCGACCACGGGCAGGACACGGCGCATCTCCTCTTCCGCCGGCACTGGTGTGGCGCCAGGGCGTGTCGACTCTCCCCCGACGTCGATCAGGTCCGCGCCCTCGGCCACCATCTCCAGACCATGGCGCCGCGCAGCCTCGTGATCCAGATAGCGGCCTCCATCGAAAAACGAGTCGGATGTGACGTTGAGCACGCCCATCACGAGGGGGAGCACGCCCCCAGAGTAGGGGGTCAGTATCCCCTGCCTCGCACGAGCCCCATGGCTTCCGCCCGGGTGGCCGGATCTGTCCTGAACAGCCCGCGTACCGCCGAAGTAACTGTCACCGTCCCGGGCTTGCGCACCCCGCGCATCGACATGCACAGATGCTCGGCCTCGATCACCACGAGCACGCCCCTCGGTGAGAGCGCCCTTTGGATCGCCTCGGCGATCTGCGCCGTCATACGCTCCTGTACCTGGAGGCGCTTCGCGGCGGCGTCGACGACGCGCGCCAGCTTCGACAGGCCGGTGATTCGCCCGTCCTTGCTCGGGATGTACGCCACGTGGGCCTTGCCGAGGAAGGGCACCAGGTGGTGCTCGCACAGCGACGCGAAGGGGATGTCGCGGACCATCACCATCTCGTCGTGCTCGGCCGCGAATGTGACCGTGAGGAACCTTGCCGGGTCCTCGCCCGCCTCGTCGAACAACTCGCCGTACATCGCGGCGACCCGTTCAGGCGTGCGTTGGAGGCCCTCCCGGTCCGGGTCCTCGCCGATCGCAGTCAGCAGTTCGCGCACCGCGCGGCTGACACGGTCCCGGTCGACGCGGCCTGCGACCTCCGCCTGGGTGGTGGCCAGGTCGGACTGGTCGCTCATCGACTCTCCTCAAGGGCGGGACAACAAGTCATTGAGCAGCAGGGTCTTCAGGCTCTCCCGCCACATACACGCGGATGTCCGGAAGGTTTCGATAGCGCTCGGCGACATCAAGGCCGTAGCCGACTACGAATTCGGGCTCGATGTTGAACCCGACGTATTTGACCTCGAGATCGGGTCTGGGCTCCACACTCCGCTTGACGAGCAGCGAGCACACAGCCAGGCTCTCGGGTCCTCTCGCCAACAAGCTCTGGCGCAGGTAGGACAGCGTGAGGCCGCTGTCGAGAATGTCCTCCACGATGATCACGTGGCGACCGGTCAGATCGATGTCGAGGTCCTTCAGGATCCTGACGACGCCACTGGTCTTGGTCGCTCTCCCGTATGACGAGACGGCCATGAAGTCGAGCTCCAGTGGCAGCTCGATCGTCCGCGAGAGGTCGGCGAGAAAGATGAAGGCTCCCTTGAGCACGCCTACGAGAAGCGGAGGCCGGTCGGCGTAATCGGCCGTTATCGCAGCACCAAGCTCGGCCACGCGCTTGGAAATCTGCTCGACGGACAGCACGACCCTTCCGAGCGCGGGGTCCTGGTCCCATGAGCTCAAAACGCCCGACGGCCGCGCAAGTTCCTCCGTCTCCGCCCCAGCAGCTCTCTCGCCCACAGGATCGCCCACTACCGCCGACACTAGTCGGGCGTGTCGGGCCGGTACGAGGGCCGGTACTACTCCCGACCACCTTTTGGCTCGTCGGGCGGCTCTTCGAGACGCAGACGACCTCTGGAACGACGCACGCTCCTTCCCGAGCCGACATCCGTGGCGGGCACCTCCCCGGAGGCAACCGCAAGGACACGGTCGACGGTCGCGAGATCGGGCGGGTGGCCAAAGCGAAGCCACTCCCGCAAGGCGCGGCGCGCGAGCGGAGCGGGGGCTGAGGCTATGGCGCTCGCGTCTTTGGGGTCGAGAGCTGCCGCCAGCTCGCCCAGCAGGGCGGCGTCGTCGCCCAGCAGCCTGGCTTGGCGAGCGAGGACCGGCACGATGTCGCGGCCCGCGAGGTCGCACAGCATCGGGAGCAGCTCATGGCGGACCCGGTTGCGCAGGTACTTCGGATCGGCGTTGGTCGGGTCCTCGACTGGCCGGAGATCGAGCTCGGCACAGAGCCCTCGGGTCTCGGCACGGCGAAGAGCGAGGATCGGGTGCCGCGGTCCCGGACGCATGGCCGCCAAGCCATCGGTGGCCGCTCCGCGGAGCAGGTTGATGAGCACCGTCTCCGCCTGGTCGTCAGCCGTGTGACCGGTGGCAACGCCTTCGGGCATGACATCAAAGCGCGCCGCGCGCGCCCGGGCCTCGAGATTGGGCCCCGCACCGACGACTACACGGTGTACGACGACCTCGATGCCGAGCGCGTCGCCCACCTCCCGCACGACTTCGGCGTCCTTGTCGGAACCTTCGCGCAAGGCGTGGTCCACATGATGGGCAACCGGCTCACAGCCGTTGACCACCGCCAGCAGCAAGAGGGCGAGCGAGTCCGCTCCACCGGAAACGGCGCACGCGACCGGCGTGCCTGGGTCTGGGAGCGCGCACCGATCGATGAGTGGAGCTGCGGCCTTCATCGCCCGGTCGAACAACGAAGACGTCACGCCGGCTCGAGGCTGCGTCCTTGAACGCGGAGCACCCACCGGTCCGGCTCTCGGATCTCGGCGACACACGGCATGTTCCCGGGGCTCTCCCAGGCGAGCGCCAAGAGCTCCGGACCGCCGGTGCGCTCGATCTCCCGCACGAAGCGCTCTCCGTCCGCGTACTGCTTCAGCTTGGCGTCGAACCCGATCAACTGCTGGAAGAACCTCGTCAGCCCGCTCGCCGATTCGCGTCGCGACCGCAGCACCTCGGAGAAGCGAGCCGCGCTCGGGATGGCGTCGGACGCCGCCCGGTCCATGGTGACGTCGCCATGACCCTCCAACAGGCTCATCAGGCCCTGGATCGAGCGAAGCGTTTCCAGCTGCTCCGGCGACGCGAGCGCGCCCATGAGCCCGGACTCGGCGATCGGGTTACGGCCCGACAGGATTTGGACGGCCATGCGGCCGATCGCGTCCACAATTTGGCGGGCGTCGGGCGACGCCATGGCGACGCCCTTCTCCACGAGTTCGATGAAGTATGCCCGCAGCCAGGGCACTCCTGTGAACTGGGCCCGATGGGTCAGCTCGTGCAGAGCGATCCAGAGCCGGAACTCCCGAGGCTCGAACCCGTACCTCCGCTCCAAAGAGACGATGTTGGGCCCCACGTAATGAACGATGTCCTGGGGTGCGTCCCCGTCCGCGAACAACAGGTCGTACTGCCCGAGGACCCGTCCTGACATCCATCCGAGCACGACGCCCATCTCCGTCCCGGACGCAATCCTGCCCACCGGGCCGAAAGCGGCCGGAAAGCCGTGCCCCTCCTTGCCCGCCCGTTCCAGCATCGGGCCGAGCAGGCGCCGGAAAGACGAGACGTTGGCGTGCACCCACTCCTCCCGGGTCGACACCTGCGCGCGCGCCGGCCCTTCGAGGGAGCGCAAGCCCGTCGATCTCTCGACAAGGTCCTCTGCCTGTTCTGTGACCTCCTGGAAGTCAGAGATCAAGGAACGGAGCGTCGCCCAGTCGATATCCACCGTGTTGCGTCGGGCGACGCGCCCGGCAACCCTCTCCGCCACATCCCAGGCGACCGGCTCGGAATTCGAGGTCACGTCAGCTCCGTGAGACTGCCCGCCCGAAGTTCCAAGAGCCGTCAGGGCTGCACGCTCTTGGTCTCGCCACCCACGTTCGCCCGCAGGTTGTGCTCCTGTGCGATCGCGGCCGCGATACGTTGCCGGAGCTCGTCCGGGACCTCGTCCCGGCACCGGTCCGCGACAAGCTTGCGCAGCTCGACCTCGAAACCGAAGGCGTCAAAGCAATCCGGACACTCGTCGAGGTGGTGGGCGATCTGATCGCGGCGTTCCGCCGTCAACGCGCCGTCGAGAAAGTGGTAGACGCTGCTCAGCGTCTCTTCACAATCAACCTCGCCGTCGTCCTTCTTGCGCTTCATGCCACCTCCATCCGATAACTCAGTCCTGTCGAGCCGGTACAAGACCTCGCGCGACTCCGAAGTCATGCAACGTCTTCTGCAACGCCCGCCTTCCACGGTGAAGGCGACTCATGACCGTCCCGACTGGGACATCCATGATTTCCGCGATTTCCTTGTAAGCGAATCCCTCCACATCCGACAGGAGAACTGTCATGCGGAAGTTCTCCGGCAACAACTCCAGCGCTTCTTTCACCTCGGCGTCCGTTATCCAATCTAAGGCCTCGTCCTCGGCGCTCCGGCCGAGCGCTCCGTCGCGCCCGCTCATGCGCCGGAACAGATAGAGCTCCTCGACGTCGTCCAGCTCCGTCTCCTCGGGGTGGCGCTTGCGCGACCGGTACGAGTTGATGAACGTGTTCGTCAGGATGCGATAAAGCCAGGCCTTCAAATTCGTCCCGGTCTCGAAGCCCTCGTACCCGCGGTAGGCCTTCAGGTACGTCTCCTGGACGAGGTCCTGTGCGTCCGCCGGATTTCGCGTCATTCGCAGCGCGGCCGTGTAGAGCGAGTCCATGAAACCGGTGGTGTCCTCCGCGAACGTCGCCTGGTCAGCCACGGTCGCACCCTAGCGCCCAATTAGTGCTGCAAAAAGGCACCTTGGCGCCGGGCGCGAGGACATCCCACCTCGCCAACCGCTTGCACGAGGTGCGAAAAGCGAGGAGCGAAACGGCGTCGAAGCCACGACTTGGATCCAGAGGATCTCCCGAGAACTTGTCAGGACTTGGCCGTAGTCGAGACGGGAGAGCCCGCCTGGCGGTGTCAGCCAGCACCAAGACAAACGAAGGCGGCGGCGGCGAGCGCCTCCCGGGCCAGCCCGCCTTCTGAGGCCAAATCTCCAAACAGGAAACTCTCGCCAAGCACGCCCTGCTGCGCAACCGCCAGTGCGCGGGCCAGGCCGTGGCCGTGGACGAGCCCGGCGTGAAGAGCGAACATGAACGGGGTGACCCCGTCGCTCGGAACGGGTGTCGCAGCGGCGACGACGGCTCTCGTCCCGAGGGAGAGCAGGGCCGCGCTCGTCCCCATCAGCTCGTCGCCGGGCTGCACTTCCGAGCGACCGGCGTCGCAGGCCGACAGCACCATCCATTCGGGCGGTTGCTCCATCTGCTCCAGGTCGTAGACGGTGAGCGGCCCGTCGGCGAGCTCGAGGGAGGAGAACAGGGGATTGTCCGCCCGAAACGTGCCGTGCGCCGCTAAGTGCACGAGGCGCCGACGCTCGAACGCTCGGGAGACCGCCCGCACCGTTGCCGCGCGTCCCTGCAGCACTCGTGCCCGCGGGTAGAACGCCTTGCGAATGCGGCTGATCTCCGCGGTTGCCTGGGCGACTCTCGGGCCGGCGACGAGGACAACCCCTGCCTCCCTATCATCCGCGCCGGCGGGCGGGGGAGCTGGCTCGTGCTGGCGCGAGTACCACAGCGCCGCCGACGGCGAGACCGTGATCGTGCGCGACCTCAATGACGGGAGCAGAGCCCAAGGCAGGGTGTGGAGTTCGCCCGTGGGCACGACGACAAGGTCGCGGTCGCCAACGGCACGCTGGAGTGGCCCGACAAGCAGTCCAGCGAGACGAACGCAGGACCGCTCGAGCACCAGCGCAGCCGCGTCCAGACTCGCACGGGAGTTGTTCCGTAGCACGAGACGCGTCAGCGCGAACTGGAGCGTGGCGCGCTCGGTCGCGACCTCATCAAAGGTCGCGAGCAGCCGCGAGCTGATCTTTGTCCGTGTCACAACGACCGCGTGGATTTGCCCCTCATGCTCCACGTACTCAACCAGAGCCCGGTCCCCAACTGCTTCTCGCAGCTCGCCCGGATCTGGGAAACGAGGTGCGGGGACGAAGTCGCCCGAAGCGAACCGGCTGCGGTGGCGAATAGCCTCCTCGATCTTTCGCTGCTGGTCCACGAGTGGATCAACGGCGTGCCCACTAAGCGAACCTCGCTCGATGCGCGCGACGGTGTCGCGCAGCGTCGCGAGCATTGTCCCGAGTGCCTCGTCGCTTGGAGGAGTGACCCGTGGAGTCCGGAGCGCCCCCGCACGCCAGCGCTCCGACCATTGCAGCACCCGCCACGCACGTCCTGACTCGAAGGCAAGGTCCAGTCCCAGTCCCGCAAGCTCTGACACCGTGGTGGCCGTACGCACACGCAGATCGGTCGCTCCGAGACTCGCGCGGTGATCCTCGGCGATCTTGAGACCTGCCCTGAGAGCCGTGAGCGCGCCGCGCTGGTCGCCTCGCGAAAGGCGGCCCAACGCCTCGCCGTACCAGCTGCGAACTCGCTGCGTCGCCGGTCCGTTACGGGCGCGCTTGTCGATGCCGGCCACGAGCGACGTCGCGGCGTCTGCGTCCCCGGTCCCAAGCGCGCTGCGAGCACCGATGAGCCGGCACTCGAGACTGGCCAACACCCATCCCTCCGCGTTCAGGGCCTCGGCCAAGGAGCCGGCCTCGTCGGATATGCGGGTCGGGGGGATGTTGGTGGCCCACCGGGCCTGCGCCTCGACGAAGCGGGCGAGCGCTGCCCACCGGGTCCGGCCTTGGCGCAGGAACTGGCGTCGTGACGCCCGCGCCGCCGAGGTCGCCGCTGCCAGGTCTCCGTCCGCGAGGGCTATCTCGCTCAACAGCAGGCGCGCCTCGGCGAGGTCGAGGGGACTACGCGCGGCCTCCAGGGCGCGCACGCCGGCTTCTATGTGCGACCGGGCCTCGGGCAGCAGGCGCGCGGACAGCATGAGCTGCGCCCTGTCGGTCGACAACGCGGGAGCGGCTAGGCCACGCTCGGTGAAGGGAACTGCGGCCTGGTCGTAGCGGCGGAGCGCCTCCGGCACGTCACCCTTCAGTGCGGAGACGTAGCCAAGGTTGTGCAGCACTTGAGCCGCCGGGATCTCGTTTCCCAGCGCCTCATAGCGGCGCAAAGCCCGGTTGAGATCCGCTTCGGCGAGGCCGAGCTCGTTCCGATATGCGTGAAGAACGCCGCGATTGGAGAGCAGCCTCGCCTCGTTCAAGCGGTCTCCCGAACGACGCAGCACTGGCAGCGCCCTCCGACTTTCTTGAAGCGCCTCGTCGAAGCGGTCCAACCGGAGATACATGAGCGCACGCTGCAAGAACACCTGACCCCGCAGTTCCCGGGTCGCCTGGGCAGCCGCCTTGTCCAGCTCGCCCAACGCCGACTCCGCGTCGCCGCTTTGCAACAACGCCAGGGCCAGGCTGAGGCGAGCTTCGACCGCACGAACATCCAGCCGTCCCGCCTCGGCGAGGGCCAGTGCGCGACGCAAGCGGCTCCGAGCGGCGCTCAGCCGACCCGTCTCGCGAGCCGCCAGACCAATCGTCCGCTGGGCCACCGAAGCCGCCTCGTTGTCGACATCACGATCCGAGAGGACCGCCCGAGCTGCCGCCTCGGCCCGGAGCGGGTCATCGGCGACCGTCGCGAGGGCGCGTTCAGCCGCGGCAAGGAAAGGACTCGGGCTGGGGCGCTTCGTCAAATCAGTCCCGAGGGATTCTCTGGGGAAGACTCCTCAGAGAGCGATCCAGCTTGTCGCGACCGAGTGAGCTTCCCCTCCCGATGGGCAGCATCGGAAGCTCACGGGTCCGTCCGGCATCTCCCGGACATGGAAACAGCCGAGCTCGTCGGTGGCAACCGGGGTGGTCCCGCTCCTGTGGCGCAGCTCGACGACGGCAGCCTGAGGCGGCACCACCTGACCGACAAGGCGCCTCCCGCTCGAGACCTCGATCTCGAGCGTCACCTGAGGCGCCTCGAACGTCAGTTGCCGAGCGTGGCGTCCTCCCGAGCGCACACTCGCGAGAAGCTCCGTGTCCGCCATCGAGTCGTAGACGAGGGCGGCCAGCTCGTCATCGACCGAGCGAAAGCCTGAGCTCAGCTCATGACCTCCGGGCGTCCCGGCGTCCACCGGGCCGACTTCGACCGCTAGGGACTGAAGCCTCTGGAAGGTGGCTTCGCGGGCGGCCTCCCCGCCTGCGGTCCAACCGGGTCGGACTGCTGCGCCGCCTCTCCGCGTTGTCCTGCCCGCGGGTGGGCCTTCTCGGCTCATGAAGCTCTCCTCTTGGTCGTGCGACCGGCCCCCTCGCTCCGACGACGCTGCGAGGAGGCCTCGGGGGGAATGCCGTCCATCGCCCAACTGTAACCACGCCACGGCGCACCTCCCCTTGGGCGCGCGAGCGCACCTCTGG
Source organism: Acidimicrobiales bacterium (assembly GCA_050015475.1). Taxonomy (GTDB): domain Bacteria; phylum Actinomycetota; class Acidimicrobiia; order Acidimicrobiales; family Bog-793; genus Fen-455. The sequence continues at coordinate 9,585 of JBEKBI010000006.1, read as the reverse complement.
GCCATAATCGCGAACACGCCGGCCGGATGGCGGATGTCGGCGGTCGCAGCCACATGAAGGGCGCCCGGCTGTTCGGCGCACCGTATGGGACAAGGAGCTCGGAGCCGTGAACCGGATTGCAGTCGTCGGTGCCGGAATGGTCGGACTCGCTGTGGCGCGAGAGCTGATGAGGACGAATCCGACCGCGACCGTCGTGGTCATCGAGCGGGAGAACGCGGTCGGCACACACCAAAGCGGACATAACAGCGGAGTCATCCATTCGGGCCTCTACTACACGCCCGGATCCTTGAAAGCTGAACTGTGCGTCTCGGGCAGCACCCTGCTTAGGAGCTATTGCGAGGAGAAATCCATACCCGTTACCGCGTGCGGCAAGCTCGTCGTCGCGGTCGACCCGTCAGAACTCCCGGGACTCCAGGAACTGTTCGACCGCGGCACGCAAAACGGCGTGCCTGGACTTCGCCTCCTCGACGGCTCGGAGCTGCGGGAGGTGGAGCCCCACGTCACAGGGCTGCGTGGCATCCACTCGCCCACCACCGCCGTAGTCGACTTCAAGGACGTCGCCGGTGCCCTCGCCAACGACGTCGCCGCGAAGGGAGAGCTCCGCCTCGGGACGGAGGTGACCTCGGCGCAGGCCCTGCCTGACGGCCTGGTCCGGCTCGAGCTGACAGGACGCGACAACGGCCATTTCGATTGCGACTTCGCAATCGTCTGTGCGGGTCTCCAATCGGACCGCTTGGCCGTGCGCTCGGGCGCCGACGCCGAACCTCGGATCGTCCCGTTCCGCGGCTCTTACTACCGATTGCGGCCTGCCGCTAGGCACCTGGTGCGTGGGCTCATCTATCCGGTCCCTGACCCCCGCTACCCGTTTCTCGGTATCCACCTGACCCGAACAATCCACGATGAGGTGTTGGTCGGGCCAAATGCCTTCCTCGGGTTCTCACGCGATGACTACGCGGGATGGGCGTTCAACTGGGCAGACGTCCATGAGACGCTTACGTGGCCTGGCTTTCCCCGGTTCGCAGCCGCGAATTGGCTCGCGGGAGTACGAGAGCTGTCCCACTCGCTGAGCCGCGGGGGTTTCGCCTCCACGATTCGTCGCTATGTACCCGAACTGGATGCCTCCGACCTCGAGCCTGCGGTGGCCGGCATTCGAGCACAAGCGATGCGCCGCGACGGGTCGCTCGTCGACGATTTCTGGCTCGACTCCAGGGGAAACATCATGGAAGTTCGCAACGCCCCATCTCCGGCCGCAACGGCTTCATTCGCAATCGCCCACCACATCTGCCAGAACGCCGGGTTGAGCTGAACCAGGCCCCCGCGATGATGCCGCCAAGTGCCCCAGGTCGGAGATCTGGTCGCAACGACGGCTCGCACGACCCGGGCTAGCCTCTGGTGGTGCGCAAACTCCTGGTCTCCCTCGGCTTAATCGCTCTCGCCGTCGCCGCCGCCGCTTGCAGCAGCGCTTCGACGACGACCACTACGACCGCGCCGGCCACGACGACGACCCTCCCGACGTCTCCCAGCTCGCGCAACGCCCAAGCGGCCACCCGCGCCATGCAGGCCGCCCTCGGTTACGGGAATCGCAAGAGCACGGTCCACTACGTCGACTCCGCTTCCGGTGGGCAGTTGGCCACTGTCATCGTCGGCGACATAGGCCAGAGTTCCGGAATTCAGACGATCAGCATCGATTTCAAGGGCGTCAGGTCCTCGATCACCATCGAACTCGTCGGGCACACGGTGTACTTCAAGGGAGGCGACGAAGCCGTCGGGCTCGTGTTTTCGCTCACACCTAGCCAGGCGACGGCTGCCGCGGATCGCTGGGTATCGATCGTGCCGTCCGAGGGCGCCATCTTCCAGCAAGCCGCCCAGGCGCTCACTGTCGGCTCGCTGATGTCCGAGATCGCCCTCGCCAAACCGATCACAGGGATGCGGGCGATCCTGATGGGTGGCAATACCTATACCGAGATTTTCGGCCGCTGGGTGGGTGACGGCGTCTTGCCCCGAGAACACGCAACCGGGGAGCTCGTGACGACAGAGGGAGCCAACTCACTGCCGGTGGAGTTCAGCGGCGTGAAGCCCACCGAGGGGATTTCGGGTCGCTTCGTCGAGACCGTTGTGCTCAGCCGATGGGGAGAGACCGTTCACATCGCCGTTCCCCGGAACGCCCTGCCCCTTTCCAGCGTCCTCAAGGCCAAATCGACGACTAAGCCCACCGTGGTCTAAGGGGGCTTTTGTCGTGCCACCTATCGGCGACTACGCCCTTGTCGGCGCAATCGCCGCGGTGTGCAGCTTTGCTCTGACATTCCCGTTGCGGCGCCTGGCGGCGCGACTCTCCTTCGTCGCCAAGCCAGACGAGCGACGCCTCCACCCCAAGCCGATCCCATACGGCGGTGGTCTCGCGATGTTCCTGGCTTTCCTCATCGCGATGATCGTCGCCGGTCGGATCGGGCACCTTAGCGGGATCTTCCAGGGTTCCTCGGAACCGCTTGGCGTCGTGATCGGCGCGGGGGTCATCCTTGTCGTGGGGCTCGTGGACGACGCTCACGAGATCTCGGCGCCGGCGAAGGTGGCCGGGGAGGTGCTAGCGGCCATGTGCCTCGTCTTCCTCGGCGTGACGATGTTCTGGCTCAAAATTCCCCTCGCCGGGACCGTCGTGCTCTCCTCGGACCTCACGCCACTCGTGACAGCCCTTTGGGTGATCGGCATCACCAACGCCGTCAATCTCATTGACGGGCTCGACGGGCTCGCCGCCGGCATTGTCGCCATCGCCTCGGGCGCGCTGGCCGTTTACGGCATTCGGCTCATCGATCTAGGAGTGCTCCAGGCCACCAACCTCGGACCGCTTATCGCCGTGATCACCTGTGGCATCTGCCTCGGCTTCCTGCCCCACAACTTCAATCCCGCGAAGGTCTTCATGGGAGACGCGGGTGCCCTGTTCCTTGGGCTGCTGATGGCTGCCGCCACGATGGAGATTGGTGGCCGAACCGCGCAAGTGAGCGGCCAGACCTACTTCTTCTACGCCCCGCTGTTCCTCCCGCTGTTCATCCTCGGGGTCCCGATGACGGACATGGCGTTCGCGTACATACGCCGAATCGCGAAGCACACGAGCATCTCCACACCGGACACAGACCACGTTCACCACCGGCTTGTCCGGCTCGGCCACGGTCCCCGCCGAACAGTCGTGATCTTGTGGAGCTGGACCGCGGTCCTATCGGGCTTCGTCCTGTTTCCGCTCTTTGCCCCGGCTTCCACATCCATTCTCCCCTTCGGCGTGATCTTCCTCGGCTTGTTGCTGTTCACGCTGTTCCATCCTGGGCTGCGAAAAGAAAGGGCTCTCGAGACAGAAGCGGCGTCGGCATCCGTAGCGGCTGAGGCCGTTCGAGCTGAGGAGACTCGCACCGCGCCCCCGCTCGGCGGAGTCGGGACCGGGAAAGGCGGCGCCGAGCCGGGACCTGCTCACCACTGAGAACTTGAGCTCGGCCATCCTGCTCGAACCGCACTGGCAGCAGTGATCAGAAATCGAGGTCGGAAAGCTCCGGAACGGTGCGAAGTGCCCGGTCGCGTGCTTCGAGCCACCGCTGACGGTCAACACGCCGCGTGGGCTCGATGACGGCGCGGGGCTGCAGCTGGGCGGACGCGGCATCGAGGCTCGGCCAGGTTCCGACGGCGACCCCGGCCAGGTAGGCGGCGCCGAGCGTCGTCGCCTCCGTCACGGCCGAGATCTCGACCGGGCGGCCGATGGCGTTCGCGAGCGCCTCGGTGAACGTGTGGTTCCCGGTCATGCCTCCGTCGATGCGAAGGCTCTCTATCGACAGGCCCGAATCGGTCTCAGCCGCCTCGAGCAGGTCGGCGCCGCGGTATGCGATTCCCTCCAGCACGGCGCGCGCCACCTCGGCCCGCCCCGATCCGCGGGTGAGCCCGAGCAGGGTGCCCCTCGCTCCGTAGTCCCACACCGGAGTGCCGAGGCCGAGAAGCGCCGGCACGAACCAGACCCCGCCCGAGTTGGGGCACTGGGCCGCGAGCTCATCGGACTCGGCCACCGACGACACGATTCCGAGGTCGTCGCGAAGCCATTCGACACAGGTGCCAGCCGACATCATGATCGCTTCGATCCCCCAGGTGATCGAGCCCTTGTCGCACCAGGCCACGATCGGGAAGGTCCCGCCCGGTCCGCGGCGTGGGAAAACCGGCCGCGTGGCCCCTACGCACAGGTCGAGCATCGCTCCAGTCCCGAATGTCGCTTTGGCGAGGCCCGGCCGCACGCATCCCTGACCCACGAGCGAGGCCTGCTGGTCACCGGCCAGACCGGCGATCGGCGGTGCTCCCGCAAGCGCGCTCGCCTCGCCGAGTACCCCGAGCGAGTCGACAGGGCGCGGCAGCACCGCATGAGGAATTCGTAGTGCGTCGAGAACGGTGTCGTCCCACTCCGAGGCGTTGCCGTCCAGCAGTCCGGTGACTGCGAGGTTGCTCCGGTCCGAGACGTGCAGGCTGCCTCGGGACAGGGTCCACGCCACCCAGGTATCGACCGTCCCCGCGCACAGGTCCCGTGACCGGTCTTGGTCGGCGATATCGAGCAGCACCGCCAGCTTGGTGGCGCTCTGGTTCGGTGCCAACCGGATCCCCTGTGTTTGGAGCATCAGGCAGTACCCCACCGTACGAAGGTCCTGCCACCCGATGCCCGGGGCGACCGGCTCGCCTGTGGCGCGGTCCCAGACGATTATCGAGGCGCGCTGGCTGCTTATCCCTACGGCCTCGACGCGGCCCCCTTCGGCCAGCGCCGCCGTCGAGACCTCAAGCACGGCCTTTGCCATCGCGCTCGCGTCGAACTCGACGAAGCCCGGTGCCGGTGAGCTCGGCAGGACTTGCTGCTGATAAACGCACTCGACGGAGGAGTCGGGCCGCACGATCGCAGCGCGAACGCCACTCGTACCGACGTCGACGGCCAACACGCTCATGAGCTGCCTCCTGTGGCTTGCCCCTCCACCCGGTTGTTCCCACGGCGGCTACGCCACAATAAATGGCGACGCCGCCTCAATGCAGATTGACGGTCTTTCCGTCTCGTCGAACGGCCTGCGGGGCAGGCGTCTCAGTCAGCGCTCCGACCGACTAGCTCTCCTGGGACTCCTCGGCGGCTGCCTTCTTGCGCATCTCCTCCGACCTGGCTTGGAGCTTGCGCGCTGTCTTCTCGAGCTGCTTGAAGGCCTCGGCCTTCGCTTGGGCCTTCAAGGCCGCCTTCAGGGCCGCTCTCCCATCGCTCACCCGCGGCTCGCAGTCCGAGGGGATCTGAGCGCAAAGCAGCGGCACCTGGGCCTGGTAGACCTTCGCGCCCTCGTCCAGGAACTCGATTATGCTGCGGAGATCGGCTCCCGAAAAACGGTCCGCCGAGGCCCGCAACGCCTTGACGACGCCCTCGTGCAGGACTGAGAGTCGCTCACTGGCGGCCGCGTCGAGCTCCACGAGGACCCTCCTGCGGTCGTTCTCGTCCCGGACCCGGCGCACGAAGCCGGCCCTCTCGAGGCGATCGAGCACGAACGTCACGGCCCCCGTGCTGAGCCCGGACACCTCGGCCAACGCACCTGCCGTCATGGTTCCGAACTGCTCCAGCAGGTCCAGAAAGCGGACGTCGGTAGGGTTGAGCCCAAGCACTTTGCCCAGCGTCTCGTCGAAACTGTCCGAGGCAGCCAGGAACATCCGAAGAGCCCGGGGAAGTTCGTCCAAATTTCGCTTGCGATGATCCGAACCCACCTCTACCTCATTCGTTAAGATATTTGACTACTAAGATAATATACCTCTTGTAGCTCGCCTTGCCGTTACATTCCCGTCCTGTGAACACCCGAGGAGACCGCCCATGACGCCCGCTATCGAGCTGGAGGACCTTCAGAAGACCTTCGGTCACACGGTGAGGGCTCTCGACGGAGTCACTTTCGATGTGGAACCCGGCACCATCTTCGGGCTGCTCGGCCCGAACGGCGCGGGCAAGACCACGATCGTGCGGATCCTCACGACCGTTCTCGGCTACGACGGCGGGCACGCTCGGGTACTCGGCCACGACGTCAAGAAGGAGCCCGAAATCGTCCGCCAGCTGGTCGGGCTGGCAGGCCAGTTCGCGGCGGTGGACGAGAACCTCACCGGGGCAGAGAACCTTTGGATGGTCGGACGGCTCAACCACATGGCCAAGCCGCAGCTGAAGGCCCGCTGCCGGCAGCTTCTCGAGCAGTTCGGTCTTGCCGGGGCAGCAGACCGGACGACGAAGACCTACTCCGGCGGGATGCGCAGGCGCCTTGACGTCGCCGCATCACTCGTCGCGCATCCCCAGGTGCTTTTTCTCGATGAACCGACGACCGGCCTCGACCCGGTCAGCCGGGCGGACGTCTGGGACATGATCGAGGGGCTTTCCGCCGAGGGAACGACGGTGCTGCTCACGACTCAGTACCTGGAGGAGGCTGACAAGCTCGCCCGCCAGCTGGTCGTCATCAACCATGGCCGGGTCATCGCGGCAGGGACGCCGGCCAGTTTGAAAGCGGACCTTGGGGCGACGGTTCTCGACCTTGGCCTCGTGGATGGGACGACGGCGCTTCGCGCGGCGGCTGCGCTCAAGTCGGTCAACGAGAAGGCCCCCGTCGTGTACGGCCACACGGTCGAAGTCAACGTGAACGACGGCCCACGTGTCGTCACCGAGGCGCTGAGGATACTCGAGGCCGAAGGCATCGCACCGACCACGCTTGCGCTTCGCGAACCGAGTCTCGACGACGTGTTCCTGGCCCTCACGGGACACCGGACCGAGGTCGAGCCGGAGAATGGGGCTGACGCCTTGCCTGTGCTCGACGGGCGTCGCCAACGAGGCAGGAAGGTGCGCAGCTGATGACCACCACCACCAGCGACAACGTCGGAATGCTCGTCGGTTCACGGGCGCCGGGCGGGAGGCTCTACTGGGCCATCGCCGACATGCTGACGATGACCAAGCGCAACCTCATCGCGTATACCCGGGTGCCGGACGCGATCTTCTTCTCGAGCGTGCAGCCGATCATGTTCGTCTTGTTGTTCCGGTACGTGTTCGGGGGCGCGATCCCAACGCCCGGCTACCACTACGTTCAGTTCCTGCTCCCCGGCATCTTCGTCCAGGCCGTCGCCTTCGGATCAATCGGGACATCGATCGGGCTCGCCGAAGACCTGCAAAAGGGCCTCATCGAGCGATTCCTTGCCCTTCCCATGTCACGCTGGGCCGTGTTGGCCGGCAGAACCACGGCCGACCTTTGCCGGAACGTGTTCGTGATGGCCCTCATGACCGGGGTGGGGTACGCAGTCGGCTTTCGCATCGGGACGAACGTCGGCGAGTTCCTTGCCGGGATCGTGATCCTGTTGCTCTTCGCGTACGCGCTCAGCTGGGGCTTTGCCTTCATCGGGCTGGCCGCTCCCAACAGCGAGACGGCGCAGCTCATGTCGTTCCCGATCCTGTTCCCGCTTACCTTCGCCTCCTCGGCGTTCGTTCCGCTGCAGTCGATGCCCGGCTGGTTGCAGGGATTCGCCCAACACCAACCGGTGACGATCCTTGTGAACGCCGCCCGCGATCTCATGGCGGGCGCACCGAACCCGGCCCTGGTCCTCCCACCGTTCACCACGGTGGCGAGCACGGGGCCGACCAGCTCCACCGTCTTCTGGGCGATCGTCTGGTCGGTCGGAATTCTGGCCGTGCTCGCTCCCGTGTCCGTGCGCCGGTACCGCCGGAGGGCGCTCTAGGACTTGTGGGCATAGCAGCCGTCGAGTCGCCCAGACGCGAGGACTGAATGGTTCCGTCGGCGGGATTTCGCCCAGTCCGGCGCGAGAGGCGGCGGACAAGTACCGTGTCGGCCTCGATAGATGCGGTAGCTGGGCCCGCCACCAACCCCGCAGGCACCCGGGTGGTCCGGGCTCCCCGACCGGGGTGAGGGTGCGTCCCCGCCAAGACGGCGTGGTAAGAAATAGCAGCTAAGCCCGGGTAGCTCAGTGGTAGAGCAGCGCACTCGTAATGCGCAGGTCATGGGTTCGAATCCCATCTCGGGCTCACGTGTGATGTGTTAATGGACCCTTCGGACTCCGGCGGGTAAATCGTGCTCATGACAATGCTCGCTCCACATCGAACTCCAGAACGGACCGGCGCGCTCTCGTACCAGTCGCCCACGGTGCCCTCGAGCCCATGAGGCTGCGACGCCGGACGTTGTCTGTGAAGCCCCCGGCCGTGAACTGGGAGTCCTGGTAGGCCGCTACTAAGACCCAGGCACCTACGCGACTCATGCGGTCGTACTAGGTCAGGAACATGGACTCCTCCCGGACGCACCTGGACGGGCGAACTGGATACGGTTGGAGCGGGCCGTTCGTGCGCCAAGCCAAGCAAGAGCGGGGAATTCGCGAACATACGGCCTGCCCGTTGCGCGTGGTCACCACCCGTGCTTCGGTTTGTCCACCATCCCGTGATCACGCCGCCACTCTCGTGCCACTTGCCGCCGTTTGTGCATGTTTCGGTACATTAAGACCACCGAGCCAGCGATAGGGGCAAGCCAGACGACCCAGACGGCCGTGAAGACAGTAGACACGACGCCGTGCGAGAGGACCGCTGCGAACCCCAGCAGAACTCCCACCGCCCCACATAGCCAGCTCCTGAAGCGCAGTTGCCAAAACCTCAAGAAAAGCCGAGCAGCCTCTGGGCCCATGGTTGGCTCCCATTTGGCAACGAATTGCTCGTCGCTGAGAAACAAACGGGATCGAAGGCTCATTGCCGCAGCAGTGCGGTAGTCACGTTCCACGCCACAGAGCCAGCCCCAACTGAAAAGGCTTTTGCCCTCAACAAATTCGCAAGGACCTCCATCCCCGCCCTCTCGGCGAGTCTCGCTCCACCACCCAAGCCAGCCGACGCGATATCGAGAGCGGCACCAACGCAGACGCTTCTGTCGTGTGAAGCCACACACCTGCCTGTGTCCGCGACAGAACCCGCAAGAGCCAGCACGTCCGAGGCCGCAGCCCATGTATCGGCCGCTTCCGTCGCCCCCAGGCCTAGATCCACCAATGCCCCAACACCGCTGCCCGCCGCGGCCACGGCGATCGCTGTCGTCGCGATCGCCTCGATCATCCTCTCGTGTCTCCGAGCGAACCTGACGACCTTGCCAAGATCCTTGGCCGCGTGAGTGAGCAACGCGCCAATCAGACCGGAGCGACCGTATGTCGCTTCGTACGCCTTGAGACAGGCGGGTCGTAGTAGCGATCGACTACGCCGCGGCGCCAAGCGCCGTCACCAGGGTGCCGGCGGCATCGCTGCTGAGAGCGCGGGAGGGCGCGGCGCGAGGAACGACGGGGGCTAAGAGTCCTGCAGCGCCTCGTCTCACACGCCATTGCGACCATCATGCCTGCTCCGGGTAGCGCAGCGGTGCTCTGGCCGGTCGTGATCGACGGGCCAGGCGCTGACTCGGAGGGTGCCAAATTCTCGGATGGAGTAGGCCGCTACTGCGACCTCTCGAAGTCGAGGCCTTCCTCTGCTGCTGGGCAAAGGCCATCGCTAGCTCGAAGCCTGGATGTACTACACTTGTAGGTACATGGAGGCAGGGTGGCGATGGC
>JBEKBI010000005.1:0-109227 GCA_050015475.1 Acidimicrobiales bacterium | reverse complement strand
CCACCGAAGTAGACGATCAAGCCGAGCGCCGCGCCAAGCAGCACGGCGGCAAGCACCCAGGGCAGGAAACGCCGCCTCGGGTACTGCGGTCGACCGGTGCCGGCACCGGGCAGCGGGACGGTCTCTTGGCGCTGAGTGGGCGCGGCAGCCGCGGCAGCAGCCGGCAACACCTGCGTCGGGCTCACCGGCACGGCCTGCGTCTGGGCACCCGGGTCACCCGAGGTTGGCGAAGGCGCCAGCACTGGCAGACCGCGCGCGAAACGCTCCAGGTCGTCGTGGAAATCCTGCGCGGTCGCATATCTGGCCTGGGGCTGTTTGGCCATCGCGTGCATGACGATCGCTTCGAGATCGCGAGGCACCCGCGGCTCGATCGAGCTCGGAAGCGGCGCTGTCTCCGACACGTGCTTGTAGGCGATGGCCACTGGTGTGTCCGCCATGAACGGGGGACGACCGGTGACCATCTCGTAGAGGACCACACCGAGCGCATAGACGTCACTGCGCCCGTCCACGCCAAGGCCCTGCGCCTGTTCGGGCGAGAAGTACGTGGCGGTACCCATGACGAGGCCCGTCTGAGTGACACTCTCGCTCGCCCCGACGGCCCGGGCGATTCCGAAGTCGGCTACTTTCACCTGGCCGTCGGCGGTTATGAGGACGTTGCCGGGCTTCACGTCGCGGTGCACCACTCCGTGGCGATGCGCGTAACTGAGGGCCTTCGCGATGTCGGCGGCGATCGCGGCCGCCCGTGTGGGGGAGAGCGGTGCCTGGTTGCGAATGACGGCCGACAAGGGCTCACCGTCCACGTACTCCATGACGATGTAGTACGTCCGGTCGGCCTCTCCCCAGTCGAAGACCGGGACGATGTTCGGGTGCGAGAGATTCGCGGCTGCCTGAGCTTCCCGCCGGAACCTCTCTACGAACGAGTGGTCCGATGACAATTCCGGGAACAGCATCTTCAAAGCGACCGGGCGGTCGAGCAGCACGTCGTGCGCGAGATAGACCTGTGCGGTCCCGCCGCGCGCAATCTGGCGAGTGAGCTCGTAGCGGCCGTTGTAAATGGGAGACGGGGTCTCGGGCATGGTTGGGTTCAGCCTATTCGTCGGGTCGGCCTGTCCGGGGCCAGGGTCGGGGGGCAAATTCTCGCTCATAGATGCATCGCCAAAGCCTTTGCAAGCACGGCCCGAACGACAGGGCCGGCGATCTCAGCACCGGTCGCGTCAACACACGCATCGCCGGGCGGAATCGGGACTATCGCCGCCACCGCCACCGTCGGCGTCTCGCCGGAGCCGGCAGGCGCAGTCGCTATCAGCCAGTTGTAGGTGCCGCAGCCTTGACCAAAGATCTGGGCGGTGCCCGTCTTGGCGGCCACGGGCGGGAACTCGTAAGACGGGAACACGCCGTACGCAGTGGCACCCGGAGTCTCGGTCACGCCGAGCATGAGTTGCCGGACGGCTCGTGCGGTCGCCACGGGCGTCGCTCGTCTCCAGGGATGGGGGCGATACGTCTCGACGAGGTTGCCCTGATCGTCGATCACCTTGTCCAGCAGGTGCGGGGTCATAATGACCCCGTTGTTCGCGATGCCGGCGGCTACAAGAGCCATCTGCAAGGTCGTCGCGGTCACGTTCTCCTGCCCGATGGCCGATTTCATGAGCCCGGGAATGTCACCGACAAGGTCCAGCGGCGTCGGGAAGTTGGAGGCGGCGACCTCCCCTGCCGGCAGATCCAAGGGCGGGACGGAGTCGAACCCGAACGCAGTCGCCTGACGGTAGAGCTTTTCCGCGCCAAGGCTCTCACCGACCAAGGCATAGGCCGTGTCGCAGGAGAAGGAAAGAATCTGCGGGAGGTAGCCGCCGCAGTACTCGCCATTGAAATTGGATAGCGTCTGGCCCCCCGTCTCGGGCAGCACGACGCTCGGAACGGGAGCAAAATAGCGGCTCTCCATCTGCGGTGCCATGTCGTAGATGGCGGAGGTGTCGATGACCTTGAAGGTCGATCCAGGTGCCTTCGCCTGGCCCGTGGCGTAGTTGATGAACGGGTCGCCCGGCGAGTTCACCAGCTTGAAGTAGTTGCGCTGAACGGCGTCGTAGCTGTGGACCGCGAACAGATTGGGGTTGAAGGTTGGATTGCCGTACATGGCGAGGATCGCCCCGGTCTGGGGGTCGATGGCCACCACCGCCCCGGTGCGACCCGCGAGGGCAGCCGCGGCGACCCTCTGCAGCGCGACGGAAACAGTGAGAGTGATGTCGTCGGTCGTCTCGTGCTCCGTGAGAAGCTCGCCGAGCGTCGACGTGGGTGAGCTGTGCTGCTCGAGGAACTGGGTGTACTCGGACTCGAGACCCGTCGAGGCCTCGACGGCGACCGACTCGTATCCGGTAATGCCTGCGAACAGCGTGGCCGTCGCCTCCGGATACACCCTGAGCTCGCCAAAACCGTCGTTGGTGCGCTTGGAGTACGCGAGAAGGGCACCATCGGCGCTGTAAATGTCACCACGAGGCAACTCGTAGCTCGAGACCGTTACCGAGGGGTTGTCGGGGTTGTCTCTCAGAGCACTCGCCTGCCGGATCTGGAAGTTGTTCAGCTGGAGAAACAACAGACCGAAGCAGACCAGTAGTACGCCTCCCAACCAGCGGATGCGGCGATTGGTCGTCGGACCCATTACTTGGCACCTGTCGTGGTCGTGGTCGGCGATGCTCCGATCGACGTGGTCGTGGTCACGGCGGTGGTTGTAGTGGTCGTGCTCGTGGTCGTCGTCGTGTGGGGCACGACGGTGGTTGTCGTGACCGTGGATGTCGTCGCCATGCCGCCGAGAGTCGTAGTCGTAGCCGCGATCGGCTGCGTGGTCGTAGTGACCGGTGAGCCGCTTTCCACAATTGAACGCTCGAGGGAGAGGGCGTGCACCACGTTTCGGGCCGCTTGATAGGAGCTCTGCTCCATCCCCTGCTTCAGGTACGCAACGTTCGACGCCAGCAGATCTGCCGGGGTGAGATTCGTCCGCTCCACAACCGAGGGCTGGAGCCACAGTAAGCCGCCGGGACGGCCCTGGAAGATCGTCACGTAACCGTGGTCGAGCCCGACATAGAACGATGCCTTGTCGAACCACAGCACCACGCCGGCCGCACCTCCGAAAATCGCCACGAAGACGAGCACGAACAAAGCGACGCGTATCGTCATGATCCGGTCACGTTGGCCCCGCTGACGTTTCGACCGCGGCACGAGCACAACCGGCCGGGTGCCCGCTGCCCGTGGCGCTTCTTCGGATGGCGTGGCCTCCGAGGATTCGGTTTGTGGCGCGACATTCGGTGCCGACGATGCTCCTTGGCCAGTGGCCGGCTCGGGAGCCCCGGTGATCACGGCCGGAATCACGACGGCGTCGTCACCGGACACGACGGCACCACCCTCGCCCAGAACGTCGAGCACGACCACTGTGACGTTGTCACTTCCGCCATGCCTCAGCGCTTGGTTCACGAGCTCGGCCGCCGCTTTCCGGCCGTCGGGCTCACCGAGCAGCACGGCTGCAATCTCCAACTCGCTGAGCTCGTTGGTGAGCCCGTCACTACAAAGCAGGAGACGGCTGCCGGCTGCGAGTTCGAGCTCCCAACAGTCCGGCTCGATCCTGGGCTCTATACCGAGCGCCCGGGTAAGGATGTGGCGGTGCGGGTGGACGGCCGCCTCGTCCGGGCTCAGCTCGCCACTGCGGACCATCTCCTCCACGACGCTGTGGTCGTTTGTCAGCTTGTGGATCACCCGCGCCGGCCGGTCGACCAGATAAGCGCGCGAGTCGCCCACGTTCACCAACGCCAGTCGGACCTGATCGTCCGGTTCCTCGGCAACGAACGCGGCCGCGGTAAGCGTGGTACCCATCCCCCGCAGGCTGCGGTCCGATCTGCTGCGCCGATACACGGCTGAGTTCGCGGCGCGTACCGCCGCCACCAGCCCGTCGGTCGTGCGGTCCCTGCGGTGAGCCTCGAGCAGCTGCTCGACAGCGATGCGGGCCGCGACCTCACCGCCAAGGTGACCGCCCATGCCGTCGGCGACCGCCGCCAGGTCGTCGGTGGCGAGCGCGACATCCTGGTTCGTGGCGCGCAGATAACCGGCGTCGGTGGCAGCGGCGGTCCTCAGCCGGCTCAACGGGCCACCTCGAGGATGGTGCTGCCGACCTTCACGCGATCGCCGCGCCGCAGCCGGCTGGGCTCCTCCAGCCGCTCGTCGTTCAACCAGGTGCCGTTCGTGGACCCAAGGTCCTCGATCCATAGCTCGCCGCTGCGCCTGAAGACGCGTGCGTGCACCGTAGAGGCGAAGGTGTCGTCATCGAGCGGCACTGCACAGCCCGGGGACCGCCCAACCGTAACCTCGTCGCCAAGTTCGAAGACGCGCCCTCGTCGCTGGGGAGGATCGACGACGCGCAAGCGCAGGGCCATCGTCTTGTCGGCAGCGACCGCGGCCGCTGGCGGTGTCTGAGACTGTTGCTCGGCGCGGGAGCGTCGCACCTCCACCCAGACCATCCGGGCGGCGTACACGAAGAACAGCCAGATCGCCGCCAACAGGAAATACCGGAGAATTTCCAAGAGCGAGTGGGGCATGGAGTCGCTCTTGCCTAAGACGGCTCAAACCGAAGAGTCGTCGTCCCCACTGAGATGACGTCACCGGGAACGAGGCGATGCTCCCTGATCGGGGCACCGTTCACCCGCGTCCCGTTCGTAGAACCCAAGTCCACGACGAAAATCGCGTCGCCTTCCTTGCGCACTTGAGCGTGCCGGCGAGAGACGTTCGGGTCATCCAGCACGACCGCGCATTCGGGCAAACGTCCGATCGTGACCACCTGAGACCCTATGCCGACACGACGCCCGTCAGGGAAGACCAGCCAGAAGCTTGGCCGGTCATCGCCCTCGACGAGCTCGCTCTCGATGACAAAGGTGCTGACCGACAGTTCGCGGTCGAGATGAAGTTCGACCGTCACGGGACCGACGAATTGGTAGCCCTCCCGACCGGCGTGCTCACGCACGGCCGCTATCAGCTCCCGCTCCAACGAGTCGCCGAACTCCTCGAACCGCTCAAAGTCCTCGGCCGCCAGGTATATGTGGAACTCGTTCGGGACTAGGAAGCCATGGATCCCGACGGCACGACGAAGATCCATCTCCCGCGTAAGGCGCCGACCAAGCTCGACCGGCTGGAGCTGGCCGCGGAACGCCTTCGCAAAGGCGCCTTCGACCAAACGCTCGAGGCGTTGCTCGAACTGCTGCAGTCCCATGGTGCATCCACACTACTTGGGGCGTGAACAGGCCCCATGGCAGAGCGGCATCCAGCCCGTCGCCAGCCCGGGCCGACGCAGCGAGGAGCCCCCGACGGCTATCGTCTCGGCAACGGGCGAGTGGCGGAATTGGCAGACGCGCAGGATTCAGGTTCCTGTGTCCGCAAGGACGTGGGGGTTCAAGTCCCCCCTCGCCCACTCTTTTTTGATGTCGCGAGACTCAGCGGACCGACCTAGCCGGACACCGGAAATTCTGTAACCATCCTGGTCTATCCGCGCAGCCTCCGATCCTCTGCTTTCGCCGGCGCACGGGCAAGGGTTCGGCGCTACAGGACCGCGCCTGCGCTCGTTCCTCCGCATGAACACATAGCCTCAATTCCCATGCGAAGTCAGTCGTTGTGGCTCGCACGACGTGGGGTGGGCCGTCCAGGGACCTGTGTCTCAGGGTGACGCCCGCCAGCGAACTCTAGGCGCCACGGCTCCGAGGGCTAGGTCCAGTTGTTAGGCCCGGCAACGGCCCACCCGGCTCGAGTGCTCCAGCCTCGATCTGGGCCACCGTCCAGTCGACCCACTCGATCAAGTCGTTGTAGTAGCGGCGGCCGAACTCGACGGTGAGACGCGCCCCACGGTGGCTTTGGCTTCGACCCCAGTCAACCTCGGCGATATCAGCCACCAACTCGTCGCGATGGCGAACGAACTCGGCGCGATAACGGCTCAGGTGGTCGAGTGACTCCTCTCGCGGCAGGACCCAGAAGCAGAATACGCGCAGTACGAACTCGACCCGGATCCCGAAATCAGGGCTCGTTTCGCGCAGCCACTCCCTAAGGGCGTCCACTCCGGCCGGAGTTGTCGAGTACACCTTGCGGCCGCGGGGTCCCTGATCCGTCTGAGCAATCAGGCCCTCGGCGACAAGCTTCGCCAGCTCTGGATATATCTGGCTGTGTTGTGCCGGCCAGACGTTGGACAACGACGCTGCGAAGTAGCGAGTGAGGTCGTAGCCGCTCATCGGTTCACCGGCCAGGGCATCGAGCAGTGCGTGGCGAAGGGACATCACGTCAATCATCACATGTTTGCCTTGACATGTCCATCTTCAGTGAGTTATCGTCCACCTGTCTATTACGACATGTCAGGAGAGACCCATGACTCGGAGGACGGCCACACAAATCCATGCCCGACGGTGGTGCACGCTCGCCGTCCTGTGCTTGTCGCTCCTCGTCGTAGTGGTGGACAGCACCATCGTGAATGTCGCCCTGCCCACCCTGGTCCGTGAGTTGCGCGCATCTACGACGTCCTTGCAATGGGTAGTCGACGCTTACAGCTTGGCGGTGGCCGGACTGCTACTAACCCTCGGCAGCCTGGGCGACCGCATCGGGCGCCACAAGACCCTCGCTGGCGGACTGGTCGCCTTCGGCCTGGGATCAGGCTTGGCCGCGGTCTCCGGGTCCGCCGACCAGCTCATTGCGTGCCGGGTCCTCATGGGGATGGGCGCTGCGGCCATCCTGCCCGCCACGTTGTCGATCTTGACGAACGTCTTCACCGATGGTTCTGAGCGGGCAAAGGCCATCTCTGCCTGGGCTGCGGTATCAGGCCTCGGCATAGCCATCGGACCTACGCTCGGCGGCTGGCTGCTCGAACATTTCAGCTGGGGGTCTATCTTCCTCATCAACCTCCCGATCGTGCTCGTAGCGCTGGTCGCCGGCCATTTCCTGGTGCCGTCTTCGGCAGACGAGCACCCTGCGACCCTCGATCCGGCTGGTGCGTTGTTGTCGGTCGTCGGTCTCGTCGCCTTGGTCTACGCCATCATTGAGGCGCCCAACTACGGTTGGTTGAGCTTCCGCACCGTCGGGGTCGGCCTCGCTGGTGTGATCTTCATCGGCGCTTTCGTCGCCTGGGAGCTGCATGTCTCGCACCCGATGGTGAATCTGAGAATCTTCCGCCAGGCCCGTTTCAGCGCGGCGAGCTTCACCTTGATGACCATCTTTCTTTCGCTCTTCGGCTGGCTGTTCCTGTTCACCCAGCAGCTCCAGGTGGTACTCGGCTACGACGCGCTCCAAGCAGGCGTCCGAGCGCTCCCTTTCGCCCTCACCATCGGCATTGTGTCCCCACTCGCCGCCTCGCTGGCGGCCCGCTTCGGGACAAAGGTGGTGCTCGCAACCGGCATGGGAGTCATGAGTGCGGGGCTAGTTATGGCCGCCTCTTCGACGGTGGGCACGCATTTCTCGTTCCTCCTCGTGGCCAGTATCGTCATCGCCTTCGGGATGGGCCTGGCCCTGGCACCGGCCACCGAGTCGATCATGGGGTCCCTGGCGCGGTCTCAAGCCGGCGCCGGCTCGGCCTTGAATGCCACTACGCAGCAAGTAGGTGGGGTCCTCGGAGTCGCCGTGCTCGGCTCGATCGCCTTGACCGTGTTCAGGAGCCGACTGCAGGTGGGTCACCTGCCGGTCGCGTTGGGCGACCGGGCCCGGGCGTCCGTGGGCGCGGCGGTTGCGATCGGACACCTCGTGCCAAAAGCTGCTGGGCACGCGGTGATAGCGAGCGCATATCAGGCGTTCGTCATCGGGGCCGACCGGGCGACCCTCCTCGCGGCTGGTGCGGCGTCACTGGGCTCCGTCGTCACCGGTCTGTTCCTCCCTGCCCGCGCCGCTCTCAGCGCTCCGGACGCGCCGACACCAACGAGCTGCTCCGGGCGAGCCGTCGTGGTTCGGCTCGGAAGCGAGCCGGTCTCAGGTATTCTGCGGGAAGCCCAGGTTGATGCCCCCGTGGCTCGGGTCCAGCCAACGGCTCGTCACGACCTTGCCGCGGGTGAAGAAATGCACGCCTTCGGTGCCATGGGCGTGCGTGTCACCGAACAGCGAGCTCTTCCAGCCACCGAATGAGTAGTACGAGGTGGGCACTGGAATGGGAACGTTCACGCCGATCATTCCGACTTCAACCTCGTTCTGGAAGCGGCGTGCCGCTCCCCCGTCATTGGTGAAGATGGCCGTGCCGTTCCCGTAGGGATTGGCGTTGATGAGCTCGAGCGCAGCGTTGAACGTCGGCACCCGGACGACTGAGAGCACCGGGCCGAAGATCTCATCGGTGTAGATCGACATTTCCGGGGTGACCTTGTCGAAGAGCGTCGGGCCGAGCCAGAACCCCCCGGCTTCCCCGTCCGGGGTTATCCCGCGTCCATCGACGACGAGATCCGCGCCTGCTTTCACTCCTGCGTCGAGGTAAGAGGCCACCTTGTCACGGTGGGCTTGGGTCACGAGCGGGCCCATGTCGACGCCACGACGCCCGTCGCCGGTCTTCAGCTTCGCCATTCGCTCGCGGATCTTCGAAATGAGCGCGTCGGCGACAGGCTCCACCGCAACAAGCACCGCGATCGCCATGCAGCGTTCACCGGCGGAGCCGAAGCCGGCGTTCACAGCCGAATCCGCGGCCACATCCAGGTCCGCGTCAGGGAGCACGACCATATGGTTCTTGGCTCCCCCGAGTGCCTGCACTCGCTTCCCGTTCCGGGTGCCGGTCTCGTACACGTAGCGCGCGATCGGGGTCGAGCCCACAAAGGACATGGCCTTTATGTCCGGGTGCTCCAGTAGCCCGTCAACTGCCACCTTGTCGCCTTGGAGGACATTGAACACACCTGGCGGCAGGCCCGCTTCGGCCCAACGCTCTGCCCACCAGATCGAGGCCGACGGGTCTTTTTCGCTCGGCTTGAGCACGACCGTGTTGCCGCACGCAATCGCCACCGGGAAGAACCAGGCGGGGACCATCGCGGGGAAGTTGAACGGGCTGATGATCGCGACAGGCCCGAGGGGCTGGCGGATCGAGTACACGTCGACGTTCGTCGAGACGCTCTCTGAGAAGCCGCCCTTCAACAGGTGGGGGATGCCGCAGGCAAATTCGACGACCTCAAGGCCGCGGTTCAGCTCGCCCATCGCGTCGTCGAGCACCTTGCCGTGCTCGGAGGTGATGATGTCCGCCATCTCGCCGGCCCGCGCCGCGACGATCTGCCGGAACGCAAAGAGCACCTTGGCTCGTTGGGAAAGCGTCGCGTGCCGCCACGTCGAGAAGGCCTTCTTCGCCGAGGCGACTGCCGCGTCGACATCGGCCGGAGAACCGAACGCGACCTTCTTGGTTAGCCTGCCCGTCGCTGGGTCGTAAACGTCGCCGGAGCGGCTGGAATCTCCGCCGTAGGGTTTCCCGTCGATCCAGTGAGTAACGAGGGGGAGATTGGGTGAATCGTCGCGTGGCATGCGAGGATTCTCCCCTTTGTGCGGCTCCGCGTTCAACACAGCCTGGGAGTGGACACAAGATGGCCGAATTCCGGGCTCATGAAACGCCTGCGATCGCACCGGCTTCGTCTCTCGACTCGTCGTCCGGCCACCATCCAGGCGCGTGCAAGACAGGCATCCCAGGCCGCTGCGCACCTGTTCGAGACAGTCTCGACTCGGCGGACCATCGGCCGCCTTTGCGTCCGGGAGCTGAGCCAAGACACCACCGCAACGAGAACGGGGTATCATTGCAGCGCACCAGTCGCCACCACGCAGGCTGAGTGCTGTGCTGGTATCCATCATTGGACTCCCGCTCTAATGTGCGTGGGGCAAGAGGAGTTCCAAAGATGGCAGTAGGTACTGTGAAGTGGTTCAACGCCACCAAAGGCTTCGGGTTTATTGCACCCGACGGGGGCGGCGAAGACCTCTTCGTTCACCAGTCAGAGATTCAAGCGCAGGGCTACCGCGAGCTGCTCGAAGGCCAGCGGGTGGAGTTTGAAGTCACCCAAGGCAAGAAGGGCATGCAAGCCAGCAGCGTCCGCGCAATCTGAAGTCCCGCGCCCGTAGCTGCGACGCTGCGGGCGTGAACCCAGGTAAAGGAGCTCGATTTGGCTAATAAATCGCCACAAAAACCGTCGGGCAAGAAACCAGGGAAGTCACTGAAGGAAAAGCGAGCGGCCAAGAAGGCAAAGCAGGCACCGGCAAAGATCGGGACCGTAAAGCCAGCCTGAGGTGCTCGTGTAAGACAGCTTGTCGAGAACCTTCGACGATCGTTTGGATGCCGTGGGCGTTTACGCCCACGGCATTTCCATCTGCCAGGATATGAACATGAGCGATGTGTACGGAGACGCCCCGGTCGTCGAGGATCCCGAGCCCTACATCTCCGAGGACGCAGCCGACGAGGTTTCGCTCGACAGCGAGATCGACTACGACGACGAACAGGAGGAGGACCAGCGCCCCCTCGATGTCGTCGAGGCGATCGAAGCGGGCGTGATGCTCGACGACCCAGAGGTGATCGAGGACGAGGGGACCGACTGACCCGGTCGCTGCAAGGACGGCTGTTGACCGTAACTCGCGCCGGAGCACGGACGCTCACGGCACTGTAGATTTCCCCAGGTGAGCAGTACTCGGGGACACAGCAGGCAACCAGCTCCCCGCCGCCTCAGCCCAGCGGTCTACAGGCGGCGTCGGCTCGCCGTGAGCGGGGTCACGATCCTCCTCATCGCGATGCTCGTCTTGATCATCTGGCTGGCCACAGACGGGGGCAGCCCTCGCAAGAACACCGCTTCCAGTTCGACCACGACGACAACGCCGGTGCCGGCCACGGGGATCGGCCTCAGGACCGTCACTTGGACGGACACGAACCCCGACGCGGGACTCGTCGTCAACCCCTTGAGTGGAGGGAGCGCCGGTCCTCGGACTCTCATCACTGACATCTGGTATCCGTCGATGAGCCGGTCGAAGTCGGCCGCAGCCCCCGGGGCGAAGCCCGACTACCGCGGCGGGCCGTTCCCGGTCGTGGTCTTCGCACACGGCTTCGACACCCTGCCCAGTACCTACATGCCGCTCCTGGACTCCTGGGTGCGGGCTGGCTTCGTGGTGGTGGCGCCGCTGTTCCCCGACGAGAACGCCAACGAAATCAGCTCACTGGGTAATGTCACGGTCACCCAGCGCGAGGTCGCGGAATCCGACGTCGTGTACGAGCCGTATGACATCGCATACGTAGTCGGGAAGGTCGAGGCCGCTGCTGCGGGAGTCGCATCGACCGGAGCGGGATGGCTCAAGGGTCTGGCCGAGCCTGGGAGAGTCGCC
Organism: Acidimicrobiales bacterium; assembly: GCA_050015475.1. Classification (GTDB taxonomy): domain Bacteria; phylum Actinomycetota; class Acidimicrobiia; order Acidimicrobiales; family Bog-793; genus Fen-455. The sequence continues at coordinate 97,914 of JBEKBI010000005.1, read as the reverse complement.
CTGGCGGGCCACTCCGACGGCGCTGAGGCCGTGGCGGCGCTCGTGTATTCCAACAAGTACGCGTCGACTTACGAGACTATGGCGCCAAAGCCCTTTGCGGTCATCATCCTGTCAGGGTCTACCTTGACCGGAACCTATGGTCCCCCGGCCAGTGCGCCTCCGGCGCTGTTCGTCCAAAGCGCCGTGGACGAATGCAATCTGCCCCAGAACGCTTCGGCGCTCTTGCACGACATCGGCGGCGGTTTCTTCCTAAAGCTCGCCCAAGCGGGCCACTTCTCCCCCTACGTCGGCCAGGGAGCCGCCGCGCCCGTAGTCGAAGAGGTCACGATCACTTTTTTGAAAGAAGCGCTCACGGGCACGCCGAGCTATTCCGTGCTGTCGGCATCGATCACCTCCTCGGGGATCGCGACGCTCTATCCGCCGGCGACGCCGCCGGCCCTTACGGCACTCACCCCTCCCAGCCAGGCAGGTCTCTTGGAGGCGTGCGCCGTTCCCGGTACATAGGCCTTTGCGCCCATGCATAACGCGTAAGTCCCGACGCATCGGGCATCGCCGCCGCTGATCGAGACAAGCAGCTCGCGCCCGGGTCTGGGCAAGCGACCCGCCCGTGAGCCAACATGTCGGGATGGAAGTGCTCGTCGTCGTCGGACCCGATCAGCCACCAGCGCGCCTTAGTGCCCGGGCTAACCATGCCCTTGCCCTGCCCACCGCCAAGGTGACGCCCGAGTTGATCGTCGAGATCCGCAGCCGCATCCCGCGCCACGTCGTCGTCGTGGGACCGGGAGCCGCACCGGTGGCCGCCAAGCTCCACAGCGCCGGACTCCCAACGGAGCTGCACACCGACGAGGATGTCTCCGGTAGGTCTGACCTGGCCGGCGTCGACGTCGTCCCACTCACAGATCACGGGGCGAAGATGGATGTCGTCGACTCGCTTCTCGATCTCGTCGGGAACACGCCCATGGTGCGCCTCGACCGGATGGGTCGCGAGCTGCCCTGCCCGTTTCTTGCCAAGCTCGAGTTGCTCAACCCTGGCGGAAGCGTCAAAGACCGCCCAGCCATCGCCATGATCGAAGCAGCCGAGAAGGCAGGGCTGCTCAGGCCGGGCGCGACCATCGTGGAAGGCACATCGGGCAATACCGGCGTCGGCCTCGCCATCGTCGCCGCCCGGCGTCGCTACCGATGCGTGTTCGTGATGCCGGACAAGATGGCACCGGAGAAGGTTGCCCTGCTCCGCGCTTATGGCGCTGAAGTGATCCTCTGCCCAACGGCGGTGGCGCCGGATCACCCCGACTCCTACTACTCGGTGACGGAACGCCTCGCGAACGAGATCCCGGGCGCCTTCCACCCCAGCCAGTACCACAACCTCGAGAACCCGGCCTCCCATCAAAGGACCACCGGGCCCGAGATCTGGCGCCAGACAGCGGGACGGGTGACGCACTTCGTGGCCGGGATCGGCACGGGCGGGACCATCTGCGGCGTCGCCGCGTATCTCAAGTCAAAGAACCCCGACATCCAGATCATCGGGGCGGACCCGGAAGGCTCCATGTACTCAGGGGGCTCAGGGAGGCCCTACCTCGTGGAAGGGATCGGCGAGGACTTCTGGCCCACTACGTACGACCCGAAAGTGGTCGACCGGGTGACGATGGTCTCCGACACGGACTCCTTCCTCACTGCCAGGCGCCTCGCTGTCGAGGAAGGGATCCTCGCTGGTGGGTCGACGGGCACCGCCATCTGGGCGGCGCTGCAACTCGCGCCGGAATTGCACCGCGACGACGTGGTAGTGGTTCTCGTGCCCGACTCGGGGCGCGGCTATCTGTCCAAGCTCTACAACGACGACTGGATGGCTGACCACGGCTTCCTGAGGACGAGTGGACACAGCATCGCAGAGCTCCTCTCATTCAAGGGCAACCGCCTTCCCGGGATGATCCACGTGCACCCGGGCGAAACTGCGCGCCAAGCCGCGGCCATCATGGCCGAGTTCGACGTATCGCAGCTCGCAGTCGTCCAGGCCGAGCCTCCGTTGGCAGCCGCCGAAGTGGTCGGCGCCGTCCACGAGCGCGAGCTCATGCAGCGGGCGATCCAGGAGCCCGGGATACTCGACCGGCCCGTGGCGGAGATCATGAGCCCACCCCTGCCGGCGGTAGGAAGCGGCGAGACGGTGGAAGTCGCGCTGAAGCGGTTAGAGGAGTCATCAGCCGTGGTCGTGCTCGACAACGGGCACCCCGTCGGCATCATCACGCGGTCGGACGCGCTCGCGTTCTTGGCTCAAACCGGCTCACCAAGAGAGGCCCGATGAACCCGCCAAACGACCGATCCGTGCCAGAGCTCGGATTCGCCACTCGCGCCGTACACGCCGGCCAGGAGCCCGACCCGACGACAGGCGCCGTCGTGACGCCGATACACCTGTCCTCCACCTTCGCCCAAGACGAAGTGGGAAAGCACAAGGGTTTCGAGTATTCGCGCACGGGCAACCCGACGCGAAGGTCGCTCGAGAAAACGATCGCCTCCCTCGAAGGCGCCGAGCACGGTTTTGCGTTCGCGAGCGGAATGGCCGCCACTGACGCCGTCCTGCGTTCGCTCGACCCCGGTGATCACCTCATCATGGGCAACGACACTTACGGCGGCACGTATCGCCTGGTGGCGAAGGTCTTCGCCAGGTTCGGAGTCGACTTCTCGCCAATCGACCTGCGGAATGCCGACGCGCTCGAGCGAGCGTGGCGCCCAGAAACCCGCCTCGTGTGGGTGGAGACGCCCAGCAACCCGACGCTCCAGATCATCGACATCGAGGCGGTGGCCGCGGCCGCGCACGCCCACAATGCCCGCTGCGTCGTCGACAACACGTTCGCCACGCCCTACCTCCAACACCCCCTCGAGCTCGGTGCCGACGCGGTCGTGCATTCCTCAACGAAGTACCTGGGAGGCCACTCCGACGTCGTGGGCGGGCTGGTCGCGACAGACGATGACGAGCTCGCCGTGCAGCTCGGGTTCATCCAGAACTCGGCCGGGGCGGTCCCGAGCCCATTCGACTGCTATCTCGTTCAACGCGGCCTCAAGACTCTTGCCATCCGTCTCGAGCGGCAGTGCGCGAACGCGCACTTGGTCGCGGTGCACCTGCGCGCCCACCCAGCCGTGCGTGACGTGTACTACCCCGGCCTCGCCGAGCATCCCGGCCACGAGATCGCGGCACGCCAGATGCTCGCGTTCGGGGCGATGGTGTCCTTCACGGTCATCGGCGGCGAGACCGCCGCGCTCGAAATCGTGAGCGGCACGCAGCTGTTCACCCTGGCCGAGTCGCTCGGAGCCGTTGAGTCTCTCATCGAGCTGCCCGCCAAGATGACCCACGCTTCAACGGCGGGCTCCGAGCTGGAGGTGGACCCGTCCCTGATCCGACTGTCGGTAGGCCTCGAGACCGTAGGCGATCTGACCGACGACCTCGACCGCGCGATGGCGCCGTTGATCAAGTGACGAGTCCGAGCTAAGGAGACAGGCCGGAACAGCCGGCGCCGCGCCGCATAGCCGAGCGCGAAGAGATCCAGGCGGCCGGGTTAGGAAACTCCCGCCGCGCCCTGGAATTCCATGAAGACCGCTCGCAACAGGTCGCGCTGGGTGACGAGACCCACGACCGCACCGTTGGAGTCGACCACCGGCAACCGGTGTATTCCGCCCGAGAGCATGGCGCTCAGCGCCCGGATCAAAGAGGTGTCAGGAGATAGCGTCCTTACCGGGCTCGTCATCACGGACTCAACCGGGGACGGGAAATGGTCGCGGGCGACTTCGACCAGGTCGGCGAACACACGCAGGCTGTCCCTCTCGTTGATCTCGGCTTCCGTCGGGAGCACCGATCTGAGCAGGTCACGCTCGGTCGCTATGCCGAGCAGCACACCGTCATGGGTGATCAGAGCGCAGTCCGCGTCGTGAAGGATGAGGATGCGGGCCACGTCGACGACTTTCTGGGATGGCTCGACTCGGCACACATGAGTGTGCATCAGGTCCCCAACGCTCAGCATGGCCTCCCCTTCCGACCGCCACGATGACCCCCGAAAGTGCTCATCGCCCGGGGTCGAAGCCTACCGGCTCCAAGAGTTACGAGGCAGTATCGGAAAGCATCGGTCCTCCAGCCTGCCCATGGCGTAGACGGGGTACATCCCCCAGAACAAGGCCCGGCAATGCTCGGACCAGGCGAGCGCGGCGGACGAGGAAAGCCGCCGGTGAACCTGGAGGATTCCGCCTTCGAATACCCGGTATTCGGCCCAGCTGCCCGGGAAGTCCTTCACGCTCGCGACCTCAGCAAAGGGCACGTCGGCGGTCTCGGCGAAACGGCGCACTTTATTGCGGTGGGTGTGGCCGGCGAAGTACCCACAGATGGCCGGTCGCCGGGCGATCACTCTCACCAGCTCTTCCGAATCCTCTGGGTTGATCCCGAAAAAATCGTCAGAAGGGTTGGCCGACCCAGGTCTCCAGACGTGGTGGTGGCCGAACACGAGCACGGGCGTGTCGGCTCGGGCACCCAGCTCGTCAAGCCAGTCGAGCTGCTCAGGGCGAACCTGGCCCGAGTCACGGCCTTCTATCACGGTGTCGAGGACGGCGATGGTGGCACCGGGCAGCGCAAGCTCCTGGCAGGGCTCGGAGGCGAACCGGCGTCCCGTGAAGGCGTCATGGTTGCCCCGTACACGCAACAGCCGGTCGCCGAACGAGTCCAGGTAGCACTGCAGGAAGGCGTCGTACTCTCCGACCAACCCTGAGGCGGTGACGTCCCCTTTCACCACCACGGCCGCCGGGTCGATCCCGGTGATCTCCGACACGGCGGCCCGGCTCATCACCTCCGGATAGGGCGTGGCTCCCTCGGGTGACGATCTGACTACGGCCGGCCCGAGCTGGTCGAAGAAAGCCCGGAACATCTCGTCGCCACCCGAGATGGCCCCGGCGTCGGCCCCGCCTGCGGTGAGACAGTCGACGGTGTAGCCGACATCGTCGATGGTGCCGCACTCGGTCTCGCCGAAGTGGAGGTCGTTCACGGTGGCGAACCTGCAGAGCAGCTCGCCGGCCGGCCGGTCGAGCGTGCGCGTCTCTATCCCGTGGCGCAGCACTCGGGTCCCGGGCCGCAAGCCCGTTATCACTTCGTACCCGGGTCCCGACCAACCGCCCGGCGCCGAGTCGGCGCCCACCGTGTCAGGCGAGTGGAGATGGAAGACGACCTCGTCCTCCGCGACAGTCGTGAGGTCCCAAGCTTCGGGGATCTCAGTCACAGCCAACTCCGTTCCGGCCATGGACTCTCGTGGTGGGACGACTCAGGCCCGTGCCACCAGCGTCCCGAGAAACGCCAGGCGCGATGGGCCTCGTCCCGCCCGGAGCACTGATCGCCTTCTTCCAGGGCCGTACCGCCCGGCCAACAGAGCGCCACGGCGACGGCGATCGCTTCGGCCACCTCGGGCGGGGCGCTGAGCGGTCGAGGGCGGACGTCCGGATTCAACGGACGGGAGCTGCTCAAAGCGGCATGTTCCCGTGTTTGCGCTTTGGCAGCTCCTCCCGCTTGGAAGCGAGCAGTCGAAGGGCTCGGACCAACATGCGGCGAGTGTCGGCCGGGTCGATCACGGCGTCGAGGAAGCCGCGCTCGGCCGCGACGTACGGGTTCGCGTAACGCTCTATGTAATCGTCGACAAGCTCTTCCCGACGCAGCGCAGGGTCCGGTGAGTCGGCGAGCTCGCGCCGGTAGACGATCTCCACGGCTCCCTGCGGGCCCATCACCGCGATCTCGGCCGATGGCCACCCGTAACAAAAGTCGGCACCAATCGATTTCGAGTCCATCACGATGTAGGCGCCGCCGTAAGCCTTGCGCGTGATGACCTGCACTCTTGGCACTGTCGCCTCGCAGTACGCGTAGAGCAGCTTGGCGCCATGGCGAATGATCCCTCCGTACTCCTGGTCGGTCCCCGGCATGAATCCAGGCACGTCGACGAAGGTCACGATCGGGATGTTGAACGCGTCACAGGTCCGCACGAACCGAGCGCCTTTTTCCGATGACGCGATGTCGAGCACACCCGCGAGCACGCTGGGCTCGTTGCCGACGATGCCGACGGAGCGACCCGCGATCCTGGCGAACCCACAGGTCAGGTTCATTGCCCAGTGCGGGAAGCACTCGAGGTACTCACCATCGTCGACGACGGCGGTGATCACTCGCTTCATGTCGTAGGGCTGGTTCGGGCTCGTCGGCACGATGTCGCGCAGCTCGGGCACCTCAGCGTCCAGCTGGTCAGGCTCACCGAAGTCCGGCGGCAGCTCCAGGTTGTTCGAGGGAAGGAAGGAGAGGAGGTGACGGACCTCGTCCAGGCACGCTTGTTCATTCGGGGCGACGAAGGTGGCGACGCCCGACCGCGTCGCGTGGCTCATGGCCCCGCCCAGCTGTTCGAGAGTTACGTCCTCACCCGTGACGGTCTTCACGACGTCAGGCCCGGTTATGAACATGTGGCTCGTCTCGTGGACCATGAAGATGAAGTCCGTTATCGCTGGGGAGTAGACGGCTCCTCCGGCACACGGACCGAGGATGACGCTTATCTGGGGGACTACGCCCGAGGCACGTACGTTCCGGCTGAAGATCCCTCCGTAGCTGTTCAGCGCGGCCACGCCCTCTTGGATGCGCGCCCCACCTGAGTCCTCCAGCCCGATGATCGGCACCCCGACCGAGAGAGCGAGGTCCATGACCTTGTGGATCTTTGCCGCGTGGGCCTCTCCGAGCGCGCCTCCGAAAACTGTGAAGTCCTGGCTGAACACGCACGCGCGCCGACCGTCGATAGTCCCGAAACCGGTGATGACGCCGTCGGTGTACGGGCGGGACCGCTCGAGCCCCATGCCAAAGGACCGGTGACGCACAAGCAGGTCCATCTCCTGGAACGAACCCTCGTCGAACAGGTAGTCGATCCGTTCGCGGGCCGTCATCTTGCCCTTGGCCTTGTGGGTCTTGACCGACCGCTCCGACCCTGCGTTGACAGCCTCGGTGCGCCTGGCCTCGAGCGTGGCTAGGCGGGCGGCCATCGAACGGTCGGCCGGGGGTTGCTCCAACATGGCGCGAAGGCTATCGGCCCTGCGGGCGACTCACATCGTTGCGCCCCGACCGAAGCGGATCTTCGCCATGGCCACCGGGCGGCTACGACCCGCAGACCCTGCATGCGACGGCGTTACGACCTAGCCCGCCCTCCCAAGCGGGCGCGTGTGTACACCGCTCGAGAGCTCAGCCGCTCATCTCCCGGCGACCCTCGAGGGCACGCCCCAGAGTGAGCTCGTCTGCGTACTCGAGGTCACCGCCAACGGGCAGCCCGCTCGCGATACGGGTCACCTTTACCCCGAGCGGCACGAGCAGCCGCGCGAGGTACATGGCGGTCGCCTCACCCTCGAGGTTGGGGTTCGTGCACAAGATCACCTCGCCGATGTTCTCGCCCGCGAGTCGCATGAGCAGCGGGCGGACCCGCAGTTGCTCTGGCCCCACTCCGTCGATCGGGCTAAGCGCGCCACCGAGAACGTGGTAGGTGCCGTGAAATTCCCGCGTCCGCTCAACGGCGATGATGTCCCGGGGGTCTTCAACGACGCACACGATGGTCCGGTCCCGGCGCTCGTCGGAGCAAATGGTGCACAGCTCGGCCTCCGCGACGTTGAAGCATCGCTCGCAAAGCCGGATCTTGTCCTTCACCTCGACTATCGAATGAGCGAGCCGGAGCGCGGCCTCCCTGTCCGCTTCGAGCACGTAAAAGGCGATGCGCTGAGCCGAGCGGGGCCCCACGCCCGGAAGGCGCCCGAGCTCGTCGACAAGATCCTGGATCGGTCCAGCGAACATTGGCGGATCAGACCTCCGGCTCGTCGTCGGCGGATTCGTCAATCTCGTCTTCTGTCGGCTCGCCGTCGCTTGCAGCCGGCTTCCCGTAACCCGCGAGGGCGCTCAAACCTCCCATGCCAAGGCTTCCCATCAGACCTTCCAAGTCGACGCCGGCGAGGAGCCCCTCCAGATCGAGATTGCCGACGAGTCCCCCGAGATCGAGGCCGCCGGCGAGGCCAGGCTCGGCCAGCGCGCTTATCGAGGACCTGATCTCGACCACGCGACCGAGGGCGTCCCGGAGCGCAGCAACCACAGCGTCTTCGAGCAGTCCCGGGTCAGCTGGGTCGATGATCGACGGGTCGATATGCACGGACTCGACTCCGAGTGAAGCATTCAGGCGTATCACGACCGCTCCTCCAGCCGCGTGGCCCTCGACGTCGGCCGCCTCGACCGCCTCCACTTGTGCCTCAAGATCCGCCCGAGCTGCTTCGAGCCGGGAAAACAGGTCGCCCAAATCTCCGGTCGGGGACGAGTCGCCTTCCGCCACCTCAGACCTCCTCGGCTCCGGGAAATGCCTCCATAACACGGTCCTGCGCCCACGACATCCTGTCGCCCGGGACGCTCTCGGCGTTCGGGTCGAGATCGTCCGGATCGAGCACCTCATCGTCCAAGTCCTCTGCGACTCGATCCCTCCGCGCCGCGGGGCCTGATCCGGCGCGTGCTGGCTTGTGCGAACTCGCGGCGGTATCGGAACGATCACCCCGTCGCGTCGCCGCCGGGCCTCGGTCATCGCCCTCGCTCCGCCCGCCCGGTCGCGCGCTCCCAGGGGCCGAACGGGCCACTGGCAGCGTCTCCTCGAGTCCGGTTTCGGCAACAAGTCGCAGCTGGATGGGACGGCCGAAATGCCGGCTCAGCGCCTCGGCGACCTCGTCGCAGCTCATGGCCGCCCTCTCGACGTGGGCAGAGTTCGGGAGCGAGAGGACGGCGGTTGCTCCCTCGGCCCCCACAAATCGACCCACGGCGAACACTGCGCGAACGCGGGGCCGCAGTTGGCTGAGTACGTGGTCGCCCCACGCCGCCACGAGCTCGTCGCGGGAGGGCGGAAGCACGTCGCTCTCTGCTGGCGGCACGCTCGTTGGAACCGTGCCCGGGGCGGCAGCCGGGGCCGACGGGGGGGCGACTGGTGGTCCCACTGGGATTGGCCCGCTGGCGCCGGCGGGAGGGATGGCAGCAGCGAAAGCACCCAGCGCAGCCCGCGATCCGGCGATCTCCTGAACCTCCGCAGCACGCGCTGGGGACGTGGCGGCCTGCTCATCCGGTGGCCTGCGGGCCGACGGTGTTGTGGCGGGAGGAGGCGGGGGAGGCATGACGTGCGCTGGGGTGGCGACCGGCGGCTCGAGATTCTGCGCCCGCCGCTCGAGGCGCTCGATCCTCTCGAGCAGAGAACTCGGGTCATCGTCGGCCTCGGGGTGGGTGAGGCGGGCTATGGCAACCTCGAGCGTGATCCGAGCGTCCAGCGAGTCACGCATGGCGACTACGGCCGCTCCTAAGACCTCCATCGCTCGAACGCTCCGGGCGGACCCGAGCAGGGCGCTACGTCCGCCGGCGGTCAGAACTTCCGTGTCGTCCTGGCGCTTCAAGCCGGGGGCTACAGACGCCAGGAACTGGCCGCGTAGCTCCTCGAGGAGCTCGGCGGCGATCCGAGGCGCGTCCCGTCCCGCGACAAGGGCATCCTCGACGACTTGCAAGGCGCGCCCCGTGTCGCGCTCGGCGATCGAAACGAGCAGCTCCTGCAGCAGCGGGCTGTCGTCATCAACCACTCCCGAGGCCGCCAACTGGTCGAGCGCCGAAAGCGCGTCGCGTGCGGAACCCTTCCCACGCCGGACGGCGGATTCCACTGCCGCCCCGGGCAGCTCGAGCTCGGCGTCCTTTGCGACGTCTTCGAGAAGCCGCTCGAGCACGTCGGCATCGAGCAGATGGAACTCGTAATGCTGCGTACGGCTGCGAATTGTCGGAAGCACCTTCTGAGGATCAGTCGTAGCCAAGACGAACACGACGTGGTCCGGGGGCTCCTCGAGGGTCTTCAACAGCGCGTTCGACGCGGCCGTCGAGAGCATGTGAACCTCGTCGACGATGTAGACCTTCCAGCGCCCGGGGGTGGCGAGCGCCGCTCTCGCGACCAGATCCCGCATGGCGTCGACTCCGCTATTGGACGCGGCGTCGAGTTCATGGACGTCGAAGGAGGCCCCCCTGGTGATGTCCACGCACGACTCGCACGCATCGCACGGCTCGCCATCGATCGGGCTGGCGCAGTTCAGAGCCTTCGCGAGAATCCTCGCCGTCGACGTCTTGCCGGTCCCACGAGGCCCGGAGAACAGGTAGGCGTGCGCCACACGATCGTCCCGCACCGCGTTGCGGAGGGCGTTGACGACGTGGTCCTGGCCTCGGACTTCGGCAAAGCGCTGGGGCCGGTAGCGCCGGTAAAGCGACTGGTAGTCCACCACCGTGCGAGCCTACGACTTGGCAGGCGCGACGGCGGCGCCGTGAGCATGGCTCATCGTGGACACAGGCCTCGCCAGGACCCAGACCGCCTATCGCCCTCCAGGGCCGCAAAAGGCCCGTCACCTCGGTCAACCGGCCCGTTTGAGCACTGGCGCTGTCGTGCGCAGCAGCCAGGTCCCCTGCGGCACACAAGCGAATCCGCTGAGAGCTGCTGCCTTCCGGCCCTGACTCGGTTCACGGCCGCCCGTTGCGCAGAACCCGGCTACTGCGCACGGCAGCGCCAGTACGTGCAACGATAGCGGCCTGAAGCCGTCTGGAGGAGTGCGAGAGCGGCCGAATCGGCACGATTGGAAATCGTGTGACCTGCAAGGGTCCGTGGGTTCAAATCCCACCTCCTCCGCTGTGGTCGTGATCGATGCGCCGGTCCAGTCCAGCGCGCCGTCTCCGTTCCCGTTCCTAACGCAGTGAGTGGTCCACGCTCGCACCTGGTCCGGGGACGATCCCGTGCCCACCAGCGAGCCCCACAGGCGCTCAATCCGCGATCACTCGAGTTCGGCACCAACCTCTCGCCGTGCAACGCCGGAACCGCAGATAGATGGTCTCGGTACCTGTGCGTTCACCCGTGTCGGGAGCGCCGTTCCGTTCTCGTGTGGCCGGGCGCACGACATCGCCAACCGCGCCCGTAGCCTTCCTTCGTGACAAGTCCGGAAGTCTTCACCGTCACCGGTTGGATCACAATCGCCGGCACGGCGTCATGTCTGGTGGCACTCGTCGTTCTCCACCTGCTTCCGACGGGACTCTCGCCTGTCGCGAACGTAGTGAGCCAATACGGGATCACGTCCTACCGGCTCGGTTATCGGGTTCAGAGCATCGCGATGGGAACTGCCGCCATCTCTGCGGCAATCGGAATTTGCAAGCTGAGCATCGGTGGTGGTCCGCTGGTCGCTGTCCTCCTCGTGATCTTCGGTGCCGCGCGTCTCGCCGTAAGTTGGTTCCCGATGGACGTTCCCGGCTCGGCACGCACCGAGACCGGCCGCCGGCACGGACTGCTCGCATTAGCGGCATTCGGAGGAGCCACTCTCGCCGCGCTTCGGCTGGGGGCTGATCTCGGTACATCGCACGCGTGGGTGCACGAGCGTGGGCCGATCGTTGGGCTCGGGATTGCGATGCTCGTAAGCCTGATCTCGATGGGTGTTACCCGACGAAGTGAAGCGATGCGCCACTACCTCGGCCTCGTGGAGAGAGCCTTCTACGCGGGAGCGATCGGCTTCTTGTCCGTCGTCGCATTCGGGCTCGTCGGGACACGTTGAGCTGGGACCACCAAAGGTCTCGATCTGAATCTGGTGGCATCCGTTGACATGTCCCGGACGGCCGTTGCAGCGCCGGGAGAGGCCTCTCGCGCCGAAAGGTCACTGCGACCCGAATGGGCGATCCGCTGCTCGCGCCGCGTGCTTTCCACGACACGGAGCGCAATCGGGCGTGACTGCAAGCTGCCGACGAAGAGGGGGTGGGCGCCGTGCGGCGAAACCGGACGAACGCTCAGAAGGAGCGCCTGCCGTCCCACGACCATCGCGGTGTACGCCGAGTGCGTCCTTGATGCACCTCGCCTGCGACTCAAGCCCTTCAGTCAGGGGATGAGAACGATCTTGCCGTGCGCGTGACCCGCCATGAGCTCTCTGTGGGCGCCGGCCGCCTCGGCCAGCGGATATCGGCTGGCGACTCTCACTTTCAGCTTTCCGTCTTCAGCGAGCCGGAGGAGTTCAAGGCGAGCGGCGCTGCGTATCTCGGTCCCGGGGTCGCCATCCGGCCCGGCGCCAATGACCTTGAAGCCGAGCTTCGCCCCTCGCTGGAAAGCAGCAATCGTGACGATCCGGCCGCGGTCACTGACAAGGTCCACTGACGCGTCGACGGCCTCGTCGGTGCCGACAGCGTCAAAGGCGGCGTCTACCCCATCGGGAGCCAGGGCCCGCACTCGCTCGACGAGACCGGCGCCGTAGCGGATGGGCTCGGCGCCTAAGTCGCGCAGGTAAGCGTGGTTGGCCTCGCCGGCGGTGGCGATGACCCGTGCGCCGGCCTCGACGGCCAGCTGCACGACCATGAGCCCAACCCCGCCGGCGGCGCCGTGAACGAGCAATGTGTCGCCAGCGGCGACGTTCGTGACCTTGAGACCGTGGACGGCGGTACAGCCGGTCAAGAGCAGCCCTGCGGCTTCCTCGAAGGAGAAGTTCGACGGTTTGGGAAGCACACTCGTCGCGGGCGCGACGACTTCGGACGCGTAGGCGCCCTGGATCGGGTAGGCCATCACCTCGTCACCTTCGAGGACAGCTCCGGCGGGCCCGTCGGCAGCCTCGCCGACAGCTGTCACCACTCCGGCCGCCTCCAGTCCGAGACGCATGGGCAGTCGGGTGGGATCCGCCCCCATGACCCCGCTGTAGAGCTTGTAGTCAATCGGATTCGTGCCCGCCGCTCTCACCTCGATCAGCACCTGCCCGACCCCGGGGACACGGGCCCCTTCCTCGATTACCTCCAAGACCTCGGGTCCGCCGAATGCACTAGCCACCACAGCCGTTGTCATGCCAGTTGCAACTTGTCTGTCACCGCGCATATTCCTCCACCTTCACCTCGCACCACACGGGGGGCCCGGCAAGCTGAGCGTGCGGGATCACCGGTGGTCCCGCCGCGCAAGATGCCGGCGTGATCACCCACTTCCCATCACCCTTTCGACGCAGCTGCGCGACCTCTCTTCCCAATCGTCCAACCACAGCGGCACTGCCTCCAACCACTTCCGACGCGCCTTGGATGGTCGCAAGACCTGCGATTGAACAATCACTGAAATCGGTGTCCCGGCCCGCAGATCCCGCACGAACCCAGCCCGGGGGGCGCAAGCATCGTCGGCACCGGCATGGCCGAACGGCGTAGAGGGCCTAGATCGGGCCCTCGAGGAGGGCGCGGTCGGCGTCGGGGATACGTTCGAACAAAGGGTGAACGGCCGCTTGCAGTTCCGCCATGGCCACTTCAAGCTCGGCACGGTCGCCCTCATTCAGCTGGCCCCGCGACTGAGCGGCTGTCCGAAAGACCGACACTGAGAATCGCTCGGTCTCCTCGAGGAACCGCCGAGCCTCGGGGTCATCGAACAGCCTCGGCGCGGCCGTCAGCAGCATGTTGCCTAGGGCTCGAAATTCCTCACTTGCGTCGTCGGATGATCCCGTACTCATCTCGCCGGCCGTCACGACTGTGTTCCAGGCTCGACGAGCCTGGCCATAGACGATCAACGCCTGGACGGCGACCGACTGAGCGCGCTCTCGGCGCCTCCGACGGGCGACCACCTCGTCGACGAATAGCCCGGCCACCGCGAGCACCAAGAGGTTGGCGGCGACCGAGCAGGTCAGCGAGTGCTGCTCCCACCAGAGCTGGAAGGCACGTATCCACAGATCGCAGGCGACCAGGGCGAGGAGCGCCATCGCAACCGTGGCGGCCGCGAATCGTCGAACAGCCTCATACATGGGTGAAAGCATGCATCTTCTGTGACCGGCCTCGCCGATCGGCGCGCCCGACGAGCTGCGCGCCGCTACGCACTCGGGCGGATGCCCCGCAGTCAGCGATCAACGGGCGGGCGGCCTCGCTTGGGCAGGGGTCCAGCCTTCTTCGGCATGCGACCGGCGTCAGTGAGGGACCGGCGAAGCAGCATCTCAATTTGACCGTTGACGCTGCGGAACTCGTCGGCCGCCCACCGGACCAGGGCATCATGCACAGTGGGGTCCATCCTCAGCAATACCTGCCTACGGGCACTCACGGATCACGCGTAGAGGGTGCCAGTGTTGACGACTGGCGAGGCCGGTTGGTCGCTGCAAAGCACGACAAGCAGATTGCTAACCATTGCCGCCTTGCGCTCCTCGTCGAGCTCGACGATGTGGCGCTCAGCTAGGCGCTCGAGCGCCATCTCAACCATTCCGACGGCGCCGTCAACGATGCGAGATCGGGCGGCGACGACGGCGCTTGCTTGCTGGCGGCGCAGCATGGCCTGGGCGATCTCCGACGCGTAGGCAAGGTGGCTGATGCGCACCTCGACTATCTCCACCCCGGCGATAGCGACACGCTCGGCCATCTCTACGGCAAGTTCTCCGGCGACCACGTCGGTCGATCCTCGAAGCGATGGCCCGTTGTCCGCCGGATTGTCGTAGGGATGGGTGGTCGCGACATGGCGAAGTGCCGACTCGGCCTGGACACGCACGAAGCTGAGGTAGTCGTCTACCGCGTAAAGGGCGCGCGACGTGTCCGCAACCTGCCAGACGACGATGGCAGCGATGTCCACGGGATTGCCGTCGGCATCGTTGACCTTCAGATGGTTCGTCTCGAAGTTCCTGACCCGGATGCTCACGGTCCGCCGATCGGACAGAGGCAGGACCCACCAGAGCCCCGGCCGTCGCACGGTGCCTACGTAGCTGCCGAAGAACCTCACAACTTTCGTCTGACCGGGCTGCACGATCGTCAGCGAGGCCAAGATGACGACTCCGATAACGATCGGCACGACGAGATAGCCCTTATTGGCAGCACTGTCCACGAGGAAATGCGACCCCACGATGCAGCCGATGACGACGAGAACCCCCAGCCAACCGCTGACCGTCCACGCCGGACGCTCGCGGATGTCGACACGGGAGCCGGAATGGCCGACTGGCGCAGTCGTGTGCTCGCCGTCGGACTGTGAAGTTTGGTTCATCTGACCTCCTCGGGTGCGGCCCCGCTAATGTGATATTAATTGCTATCACTTTTCGGCAGCGTCCGCAAGGCGCGCGACCACCGCCGGTGCCGTTCCAGCGCCGGCCATTCGAAGGCGACGCCATCAGGGATCCCCCGGATGTCACGAGGATGCGCTGACCGGCGAACAGCGCCTCTGAAGCGGCCCACACAAGCGGGTGCGTGTGCTCGTCTCCTCCGATGATCGTCACCCGGCAGCGTGGCGCCACCGCGAACCAGCGCGACGGCCCAACCGGCGGCTCCGGTGGTGACGGCCTTCGGGCTCAATCTTCGATAGGCCACTTCTGCCGGGGGCCTGTCTGTCAGATCGGGGAAATCTCCGCCGACACGACAGCAAAGAGGGATCGCCTATGTTCACGATCTTGAACAATGCCGAGACGGGCACGAGACCTCGCTCGAGGCGCAGATCCATTGCCTGCGCCGGGTGCCGACACCACAAGGGCTTGAGAGCCCGGCTCGAAATGTAGAAGAGTTGCTGCAGGTCTTAGGGTGAGTTGACCACGAACAGGACGCGGGTCGGGAGGCGTCATGCAGGACGACGAAGGCGTCATCGGACCGACAACTGCCAGGTCGGCTAGACGAGCGTTTGATGTTCTCGAGCTTCTCAGCGAGCGGCGAATTCCGACCTCAGCAGGCGCAATTAGTCGACACTGTGGAATCCCTCGTTCGAGTCTTCACTATCTGCTGGTGCTCCTGCGGGACAGGCGGTACATCACTTACAACAAGAGCCGGAGAGCGTGGACGCTGGGCCCGCGAGTAGCCGAACTCTGCAGCGACGCTCCCCTTCTCAGTCAAGGACTGACGGTGCTCAGGGCGTTCGAGGCGGCGCCGCGCGGCCTGACACTGCACGAGATCGTCGCAGCAACGGACCTGCCTGCACCCGTGATCGCCAACATCACGACGCTGATGACAGTAAACGGGCTGCTCAAGGCGCAGTCAGACGGGACATACACGCCCGGGCTTGAACTGGTGAGTCTCGCGTCGCGGGTCAGCTGGGTGGACCGGCTGCGCCGGGTAACCAATCCGCACCTCGTCCGCCTGCGAGACGCGAGCGGCGAGACCGCGAACCTGGTGATTCTCGACGAGGGTCAGGCCCTCTACATCGACCAGGTTGAAAGCCGGCATGCGCTCCGCCACAGCGGTTGGGTGGGACGGCACATCCCGGTCGAGGGCACGGCAACGGGGATGGCCCTTGTCGACGGCAACAAGGTCCACACGGTGACCGACAGCATCGAGGTCGGGGTGACAGCCATAGTTTGCGGGGTGAAGGGAGCCAATTCGCCCGCCGCCGTCGGCATCACGGGTCCAACGTGGCGGATGAAAGAGGCTGGTCTCCGACGACTTTCCTCAATAGTGGAGGCCACTGCAAGCGAAACCGGAGCGGATCTCATCGGACACTACTGAGACGCTCTCCAGCTCCGAGGCGTCGACAAGCCTGCGGAACGCCTGACCTCGAAATCCCGGGCCCGCGCCATCGGGCTTGCCATGCGAGAGGGTTGCTCTCACCATCTGCGGTCTAGGCGTGGACATACCCGACTGGGCCGGCCCTCAGCGAGACGCGGACGACGCACACCGGCTTCAGCACCAGCGACCCGGAAAGTGCGCAGCCGTCACCAAGGTCCGAGGATCGGCCGCCACTCAGAGATAAGCGATTGGAATGGTCCCCCTGCAGGCGAAGCGCCCTTTCGTAAGCGCTGTACTGAAGCAGGAACGGTAGCTTCCGAACTTGATCAGATAGGTGAGCGGGGAATGCTTGCCCCTACTGTCCGCGGCCGACGGCTAGTAATGTCGTGGCCTTCAGCGGCTCATCGCGCGAATTGAAGGGAGCTGAGCCGTGGATGTCGTCGTCTGCGTCAAACAGATCCCCGAGGAACACGACCGCATCGAATTCGACGGGACTTCCTTGTTCGTGCGACGCGACGGCAAGCTCGTCATGGATGAGACCGATTCCTACGGCGTCGAGATCGCACTTCGCCTCGTCGAGCAAGCCGGCGAGGGCACGGTCACGGTCGTGTCGGTAGCGCCGCACGACACGGTAAGCGGGTTGCACACGGCCTTGGCTATGGGAGCAGATCGCGCCGTGCTCGTCTCTGATGAGCAGCTCGGCGGTGCCGATGCGCTCGCAACCGCAGAGGTCCTCGCAGCAGTTATCAGGCAGATCGCGCCCAGCCTCGCGATTGCCGGGACCGAATCCACGGATGGCTACACGGGGACGATGCCGATCCAACTCGCCGAGTTGCTGGGCTGGCCGGCTCTTGCCTTCTCGAGCTCTCTCGAACTGATCGGGACTGAGCTGCGGTCCCGGCGCGCTACAGACGATGGCCTGGTCGAGCTGTCCTGCCCGTTTCCCGCCATTGCAACGGTCACCTCGGGATCCGTCGAACCCCGTTATCCGTCCTTCCGAGGGATCATGCAAGCACGAACCAAGCCCATCGAGATCCTTCGACTCTCCGATCTCGCCCTCGACCCGAACGAGCTTGGCCCGCGTGAAGAGGTGGTGTCGATCGTGCCGGCACCGCAGCGCGCCGGGGGTGAGGTCATCGTCGACGACGGGAACGCCGAGGAGCGCCTAATAGCGCTCCTTGCCGAGTGGAAAGTGGTCTGAGATGGGGATCGGGCCGATTTGGGTTCTCGCGGAGCAACGCGGCGGGACGCCAATGTCCGTCGCCCTCGAACTTCTCGGCGCAGCGCGTAGTTTCTCGAGCGACGTGAGCGCGATCACCTTCGGTCCCGCAGATGAGACAGCCGCTGAGGCGCTCGCCGCGCATGGGGCTTCTTCGGTCGTGTGCCTGGGGGATCTGTCTCCGAGCCTCCCGGCGCCGAAGGTGGCAGGTGCGCTGCAAACGATGGTCGCGGAGGGGCGACCGCACGCAGTGTTCTTCGCCACGACCTTCGACGGGCGCGAGGCTGCCGCGCGGCTGTCAGCACGACTGCGGCAGCCACTGCTAGCGAACGTCATCGGTCTCGAACTCATCGACGACGTCCTCTTCACCCGTCACGTCTTGAACGGGGGCGAGGAAACCGCCACAGCAAGGTTGATCGGTCCCGGGCCAGGCATCTACCTGCTCCGACCAAAGTGCTTCGCTCCCCTCGAGCCAGATTCCTCATTCGCGATAAACGTCGTCCACCGCGACCCGCCGACTGCCGGCAGGACCGATGCCGTGCACGTGCTCTCGCACGAGCTGCTCGAACAAGTCGGCCCGAGACTGGATGACGCCGAAGTGGTCGTGACAGGCGGACGAGGATTCGGCTCGCGGGAGCGCTATGCGCAAGCCGGAGAGCTGGCCGCACTGCTCCACGGAGCGACCGGGGCGACGCGCGCGGTCGTTGACGCAGGCTGGGCTCCCTACAGCGCACAGGTGGGCCAGACGGGAAAGACCGTGAAGCCGAACGTCTACATCGCTTGTGGAGTCTCCGGGGCCATCCAGCATCTCGTCGGCATGAAGGACTCGAGCCACATTGTCGCGATCAACAAGGATCCCGACGCCGCGATCTTCAAGGTCTCGGACCTCGGCATCGTGGCTGACGTGAACGTGTTGATCCCCCGGCTCATCCAAGCTCTCAAAGCTCGCAGCTGAACACAGCGACCTCTGTCACCTGGTCCGCGCCCGAGCAAGAAAAGGCAGCTAGCCGATGGCTCAGGATCCAGGCGGCGGCTTGAGACCGCTCTGGATCGATCGGTCGAGTAGTACCGCAAGCTCGACAACCTCCATAGCCCTTTCCTTGTCTTCGGCTTTAACCCCGTCGTCGAGCATGACGGTGCAGTAGGGGCACGCTGTCGAGACGACGCCGGCACCGGTGGCGACCGCTTCGCGCACACGCTCGGCGTTCACCCGCGTGCCTATCGACTCCTCGAGCCACATCCGTGCTCCCCCGGCACCACAGCAGAAGCCGCGCTCACGACTGCGCGCCATCTCGGTGACGGACACGCCCTCGATTGCGCTGAGCACGGCCCGTGGTTCTTCGAGAATTCCGTTGTGGCGCGCGAGGTAGCAAGAATCGTGAGGGGTCACGCTTACGTCAAGACGGCCCGGGGTAAGCCTTCCAGAGGCGAGGAGCATGGCAAGGAGCTGCGAATGATGAATCACCTCGAACGTCCCGCCAAGGCTCGGGTACTCGTTGGCAATCGAGTTCAGGCAGTGTGGGCACGAGGTCACAATTCTTCGTGCCCTCGCGGCGCGGAGCGTCTCGATGTTCTGAGCCGCCTGCGTCTGGTAGAGGAATTCGTTTCCGAGCCGACGCGCAGGATCGCCAGTACAGCTCTCCCGCGGCCCGAGAACCGCGAACGAAACCCCTGCCAGGTGCAACAACCTTGCAAGCGCTTGGGTGGTGCGTCGGGCCCGGTCATCAAGAGCGCCTGCACAGCCCACCCAGAGCAGGTACTCGACGTCGGCCTCCAGCACGTCAGTGACGACGGGCACATCGAAGTCAAGTCCTTCCGTCCACTCAAGGCGATGTGAGGCACCAAGACCGAAGGGGTCGCCCCGGTTCTCGATGTTGCGGAGCATCGTCGCTCCCTGGGTCGGGAACGAACCTTCGATGAGGACCTCATAGCGCCGCATGTCGACGATCGCGTCGACATGCGCGATGTCGACCGGGCACTCCCGCACGCACGCGCCACACGTCGTGCACGACCACAGCACTTCTGGGTCGATGACGTCTGGAACGAGCCGGAAAGGAGGAGTGCGCCCCCTCGAGCCCTCCACCTTCCCATGCAATAGGCGGGGAGCCTGGGACAGAAGCTCGTCACGAAGGTCCATTACGACGAGCTTTGGTGACAGAGGTTTCCCGGTCGCCCAGGCAGGACATTGGCTTTGGCACCGTCCGCATTCGGTGCATGTCATGAAGTCGAGGAGCTGCTTCCAGTTGAAGTTCTCGATGATCCCCGCGCCAAATATCGTGTCCTCACTCACCGTGTCGAGGTCCATGTCCGGCGTCGTTGCAAGCGCGCCAAGGGCATTCGGCTGGCGCGAAAGCGCTACGTTCACCGGGGCCAGGAAAATGTGCAGGTGCTTTGTGTAGACGACGAGCACCAGAAACACACATATAACAACGACATTTAGGTCGATGAAGATCGTCCCGACCGTCCGATTCCCCGTCAGGCCGAGCGGGCTGAGAGCGCGACCGATCCCATGCGAGGCGAAGGCCCACCAGCCGTAGGGAAGGTCCCCGGTGTTGGTTTCCGCGGCCCGGTAAACGAGGAGCGTAACTACGACGGCCGCGATCATTCCGAGGGCGAGCCATGCCGCGCCGAGGTGCGAGCCAAAGAACCGCGAGCGCCGCTCAAGGCGCCGCGGACTCTCGCGGAGACGCAGGACGGTGAATGTCCCGACGGCAACCAACACCGCGATAGAGCAGAAGTCCTCAAGGAAGCCGAGCACTGCCGAGTGGCCGATGCCGGGAATCGCGAAGTGCGACGAGAAAAGGTCCCCATACGTCTCGACGATCGTCAAGAGGAGGATGAGGAAGCCCCAGAAGGTGAGCGCATGGGCGACACCCGGAACGGTCCAGCGCAGAAGGCGCTTCTGACCCAGGACCTCTTTAATCTCCACCCAGGCGCGGCGGCCGACGTGCCGCCACCCGCCCGGTGTCTGAGCTCCGGAACCGACGAGTCGGAAGATAGACCTGAGCCGCTGGACGGCGACCGCGAGTGCAAGCCCGGTCGCGGCGAGGGCTATAGGATAGCGGGAGAGCACTGGACCCCATTCTCTGCTGGCGACGGCCTTAGGACTTTCCCGTTCGCACTCGCTACAGCGCACCCCGGGCGTGCAATGCCGAAAGCTCCTCGGCCGAGGTGCCGAGCAACTCTCCAAGCACCGCGTCCGTGTCCGCCCCGAGCGTTGGGCCGGCGACCGGTGCAGTTGGAACCTGCGAGGAGAAGCGAACCGGCTGTCCAACGTACTGGACGTTGCCTGCAACTCGATGAGTGAAATGGGAGAGTGCTCCCCGCGCGGCCAGTTGCTCGCTCGCGAGCGCCTGGGCTAGGTCGGAGATGGCTGACGTTGGGACGCCTGCGTCTTGTGCGGACCTCACGACGTCCGCGACGCTCCGCTGCTTGGTCCAAGCCTCGATTGCCGCTCGCACCTCCGGCTCATGTTCGGTTCTCAGCTCGTCGGTCGCGTAGCGGGGATCGCCGACCATGTCAGGCTTGTCTATGAGCCGCGCAACGCGGGCGAACAACTCGTCGTTCGCGGCAGCAAGGATGACGAACCCATCCATCGCCTCATAGGCTCCAAACGGAGTGGAAACCGGATGGCGGTTGCCGACTCGTCCCGGAGCGGTCCCTGTCGCGTTGTAGACGCTCTCCGCAGTCACCTCGAGCGACAACAGACACTCCAGCATCGAGACATCGAGATGGGCACCCTGTCCCGTGCGTGCTGCGTCGTAGAGCGCTGTTGAGATCGCGAAGGCTGCGAACACTCCGGCGGTGAGGTCACCGATGGACTCGCCGACCTTCGTTGGCGGCCCGTCGGGGAAACCGGTGATGCTCATCAGCCCCGAGGCGGCCTGGACGATGATGTCGTACGCAGGGTAGGAGGCCATGGGACCGGACTGACCGTACCCGGAGATGCTCGCATAAACGATTTTCGGATTCGCTCGCACGACTGTCGCGTAGTCGATGCCGAGATGCTCGGTCACACCGGGGCGGAAGTTCTCCAAGATGACGTCACAGTGCGCGGCAAGCTCGAGCAGGAGCCTGGTGCCATCAGGATCCTTGAAGTTCAGGGTCACGCTCTTCTTCCGTCGGTTCAAGATCTGGAAGTAGATGCTCTCCGAGCCACGGAACGGACCAATCTCCCGCGTGTCGTCGCCGCGACCCGGCATCTCGATCTTGATGATCTCTGCGCCCAAATCCGCGAGGAGCGCCGAACAGTACGGGCCGGCGAGCACCCGCGACAGGTCGAGCACACGGACCCCGCTCAGCGGCGCTCGCGCCGTCACTTCCTCCGCCACTCCGCCCGACGGCGTATCTGTCATCTCAAACCACGACTCCCGTGCGATCAAAGGTCGAGGCGAGTGTTCCCGCGACGGTGATGAGCTGAATCTGAGACGTGCCCTCGAAGATACGAAGAACGCGCGAGTCCCGGTATAGGCGCTCGATCTCGCTCTCGCGCATGAAGCCGGCGCCGCCGTGCACCTGGAGAGCCTTGTCAACCACCGCGCAGCAGTTCTCGGTCGCGATCCACTTCGCTATTGAACCCTCGCGTCGCACATCTGCTGCGGAATCCTTGATCGCGGCGGCCCACCATGCAGTTAGGCGCGCGACCTCCAGCTGCGCGTCCATCTCGCCGAGCATGAGCTGAATGGCCTGGAAGTCGCGGATCTTCTGTTTGAACTGCACTCGCGCGGTGGCAAACTCCTCAGCAAGTTGAAGCGCCCGCATCGCAACGCCGTTTGCCATGGCGGCAATATCGATGCGCGCCCGGTTGAGCGCGGACAGCGCCATTTTCCCGCCCGCGCCCAGTTCTCCGACCACCAGGTCGTCACCGACTCGGAGTTCGTCGAGGTAGACGGTGTAGGTAGATGCCGAGCGAATGCCGCACTTGTCCTGCGGCTCGGAAAACGAGATGCCGGGCGCACCTCGCTCGACGATGAAAGCGCTAATTCCCTTGAATCCCGCCGCGGGTTCGGTCTTGGCAAACAGCACGATCACGTCGGCCTCCGCGGCGTTGCTGATGTAGGTCTTGCTGCCACTAATGACCCACTCAGCGCCGTCGCGTTTGGCCACCGTCGACATTCCCCCGATGTCCGAACCCGAATCCGGCTCCGTGAGCGCAAATGCGCCGAGCGCGGCTCCCTTCGCCATGGGCGGCAAGAACATCACCTTCTGCGCCTCGCTGGCGTAGGGCACCAATACCTCCAGCGCTAGAAAGTGCGCCGTGTAAATCGATGCGAGCGCCGCGTCCGCGTACGCCACCTCCTCGATCGCGAGAAGCTGAGTCTGGGTGTCGAGACCAAGCCCGCCGTAGACCTCAGGAACTGTGATACCCATCGCGTCGAGCTCCCCAAGCCGCCTGAGCAGTTCCGCGGGGAACTTGCCAGACTTGTCGCGCTCGCTCGCTCCGGGCATCAACTCGTTGTGCGCAAAGTCTCGGATGACACGATGCATCTCGCCTTGGATGTCACTCAGCGGGTACGGCATCGGCACTCCTCTGCTTCCCAGGCCAGCGATTGACTCCAGAGTTTCCACAGCCCGGCGGGCCTGATTCTGGACGGGATTTTCGCCGCCAGAACCGTCTTCATTCCGGCATCTCAGTCCCGCCGTGGTCGCGCATCGGGATCCGCAGCCCGCGCTCGGCGGCCACCTGAACTGCCTCGGGGTAGCCGGCATCTACGTGCCGGACGACTCCGCTGCCCGGGTCGTTCCTGAGTACCCGCGCCAGTTTCTCAGCAGCCAGCGGCGTGCCGTCGGCGACGGATACCTGCCCTGCGTGAATGGAACGGCCGATCCCGACGCCACCGCCGTGGTGGATCGACACCCAGGAGGCGCCGGAGCACGTGTTGAGCAGCGCGTTCAAAAGCGGCCAGTCAGCGATCGCGTCCGAGCCGTCGCGCATAGCCTCGGTCTCCCTGTAGGGCGAGGCTACTGACCCACAGTCGAGGTGGTCACGCCCGATGACGATCGGTGCCTTGAGCGTGCCCCGGGCGACCATGTCGTTGAAGCGCAACCCGAGCCGGTCGCGCTCGCCGTAGCCAAGCCAACAGATTCGCGCAGGCAGCCCCTGGAACTTCACGCGTTCGCCGGCCATCCTGATCCAGCGGCCGAGCGACTCGTTGTCCGGGAACTCCTCGAGCACGGCCTTGTCCGTCGCAGCAATGTCTTGCGGATCGCCTGACAGCGCCGCCCACCGGAACGGTCCCCGGCCTTCGCAGAACTGCGGACGGATGTAGAGCGGGATGTATCCAGCGATGTCGAAGGCGCGTTTGCAGCCGCCGTTCGTCGCCTCGGCACGAATCGAGTTCCCGTAATCGAACACCTCGGCGCCTGCATCAAGGAAGCCGACCATCGCGTCCACGTGCGCGGCCATCGACTCGCGGGCTCTCTTGATGAGCCCTTCGCGGTCCTTTACACGCAGCTCCGGCATCTCGTCCACGCTCACGCCCTGCGGCACGTACATCAAGGGGTCGTGGGCCGAGGTCTGGTCCGTGACGACATCGATCTCTGCCCCGATCTTGAGCAGGTAGGGCACTACGTCGGCCGCGTTGCCGGGGACGCCGATGGAAAGCGCCTGGCGGTTGCGTTTTGCCTCCATCGCCCGAGCGAGGGCGTCGTCGACCCCGTCGGCGGCGACGTCAAGGTAGCCGGTGTCGAGACGCCGCTGTATCCGTGAGGGATCGACCTCGACGCACAGCACGACGCCCCCGTTCATCGTGACCGCCATCGGCTGGGCACCGCCCATCCCGCCGAGGCCAGCAGTGAGGGTGAGCGTGCCGGCCAAGCTCCCGCCATGGCGCTTGTCGGCGACCGCAGCAAAGGTCTCGTAGGTTCCCTGCAAGATGCCCTGGGTCCCTATGTAGATCCAGGAGCCAGCCGTCATCTGGCCGAACATCGTGAGGCCGAGCGCGTCCAGGCGGCGGAACTCCTCCCACGTCGCCCACTGCGGTACGAGGTTGGCGTTCGCGATGATGACCCGAGGGGCCCACTCGTGGGTTTGGAACACTCCTACCGGTTTGCCGGACTGGATCATCAGCGTTTCCTCGGGCCCGAGCTCTTTCAGGCTCGCGATGATCGCGTCGTAGCAGTCCCAGGTCCGGGCCGCTTTGCCGCCACCTCCGTAGATGATCAGCTCATCAGGGTGCTCAGCAATGTCGGGGTCAAGGTTGTTCATCAGCATCCGCATCGCCGCTTCCTGCGGCCAGCCCTTGCAGGACAACTGGCTGCCGTGGGGCGCTCGTACGGTTCGTGGTCCGCTTGTCATTGGGTCACTGCTCCTTCTGAACTTGCCGAGGCGGTTGAAGGCTCGTCGGCCTTCCGAGGCATCATGTCGACTCCCAGATGCAGTACGTAGTAGAGGACGCTCGCCACGATGAGACCCAGAATCCAGGAGATGTCCCCACCGCCGAGGTGCGCCACCATCGGACCCGCGTAGAACGTCGTGTTCATGAACGGGACCTCCACCGCGATCGCGATGAGATACGCCGCCATTGTCCTCCAGTCGATGCGGCCGTAGATCCCGTCCGGCCTAAAGATCGAGTCGATTTCGTAATGACCCTTGCGTACCACGTAGAAGTCGGTCAGGTTGATCGCCGTCCACGGGATCAGGAAGTAGGCCAGGAAGAGGATGAAGTTCTGGAAATTGGTGAGAAAGTTCGAAGTGGCGGCGATCGCCAACACCGTGCCGATGATCGCCGCGACGAGCACGAAGATCGTCCGAGCTTTGCGGTCTACCTGCATGCGGTGCAGCGCTGTGATGGTCGTCGTGGCCGACATGAACATTCCATAGAGATTCAGCACGTTGACGGCCACGATGCCGCCGATGATGATCAGAGCGATCAGCCAACCTGTGTGGCTGTTGCCCAAGCCCGTGAAGAAGGTCACGCTTCCGCCGTTGAACAACTTCGGAGCAACCGCTAGCGCCACGGCCCCAAAGGCCATCAGCCAGCAGGAACCTATGACCGAGCCCGCCGCAGTCCACCAGAATGTCGCCGCCTTGCTGGTGTCCTCGGGCAGGTAGCGGCTGTAGTCCGCGACGTAGGGCGCATAAGTGATCTGCCACGTGGCAGCCAACGTGATCGCAAGCAGGAACATGCCGTAGGGCACGCTCCCGGAGTGCCACACCGAGCTGATGTGGTGCAACGTCAGCAGCCTGATCGTGAGGTATACGAAACCGACGCCGCTCACAAGGCTGATCCACCGCTCGTACTGGTGAATCATCCTGTAGCCGTATATGGCAAGGCCCGCACACAACGCGGAAACGATCGCGGTGGCGAGCTTGACGTTGATGCCCCACCAAGCGGCCAGAGCCGCCCCGCCCAGGATCGCACTGGCGGCGAAGAATCCAACGTACATAAGCAGCACAAACACCAGCGGCACGATCGCTCCGTAAAAACCGAACTGAGCTCGGCTCTGGATCATCTGAGGGATGCCGAGCGTCGGCCCCTGGGCGGAGTGAGCCGCCATGAAGGAGACACCGAAGAGGTTGCCGACGAGGAGGGCAAGCAACGCCCAAGGCAACGGCAGCCCGATCGCGACGGCTATGGCGCCCGTCGCGGCCGCGGTCACTTGCATGTTCGACGCGAACCAGATGAAGAACAGTCGACCCGGCGTGCCATGTCGCTCCGCGGCGGGAATCGGGTCGATCGACCGGTGCTCGATCTGCAGGCTACTGGAGTAGCTCTCCTGAGTACTCATTGCACCACCTCCTGACGTAGATGTTCCTTCGTTTTATTGCGCTGTCCGGCCGCGCCTCGCCAGCGCGCCCGGTCGGACTGAACAGCGGTCCTCACTCATCGCTCGCGCGCCTTCGAGAGCACATAGAAGACGCTTGATTCGTCGACCTCGACGATCTCGAGCCCAGCATCAAGGTGGGCAACGAGTTCTCGGAATTCCACGGGACGTACAGTCGTGGATTCGAACCCGTCCGTGCATGCGACGACGCCGTCCCTGGTGCGCTCACGATCAAGGGGACCAACAAGCCCAGCCGAAGCTTGCTGCTCGAACCACGCAAGTCGATGCTCCCAGAATCGATCGCTATAGGTCGAGAAGTAGGCGCTGCCCCCAGGTCGAGTCACCCGAAGTGCTTCCCGGACGACCTTCCCTTTGTCGACATGGAAAGCAGAGAGCCCATTCTGCAAGCAAACGACGGCGTCAAATGACCCTTCCACGAAGTCGAGATGGCTCGCGTCCATACGCGCGAGCAGACAGTTGGGCTTCGCGTCAAGGAATTTGCGAGCGTCCAGAAGGCTGCGACGCGACGTGTCGACCCCCACTACGAAGGCAGCCGCCTCCGCGAGCTGGATCATCGTCCGGCCGTATCCGCAACCTAGATCCAGCACGATGTCATCGCTGCCGAGCCGGGCGACAGCGAAGTCGATCTCAGCACGGAAATACTGTTGGACGCGCGGCGGCGCTATTTCATAGCAACGCCTCAACGACTCAGCAGCGAGTTTCCTGGCATAGTAACCAGGCATTGCTTCCCCTATTGCTCGCGTTCGGTGGTGAAGCGGCCAACCAGCGGTCGTTACGTCTTCGTTAGCTGAAGTGTACGGAGACGATGTCCAATTATCAGGACTCGCGTCTGCTGATCAGAATGTGGAACATTTTCTGGTCGCCCTTCGCCTCGGCGACGAGTTGAGTTGGAGCCAGGGGACACCGCCCAGGGAAATGCCTGGTCACGACCTCGGGCACGCTTCCCCAGCTGGTCTGACCCCATCAACGGTCTCGCATCGGCTGACGCACACGCCAGACTCGGGCCGCGAGGGGGAGCCTCGCCCGGTGAATGAGCGGCCACTGAGCTTGAACGGCTGAGGCACACCAGCTCGCGTGCTGCGTCGCGAACTGAAAACGAGCGCGGTACGGCAGCAGTGTGGTCACGCGTGAGCGTGCGAGTGGTATTCGCGCCCGTGTCGCCAGACCGCTCACCGTCGTCGAGTGGGCGGACAGGAGTCCGGGACCCGAGTCCCTCTCCGAGCGGGATGCGCTCGGCCGGGCCGAACTCCGTCTCGTCGATCAGGCCCTGGGCTCTACCTCGTCTGACCGGCGACGAAGGTGGCCTCGCTCGGGGAACACACCTTCGCCGTCAAAGTAGGTCTGGCCATGCCCGAATCCGCCGTGGTGCTGGCAAACCCCTGCGGCAAGCAGCATCGCTGAGCTCATGATCTTCTCCAGATCCTCGCCGAGAAGCATCCCGGCGAGAACGGACCCAATCACGGCGTCGCCTGCTCCCAGCGTGTCGGCTGGCGCCGTCGTCGCCGTCTCGACGTGGACGGCCTCACCTGCGGCGGTGAAGAGCGATGCTCCCCTTGGGCCCTCCGTGACCAGGACCACCTCCGGCCCTGCTCGCAACACCCTCTTCGCTAGTTCAGTCACCTCTCCCTCGGCGAGGCGGGTGCCCGAGAAGCAAGCCAGCCAGACTTTGTCGAGCAGAGGCTCACAGTACGAACTCGGCCGGTCGGAGAAGTCGAACGACAAGCGCGCCGCAGCGGCCAAATCGCCCAATTGTTCTTCAGTCCCGCTGCAGTCGCCTGTGTGGACGCAGTCGAAGCCGGATAAGTACTCGAGATCCGTTCCGTCCAGAGTGAATTCGGAGACGCCGAGATCCGAGCCGAGGAAGTGCCTGTCTCCTCCGGCCAGTTCTACGACACAGTACGCGCTGGGCCCGTCGACAACCCTCAGACGATCGGTGCCCACATCCTCGTCCTCGAGTGCGGCCCGAATGGCCCGTCCGACCTCGTCGGTTCCAACGGCGCCAACGTAGGCGGCGTCTACCCCACTCCTCCGAGCCGCCACGGCGACGTTGACCGCGTTTCCCCCCGGAAAGAATGACTTCAGCGACGGGTAAACGTCGGCGACGTTGTCGCCGACCGTCACGACCCCGCTCAATATTCGACCTTGGTCATATACCTCCGGATGTCGAGGGAATGACCAGAGACGGCCTCGTAGTGCTGCGCGAG
The DNA here is from genome assembly GCA_050015475.1 of Acidimicrobiales bacterium. Classification (GTDB taxonomy): domain Bacteria; phylum Actinomycetota; class Acidimicrobiia; order Acidimicrobiales; family Bog-793; genus Fen-455. The sequence goes on along the minus strand of JBEKBI010000005.1, from coordinate 69,239 downwards.
ACGCGATACGAGGGTGCCGAGCGCGATAGGCGCGACCTCCGCTCGAGCCGCGGCAGGCACACCAGGTAGTTCGAGATCTGCGCTGTCAATGAGGTAGCTCTTCTTGGAGTACTTCTTTATGAAGCGGGCGGCGCGCTCTGCGATGGGACGCGAGGTGTCTTCGCCCAGCAGCAGTATGACGGGGGTGTTCTCCGTGACGACCTCGAACGCCCCGTGGAAGAATTCGCCCGCATTGAATGCTGCCGCGTTCATCCACTGCATCTCCTGGAGATAGCACATAGCAAGGCAGCGCGCGATGTCCTCACTCGGGCCTGCCCCGAGCAAGTAGGTGATTGGCTCGCCTGCTAGAGACACGGCTATCTCGTGGCTCGCTTCGTCCTGCTGTTCGATAGCCCGCCGCAAGGCGTCCGGCAACGCGAGGTACCCTGCTGCCGCGGTTTCTGTCTCCTGGGCTGTCTCGTCGCCGTAGGCACTCAATAACTCGTGCGCGAGAAGGCCAAAGTAGGTCTGCTTGGGCTCCCACACCGTGTCCCCGCTCTCATAGGTGAAGGCGGCACTCGCTCCCACCGACTCTGCGAGCGGACTCTCGAGCGAGCGGGTCATTCCCACGATGATCGGCGCGCCGGCTGCGCGCGCTGTCTCGATCGCCTGAAGGGTCTCGGGCGTCTTGCCGCTGTGCGAGCCAACAACGACGAGGGAGTCGAGGCCCAGATGTGCCGGCTGCGCGTGGTTGAACTCATTCGAGTTCAACCGATAGGAAGTCAGTCTCCGGCTGCGCTGAGTGAGGGTGTAGTGAGCGGCCGACTGGGCATAGTGTGACCCACCGCAGCCGACGAACCAGATACTGCTGAGATGCCGGTCTGCGGCTTGGCGCGCCACCTCTCGGATGCGCTCTCGCTGGGAGTTTGCGAACCGGATGGTCTCTTCGAAGTCGCTCGCGACCGGCTTCGGCTCGGCCTGGGACTGTGTCACTGCAGGTTTCCTCCTTGTTGCTGTTGAGATCTCCAGGCGCAGTGGCGGCCTCGCGAGTCCAGTACGAGGCCGCCACGTCGGCCTAGTTGGTCAGGTACCAGTACTCCGGAGTGATCCAGTAACCCATGTTCTGCGGCGTCGCTCCGTGGAGCTTGTTGCTGATCGCGGAGAACTGGTAGGGCTGCAGCGGCAACCACATCACAGGAACGTTCTGGTTAAGGAAGTCCTCGTAAGGGTAAAGGGTGCTGACATTGGCGCTCTTCTCGGCGGTTTGCATGAGCGTGTCGAGTCTGGGTGAGCAGTACCCGCCCAAGTAGTCACCCCCACAACCAAAGATGACCGTGCCGACGGGGTAGTTGATCGGCACTCCGTACTGCCAACCGCCCAAGTAGTAGTAAGCGCTCTCCCAGTTGCACGGGGAGCCGCTCGTGCAGACGACGACACCGTTCACGACAGCTGTCGGGACCGGCTTCTGTGTGATGCGCACACCGGCTTCGCTCGCATCGCTCGCCAGCAGCTGCGCCTCGATCTGGTCTTGGATCACTCCCGTCGGGTACTCGAAGCTGAAAGAGAGCTGCTCCCCGGAGGTGATCCCCGCACCACACTCGTTCGGGCCGGTTCCTGGCTTGACACAGGTGTCCGCGCCATTGACGTCGATTGACCAGCCGTGGGCCTTAAGGATCGTGGTCGCGTCCTTGATGCTGAATGGGTAGGGGTTGCTGCGCTCCGTCGAGTCAGTCAGCAGCTGTCCGCTGGGGCTGGTCGGTTGCGGATTGTAGGGGGGGATCGGGCCGTAATCCGGAACGCCTGCTCCATACAGGGCGGACTTGATCATGCCGGCCTGGTCGACCAGATGCTGGAGAGCTTGCCGGATGTAGAGCTGGTCGAACAGCGGGGCCTTCGCCGGGTTTGAGAAGTTGTAGACCGCGTAGTTCATTCCGGCCTGACCCCATGGAACGATCGAATAGCCCTCGCTCGTCACTCGGCTCTCGGACGGCACATCGTTGAAGGGAACGTACCCGTAGTCGAGCATCCCGCTCAGAAGCTCGTTGTACTCAGCGGAGTCACTTGTGAAGTTGAGGAACTGGACCTTGCTCAGCTTGGGCTTGTCCGGTCCCGAGTAGTTCTTGTTCGGTACCATCGTCACTTCGCTGTTGGGTTGGTAGCTCGACAAGCGGAAGGGACCGTCGACTACCTGCCAAAGCGGGTTGGTGGCGTACGTCGATAGCGTGCTCGACTGAGCGTTGAGGAACTTGTAGACCGCTTCCGCGCCGGCACTAGTCAGGTCATAATTGCCGATTGGGCCTGTGACCGAGGTCTTGTCCCAAGCATGTTGCGGGATGGCGAAGAGCAAGGACAGCTGGTTCTCCAGCAGCCACACCGAGTTGTACGCCTGCTTGAAGGTGATCGAGAAGGTCGTCTTGTTCGCGTAGCTGATGCCGGCGATGTTGTCCGGGATCTGACCGGGCACGTAGTTCGCGTAGTTGTCCTTCTCCGATATGAGCAAGTTCATCCAGAACTGGACGTCGCGAGTTGTGATCGGCGTGCCGTCAGACCACTTCCAGTCCTTCAACGTAATGGTCACCGTGCGGCGGTCCTTGGAGAACACAGGAGGCTCCGCGAGGCTGAGTGCCGGGTTGTAAGAGAGCGAAGCTCCCTCTCCGAACCAGTACAGGGGCCGCCAGAACTGCTCGACAAACCAGAAGATCTCCTCGCACGTGTCGTCCTGCCCCGGAAACATCGGGAAGATGTAAACGGGTTGAGTGCCCGGAAGGTAGGCAACCGTCACGGCGCCACCCTGCACGGCCTTTCCCGTCGTGGTTGTGCCCGTGCTGGAGCTGCCGCACGCGGCGAGCATCGAGCCAGCCAAGAGTGCTGCGACCAGTACGCCAACTGCCTTGCCCCACGAACGACTCATAGCGCCTCCCTGATACGTGGTAGCGATAACTGTGAGAACGCTATCAGGACCTCTGACCTCAGTCAACACAGTGACACGGAGCCATTTTTCGCTCTTGACCTGGAATACTGCTATCCGGGCTCGCCGTCTAGGAGATTTGCTAGCGAAGTGTGGGAGGTTCGAATACAGTGGAATTGTGAGAGCGTGTCCCGACATGAGCGCGACCCGGCCAACGCTCGAGGACGTAGCAACCGCGGCCATGGTGTCCCGAGCCACCGCCGCTCGCGCGCTCGGGGGCTACGGATACGTCAAACCGAGCACTCGTAGTGCCGTGCGGGAGGCAGCAGACCGAATCGGCTACAGGCCGAACAACATTGCGCGAAGCATGGTGACCGGCCGGACCCAGACGATCGGCTTCATCAGCGCGGATATGGAGAACCCCTTTTTCGCTCGGACAATGGCCGGTCTTACCGACGTCGTGCGTACGAGTGGCTACGAGGTCGTGATCGCCAACTGCCAGGAGGACCCCGAGCTCGAGCGAAACGCGGTCCGCGTGCTCCAAGAACGACAGGTTGACGGACTGATCGTGGCACCGACTCAGTATTCGAACGGGTCCCATCTTCGCCGTGTGACAGAACGAGGAATCCCGGTCGTTCTCCTGGACCGGTCAGTTCGCGGTGTCATCGCGGACTCGGTGCTCATCGACAATGTGAGTGCAGCTCGCAGCGCGACGGAGCGGCTGATCAAACTGGGACACACGCGAATTGGGATCATCATCTCCGACCTCGGTGGCGATCCTCTCGAGAGGTTGAATCAGACAGCGCTCGACCCGACGCACTCCTCGACAGGAGCTGCCAGGGGCGTCGGGTACCTGGCCGCGCTCCACGACGCCGGGCTCCCGGTCGACGCTGACCTCGTGCAAAGCGTGACGTACTCACGGGAGGGAGCGGCGGGCGCCGCCCGCGCATTGCTGAGGCTTCGCGACCGGGCCACAGCCATGTTGACCGTCGACAACGTGCTCACGTTGGGTGCGTTCGAAGCCGTCCAGGAGAGTGGACTCGACTTTCCCGGCGAGGTCTCCCTTCTCGGCTTCGATGACCTCGAGTGGACGACGATCGTGCGGCCCACTTTGAGCGTGATAGCGCAGCCGGCATATGACATCGGAGCAACAGCAGCACGACGTCTCCTTGCACGCCTGGACGGCGAGGACTCACCGGCGCAGGTCCTGTTCCTCCACACCTCCCTAATCGAAAGGCAATCCACCGCGGCGCCACGTGGCGGCCACGACTCGGACCGTCGCGACGGAACCGAGCGTAAGCAGTGACCGGCTACCTGGTTCGCCGGATTCTGCAGGCGATCGTGGTCGTGTTGGGCGTCACCGTCATCGCCTTCATCCTGCAGAACCTGGTGGCAACCGGGCCCGGTCTTGCCCGCGCGATCATTGGACCGCGGGCGACTCCCGTGCAGATCCGAACTTTCATAGCCCAGTACGGGCTGAATCATCCGGTGCCGGTGCAATATCTGCACTTCTTGTGGCGGCTCCTTCACGGCAATCTCGGCTACTCCTACAAGCAGAACCAGACGGTCGATGCCATCATCGCCCACGAACTGCCCAAGGACGTATTGCTTGTCGGCACTGCACTCGTGCTGTCCGTCCTGATCGCCGTCCCAATCGGCATATTGCAGGCCGTACGCCGCAACAAGGCGGCAGACTACGTCGGGACCACGATCTCCTTCCTGCTCTACTCGATGCCTTCCTACTGGTTGAGCCTCATCCTGATCGCACTGTTTGCAGTCGGTCTGGAATGGTTGCCGGCGGAGGCGCCGCAGGGAGCGACGATCACGGCCGTCCTCGCCCACCCTCTGGGTCTCATCCTTCCGATCTTGTCGCTGACTCTTGTCAACTACGCACTTTTCAGCCGCTACATGCGGTCAGCGGCCATCGAAACCCTCGTGGAGGACTACGTCCGCACCGCTCGTGCCAAGGGCGTACCCCTGCGCACAGTTCTGAGGCGCCATGTGCTGCGCAACTCGCTGATCCCCGTCACGACGATGATCGGCCTGTCCGTGCCGGGAATCCTCACGGCGGGACTGATTACCGAGTACGTCTTCAACTTCCCCGGGATCGGCCTCAGCTTCTACAACGCCGCAGTCACCTTCGACTATCCAGTTGAGCTGGGAATCACCGTTCTGGTCGGGGTGGCGACGGTTGCAGGCAACTTCATAGCCGACGTCGGCTACGCCTTCCTCGACCCGAGAGTTCGATATGACTGATCCACGCGACTTGCCTGCCTTCCTCAATGCCGCGATCAATCCGTCCGCCTTCGGGTCTGACGAGCCCTTGCTGAGCGACGTGGAGGCAGAGCGGCAGATGCTCCAGGTGGGGGGCGACTTCGGAGGCAACGAGAAGGGTGGGACCCTCCGGCTGATCCTGAGGGCATTCACCGAGAACAAGATGGCCATGATCGGTCTCGGCCTGGTGGTGTTCGTGATCCTGTTCTGCTTCGTCGGACCGCTGCTGTACCACACGGACCAGATTCATTCGACGCTGAACACCAATCTTCGCCCCTCCGGCCAGCACCCGCTGGGGACGGACTATGAGGGATTCGACATCCTCGGCCGACTGATGGAGGGTGGCCAGAGCTCGATCGAGATCGGACTGGCCGTAGCCCTGGTCGCCACGACCTTCGGAGTGCTTTGGGGTGCGATCTCCGGCTTTTTCGGCGGAGTGTGCGATGTCGTGATGATGAGAGTCATTGACGTCGTGTACGCCATTCCGGCCATTTTCCTCTTCATCTTCCTGGCGAGCGTCTACGAGCCGAGCCTGTTGATGCTGATCATCGTCATCTCGGCCCTGTCGTGGGTTGGGCCGGCGCGACTGATCCGAGGCGAAGCCCTGTCGGTGCGAACACGCGAGTACGTCCAGGCTGCGCGGGTAATGGGGTCCAAGTCCGTCCGCATCATCCTCCGCCACCTGGTACCCAACACAATGGGCACGATCGTGGTGAACGCGACTTTCCAGATCGCCGACGCGATCCTGTTGCTTGCGACTCTCAGCTTCCTCGGATTCGGCCTGCCGCCGCCCACTCCGTCATGGGGCGGGATGTTGTCCAACGGAACCAACTTCCTCTACGACGGCTACTGGTGGGAGATCTACCCGGCTGGAATCGCAATCGTGCTGACGGTCATCGCCTTCAACTTCATAGGCGACGCTCTGCGCGACAGCCTTGAGGTGCGCCTACAAAAGCGTTGAGAGTTGTGGGCAGCGCCGGCCGCGAGCGATCCTTGGTCACCGCCGAGCCGCCGCCAACCGAGGCTGCGCCGCTTCGCAGCGCCCAGTTCCATCTCGGTCTTGGCGCGCCCGCCAGGCCGCATCGGTTGCAACGGCCGCCTGCTGCCTCGACACTAAGCAGAGGATGCCTGGCTAAGAACGGACCCGGCCGGGCGGGCGCAGGGTCAAGGTAAGGCACCCGCCTGAGACAAGGCCCGGAAACATCTTGGAGATCGCTTGGAATAGCGCCCTCAGCCACGCCCCTCGTGATCGAGAAGCGAAGGTCCGACGTTGGCGTCGAGCCAGTCCTGGAGCGGTCTCGACCTCCGCAGGAAATCCACGACCCGAGTCTTGGCGCCCGGCTTGCCGAGCCAAGGCCCCGGGGGCCACTGCCTCCAGCTGTGAAGGCCCTTGTAGCGGAGCAACTCGATGCGCGGGTGGTCCTTCGGGTAGCCCTTGGGCGCTGTCTTCAGAATCTCGTGACCCTCGGCCTGGCTCCCGGCGGCACGAATGGCGTCGAGCACCTTGGCGAGCGCCTTGCCCGTCCCGTCAGCCGCGACAGCCTTGCGATACCGCTCCAATTGGTCTGGGGCCATCGTGTACATACCACTGCCTGCTGCAAGACCCTCGGCCGACAGCTGTACGTAGCCGCCGAGCTCGAGCGTCGCACCAATAGCCGTCTTGTAAGGCGACTTGTCGGCGCTGAATCGCACGTCCCGATAGGGCCGGAAAACCTTTCCGGCTCCGAACTCCGGCTCTAGCTCGCCCAGCAGCTCGAGCATCGGCTGCAAGACGCAGGTCTCATAAACCGACCTGTTCGCTGTCCAGTAGGTCTTGGAATTGTCAGCCTCGATACCTTCGTAAAAGTCGATTGCCTCTGCCGGCCAGCCACGAAAACCCATACGGGGAGACTAATCAGCGCCATGATCAGGTGGCGCGACCACTGCTCGAGCCAAAGATGCTCAAGCACCACGGTCGCCCTCTCCGTCCGGCAGAATGGCTTGCACGATGAACGAAGCGACCGTCATGCCAAAGACCGTCGTCGCACTCGGCGGTGGCTCCGACCTGTCCCGAGCAGTCCTGCGTTCCCTGGCCGCTCGAGGTCTGGACTCCGTGCTCATCACAAGCAGAACCCCAAGGAGCCTGCAGGTCGCCGGGGACGAGCTCCGCGGTCTCTCGGCGGCCAACGTGGACACCAAGCTGCTCGACATCACCGACATCGACGCTCTAGAGGCGTTCGCCGATCGGGCAGCGCAGCGACTCGGTCGGATCGACCTTGTGCTGGTAGCGGCCGCTGATCTCGGCTCCTCGGATTTCTCCGAGATTGACGCCTCCAGCGTCTCCTCGCTCACGATGACGAATTTCGCGGGCCCAGCAGCGGCGATGACCGCTTTTGCCCGCGTGCTTCGCGCGCAGGGGCACGGTCGGATTCTCGTGTTCTCCTCGGCTGCTGGATACCGCGTACGAGCCGCCAATTTCGTCTACGGGGCGACCAAAGCGGGGCTCGACGGCTTCGCCCTCGGTCTCGGCGACGCGCTCGTCGGCAGCGGCGTGAAGGTGATGGTCGTGAGACCGGGATTTGTTAGGACGAAGATGACCGCGGGCCGCAAGGACATGCCGCTGACTATCGATGCACCCGCCGTTGCCAGGGCGGTTGTGCGCGGTCTCGGGAAAGACGCCGAGGTGGTATGGGTGCCGGCAGTACTGCGCTATATCTTCGGGATACTCCGACTCTTGCCCCGCTCGGTGTGGCGGCATATCCCAGATTGAGTCCTTCCCGGTCTGCGCACCGAACGCACCCTCGGGTGCCGATCTACGATCCGAGCGTGATCGAGGCCGAAGCCATGGACATCGCCTTGTCAGAGGCTGTGCTCGCTCTCGAGCACGCTGACGTCCCCGTCGGTGCGGTGGTTATGGTCGAAGGCACCGTCGTCGCGCGGCGTCACAACGAACGCGAGCTTCTCGGAGATCCGACCGCTCATGCAGAGATTCTTGCCTTGCGTGACGCCTCCGCGGCACTCGGATCATGGCGCCTCGATGATGCCACTCTCGTCGTAACGCTCGAGCCTTGCGTTATGTGTGCGGGCGCGGCTTTGCTCGCCCGGGTGAAGCGCCTGGTGTTCGCCGCCGTCGACCCGAAGGCCGGCGCCTGTGGATCGCTCTACAACCTTTGCGCTGACCCACGCCTCAATCACGAGGTGGAGGTCGTCCGCGGCGTCGGGTCCGAAGCGTCCGCGAAGCTTCTGAGGAACTTCTTCGCGACCAGGCGCGACGACCTCGGCTAACCTCCCCGCCCGGAGGGATGCGAGAGTGGCCGAATCGGGCGGTCTCGAAAACCGTTGTGTCCGCGAGGGCACCGTGGGTTCGAATCCCACTCCCTCCGCCATTGTCAGAATCACAACGTTCGGCCTGTTCAGATACTAATTCCGGCGCCCGCTTGCTTGGGCGATGAACGGACGCGGTTCGACTTTTGGCGGGCACTCGCTCTCGACGATCTGAGAGAGAGATTGGCTGTGAGCAAGAGCGGCGTGAGCGTCGGTGCAGCCGCTTGCAGGCTGAGTCACTTGGTCACTTCGCTTGATCCGCGAGGGGGAACCCCGTATGCCTACGCGCCCGATCGGGCGCAGCCGCCACGCGCCCGGCGCCTCGGAGGATGCGAAGTTGTCTCGTCAGCCAAGTGAGGCGATCGCTGCCCGCAGTTCGTTCAGAGCCGCCAAGGTGCACCTCACGAGGGCCGCCTCGTCGCAGCGGTCCATTTCGGACCACTCCGCGTATCCCCGCTTGAACGCGAGGACACCCAATTCGCTCGCGAGGTGAGCGGTCGGGTCGGGCGCGCCGCGAGCTATCAGGGCAGCCGTCATCGCGGCCGCGAGGCCGACGCTCTTGAGGGCGTCGCGCTCTTGGAGCTCGGTACTGGCGGCGACAGCGGCCTTAAGGCGGGGACCGAACTCGCGGCTCATCAGGCCCATTGCGCTCGATGCGCGTTCGAGACCGGCGGCGACCGCCTCCAACGGACTGGCGCTGTCCGGCGCCTCGGCGATGCCCTCGGCCAGCAGCCGACTCAGTGTCGCCTGTCCGGCCACCAGCAGCTCACGCTTGTCGGGGAAGTACCGGAAGAAGGTACTTTTCGTGGTCCCGGCGCGTTCCGCAATCTGCGCCACCGTCGTGATGTCGTACCCCTGTTCGTTGAACAGGTCGACTGCAGCTACGACAAGCCGTTCGCGCACTCCTGGCTCCCAGCGTGGCACCGGCCCAGCCTACGTGATGAGTCATGTGTCCTATCACTCTGTTACTCTCAATGAGACAACAGTCCCATCACGGTCCAGGAGGATCCCATGCACGTCTTCGTCACAGGCGGGACCGGCCTCATCGGCTCCGCCGTGGTCGCTGAACTCCTCGGCAGTGGCCACACTGTTCTGGCGCTCGCGCGCTCCGATGCCTCCGCGAGCGCGGCTGAGGCGGCCGGCGCCAAGACGCTGCGAGGCAGTCTCGCTGACCTGGATTCCCTTCGCGCCGGAGCAGCCCAAGCCGACGGGGTGATCCACCTGGCTTTCGGCAACGACTTCAGCAGCCTCGAAGTCCTTGCGCGTGCCGTCAGCGAAGAGAGTGCCGCCATCGCGGCCCTGGGCGAAGAGCTCCTCGGAAGTGACCGTCCATTCGTCACTGTCTCGGGTACCCCGTCTGTGCCCGGCCGCGTCTCTACGGAGGCTGATCCTCTGCCTACCGACGGGCCCGTAGGTGGTCGCGGTCGCACGGTCACGGCGGTGCTGGGACTCGCTTCCGAGGGAGTCCGGAGCACGGCCGTTCGCCTGCCACGCACGGTCCACAACGAGGGCAAAGGCGGGTTTGCCGGCTTGCTAACCAACATCGCGCGCCGGACCGGAGTCTCCGGCTACCCGGGCGACGGCACCCAGCGTTGGCCGGCCGTGCACGCCCTCGACGCTGCCGTCCTGTTCCGGTTGGCCCTGGAGATCGCGCCTGCCGGAACGTCATGGCACGCTGTGGCCGACGAGGGGGACGCGGTGCGCGATATCGCCTCAGTCGTAGGCCGGAGGCTCGGACTTCCGGTCGAGGCGGTACCACAGGAGACCTTCGGCCCTCTCGGCCCGATCTTCGCAGCCGACCAACCGTCGTCCAGCACTCACACCCGCGAGACGCTCGGCTGGGAACCGACGCACCCGAGCCTTCTCGATGACCTGGCGAACATCCAGCCCTGACAACTCGGGCCAAGTCCCGCAGAACGCAGAGCGCAGGTGTCTCGTCCATTAGCGGCCGTCTTCGCCTGCACCTGCCGCCCAGGTCGGCTTTCGCTCTTCGACTCCGCGAGCCGAGTCCAATCCGCGTTGGCACGGGCGCTGGTTGTTGACTTCATCGCTGGGGCCTTCGTGGGAATTGAGTGGCGAACCCCTCTTGTCGCCTCCGTGAGGGGCGGCCTGCCGCTCCGGCCTCGCAGTCGGTGCTGTCGCCTGCCGTCAAGCGGTGCCCGCTGGCAGGAAGGCGACGCCCACACATCCCGGACCGCCGTGCGTCCCGATCACGGGGCCGAGGTAGTTGACCAGAGTGTCCTCACGAGGGAACACACCGGCGAGCATGTCCAAGAAGACGTCGAGGTCCGCCGCCGCGGCGTGGGCCACAGACAACGCGTCCAACTTGCCAGCTCTTTTCACTAGGTCCACCAGATACTCAAGAGACCGGACACGCGTACGTTGCCGCGACTCTCCCCTTACCACGCCGTCACGGATCTCGACGACCGGCTTGATCGAGAGCAGTGATCCCAAATAAGCCTTGGCGGCCCCGATCCGGCCGCCCTTTCGCACGAAGTCGAGCGTGTCGAAGGTGCAGTACACGTGGATGTTGGGGACAACTGCTCGGGCTGCCGCCTCGGCAAGCTCGACGTCGTTGGTCGCGGCAGCGACCCTGGCTGCTTCCAACACGACCATCGCCTCGCCCACGCTCACTGTCCGAGTGTCGACAACTCGGACATCGACTCGTCCGCGCACCTCTTCAGCCCCCGCCACCGCAGCTTGATAGGTCCCCGACAGCCCAGCGGAGAGCGTCAGACAGACGATGGACGAGTATCCGTCGTGGGCAGCTTGAGAAAAGCTTTCCGCGAACGCACCCGGCGACGGAGCAGAGGTCTCGGGCAGGGCGTCGGTCGTGGCACAACGGCGCCAGAATTCGGCCGCGCTGATCAGGTTCAACGCGTCTGGTCCCCACTCGCCCAGCCTGACGTCGAGCGGAACGATCTCGATCCCGTGCTCCTCGACAAGGCTGCTGTCAAGATCACAGGCACTGTCGGCGACGACTTTAATCCCGGCCACGAGGTCTCCTTCCCGGCGCTCCTCAGCGCCGGCTAGCGGCAGTCTGCCAACTACGTGGCTGGGACCGCACATCGAGCCGATCTGGCCCGTCGGCGCCCATGCACGTCCGGTCGGCCGCCGCGTGCCACCCAAGACCTGGTACACACCGGAAGCTGCCGCCCGCTCGGCACGGAACACGCGAAATGGATAAGTCGTATGAGCGGCGGCCGGGGCGACTTCCAGGCTGCTACGACCGATGACGTGCCTTCGCGCAGATTCTTTGAGGACCAGCCGATGACATGGGCGACAGGACGTCGGCCGGCGAGTAAGAAGAACGCCGTGACCATGACAACCATCCCCCGCGGCGTGCTCCCCCTCTACGTCGCCACACCTACCACTCCCGCTCCGTGGCCCGGCGTCGTTGTCCTCCACGACGCGTTCGGGATGACGAAGGACCTCCGAGCTCAAACGGAGTGGCTGGCCGAAGCCGGCTATCTCGCGGTCGCGCCGGATCTGTTCCGCGAGCGAAACAAGGCGCTCTGCATGGTCTCGATCATGCGCGACGTCCGCGCAGGGCACGGTCCGACCTTCGACGACATCGAGGCGACTCGAAGTTGGCTCGCTGCCCGAGAAGACTGCACGGGCACCATCGGGGTCGTCGGCTTCTGCATGGGGGGCGGACTCGCCCTCGTACTTTCCCCCGCCTCCCACGGGTTCACTGCCTCGAGCGTGAACTACGGCGCGGCGACGAAGGATGCCTATTCGCCGGGCTTCCTCCGAGGGGCGTGCCCGATAGTCGCCAGCTTCGGCGCGGATGACCGCGCCCTCCGGGGAGCTGCGGTCCGGCTCGAGTGCTCGCTCAGTACCCTCGGCATCGACCACGACGTGAAGGAATACCCGGGAGCCGGGCATGGCTTTATGAACGACCACGAAGGGGCCGGGGACAAGCTGCCCCGCTTGATGGAATTGATGGGCAAACTCACGCAATCGCCCGGATACATCCAAGAGGCGACACAGGACTCGAGGCGGCGCATCCTCACGTTCTTCGACGAACACCTGAAGCAGCGACCGGCGACCGTCACTGGGGAAGATTGACTACGGCCGAGCCGGACGGGGGTGCCCTCCTCTCAGCCAGCGTCTGTTCGCGACGCCGTTACCACCACGGCGGTGTAATTCACGGTGATTCTGCCACCTACTGCGTCGATCAGATCACCGATTCCCGCCAGTAGCTCCGCCAGCTTCTCCGGAGGTACCCGGCTATGCCCCCCGAAGGTGGGGATGGTCTCGAGCCATTCCTCCCTCGTGTAGGGCCGTGCCCACTCGAAACTCCACTGTTCCGGCAAAGTGAAGGCACCGGCTTGTCGAATCCCGTCAATGGCCTGGCCGAACAGCGGCGCGTAGGACTCTCTGCCACCGGCAGCTCCGGAATGGAAGAGCGGGTACTCGGGCAAGACGCGCCGGTAGACAGCGGAAGATCCCTCAGAGAAGTCCGCTGGAAACGACATGACATTCCAAAACAGCGCGATGCGGCCACCGGGCCGAAGACATTCGGCCGCCTTGGCAGCGCCGAGAACGGCGTCCACCCAGTGCCATGTCTGTCCAGCGATCACGGCGTCGAAGGTTCGCCCGGCGGGATCCCAGTCCTCGAACTTCGCGATCTCGACCTCGAGGCCGCTCCCGCGAGCCAACGCCGCCATCCGCTCATCCGGGTCGATGCCAAGCACGTGGCACCCTTCCTGCTGGAAAGGCCTTGCAGAAATGCCCGTCCCGATCCCGACATCGAGGAAGTCGCGCCCTGGGCTCGCGACGAGAATCGCATCGACCATGGCTCTCGGATAGGTCGGACGTGTTCGCTCGTAGCGTTCGGCCTCCCTCCCGAAGGATTCGGCGATCTCTCGAGCCTGATGCGAGTCGCTGGCAGCGAACCGCTGAGGCTCCGGCGGTAAAGTGGGCACGTGCCCATTATAAGTGGGCCAGTGCCCAACTGAGGGCGCGTCAACGAGAGGAGCGGCGGTGCCGACCGGGGTCCACCTGAGGAACGCGCGAGACCTGCTGTTCGACGCCGCCGAGCGCGTACTGGGCAGAGACGGTGTAAGCGGTCTCACGAGTCGAGCCGTCACGTCGGAAGCGGGCGTAGCCAAGGGCGTGATGCATAGCCACTTCGTCGACTTCGACTCCTTCCTTGCCGAACTCGCGCTGGACCGCGTCGCCCACCTCGACGGCCCAGCGAAGGCGCTGCATGACGCGGCGGGCACGGGTACCGTCGTCGACAATCTCACCGACGCGCTGACTGCGGTGTTCAGTCCTTTCGCCGTGGCGATGGTCGCGCTGGTCGTCACCAGAGGCGGCTTGCGTGCCCGCTTGCGCGAGGCCGGAGCCTCACGATTCCCCTTAATCGCAGAAGGGTCCACGATAATCACGGCGTACCTGACCAAAGAGAAGGCACTTGGCCGCGTCAGCGCCGCCGCCGACATCCCGATGCTGACGCACACACTCATGGGTGCCGCACACCTGCTCTTCGCCGACCGGCAAAGCGGCCCACCGGGTGCAAAGGCCTTGCGCAAGGTCGTCGAGACCGTCATGCAAGGCGTCGTGTAGCAATCTCCTGCGATCGACGCGATCCCATCGCAGTCAGAGTGTCACGGCTGTAGGGCTTCGCAGAAGAGCGTGGCCGGCGGCGGCGACCCGCCTGGATGGCGTCAGCGGACTCTGATTCGCAACTGCGCGGGCCGCGACGCGAATCTCAGCGGTGGATCGAGCTCCACGGCTTCACCGTCAATCCCGGCGTGTACCGGTCCGGGCGCCTCGACCTCAAGTCGTGGCGTGGTCCATTCTCTGCCGGGGAAGCGCGGGCTGGTGTTGGGTGTCTTGAGAAGGATCACTCCGAGTTGGCCGCTATCGAGCGCCGGGCGACGACCACTAATCAGGGGCCCGCGAAGCGCGTAGGGATTGTTCGACACAAGCAACACGGCGGGATGGCGGTGCTGACACCCGAGGTCGTCGACCAGACGCAGATCAGGGGCGCGCCCGCTCGGCCCCAGCACCTCATCCGCGGTGTCCCAGAGCGTGCGTGCCTTGGCGTCGCGATATTCGGGCCGGCGAACAGCGTCCCCATAAATCCCGAGCGAAACGTTGTTCAGGAATCTTCGACCGTTCACCTCTCCCATGTCGATGAGTCGCTCGACTCCGTCGGTGAAAGCATCGAGGGCACCGATCGGGTCGCGAGGGTCAATGCCAAGGTCACGCGCGAAATGGTTGCGGGTACCGCTCGGAACGCACACGAACGGCACGTTGTGCGCAGCCGCTGCCGCCGCCACGGGGGCCAAGGAGCCGTCGCCCCCGGCCACTCCGAGCACGTCTGCGCCGGCAGCCACGGCCCCACTGGCCGCCGCTGCCAGGTTCTGTCCGTCATGGAACGTGACGACTTCGATCGCCATCTCGCGAGCCCGCTCAGCGATTCGGACGCGGGCGGCCTTTCCGTCGCCCGATCGCGGGTTGACGAACAGCACCGGCCGGCGTACCGGGTCCGCGGCCTGCCAACCAAGGTCTGAGCGCTTATCGAGGAGGTACATAGCGAACAATCACTTCTTGTCTGTGGGCGCCAAGGACACCACTCGACCAGCGTGCCTGGAGAGAAAAACGCGTGCTCGGCGCCATCATCTCGTCCGTCACACAGCGGCCGTGGACGGAAGCGGCCGCGCGACTATGCGAGCCGCTTCGCGTGCCGGAACGCCGAGGAGCCGCAGCGCCCCCTCGGCGAGCTCGTCAACCGAACTCTCGTCGATATCGCCGCCGGCGCGTCCGTGTACCCGCAGGAGTCCGATCATGCCGCCCTCAATGGCACTCATCGCAACCTCGGCATCCCGGACGGTGAACCGGCCCGTCTTCTGTCCGGCCTGGATGTCCCGGAATCCGCGCGACGTGAGACCACTGGCGACATAGACCCCGTCCAGGCCGACACCGACTAGGAATCCCGCTATGGCCGGATGTGTCCATGCGAGGCGCCCCGACAGGCGCACGCCTACGGCAAGCCTCACGGCCGGGTCGGTGATGCCCGCATGAGCCGAGTCCAGCAGTTCGCCCCAGTGGTCCATCACCTCCTGCGTCGCGACGCGGAACAGCTGCTCCTTGCTCTCAAAATGGTTGTAGAAGGACCCGAAACCGATGTCGGCCTCCTCCGTGATCTCCTGGATGCTCGCCCGCTCGCCGCGCCCCTCTGCCATGAGCCGAATTGCCGCGTCGATAAGAGCCTGCCGGGTGCGGGCCTTGCGCCTGTCCAGCCGAGAAGCCTTGGGCGTATCAGGTGCCGAAGCTGCCTGTTCCATCACTGCTCCTTCTCCACGTTCGCCATTTCCCGCGTCGGTAGTCGCTCACACGGTTCCACGGCGCACGCTTCTGTTGAGATATTCGATCAGAATTGACAATAGATAACAGACTCTATCCGAGAGCCTCAACGGGGCCTTCTCGGGGCACGCGCGCCGGCTGGCGCCGCCTCACCGTCGACGCGAGCGTGCCCATTGTTGGATCAGCGGCCCGACGCGCCGGTGGCGGTGTCGTGGCCGACGCCTGCCGCGGCGTAAGCCTCCGCCTCGTCGAGCGTCTCGCGCTCCAGCAGGGTGTGGGCGAGGCCGTCGAGGTGCTCCCGGTTACCGCGAAGCGTCGACAGTGCCTGCTCGTAGCACTCGTCAATGATCCGTCGCACCTCGGTGTCGACCAGTTCTTTGGTCGCGGGTGCCACGTTGTCCAGCCCTAGAGGGGACTCCTGCCCTTCGGGCGGGAGCACCGAGACGGGACCTATGGCCGATGACATTCCCCACCGTCCCACCATCTGTCGAGCTATCGCGCTGGCATGTTGCAGGTCGCTCTCGGCGCCCGTGGTCACGTCGCCGTAAACGATCTCTTCGGCCGCCCGTCCGCCGAGGGCACCGGTGATCCGGCCGCGAAGGTACTTGGCGGAGTAGCCGTACCGGTCCGTCGCCGGCGCCTGGAAGGTCACCCCAAGTGCCTGACCCCTCGGAATTATCGAGATCTTCCGGACCGGGTCAGCTCCCGGTGTGAGCATGCCGAGCAGGGCATGCCCGGACTCGTGGAAGGCGGTACGTTCCTGTTCCTCCCGCGGGAGCACGATTCCGCGCACAGTGCCGAGGTAGATCTTCTCCAATGAGTCGTTGCAATCGGCCATCGTCACTCGGTCGTGGCCGCGGTGAACTGCCAGCAACGCCGCCTCGTTGACGAGATTCTTCAGGTCTGCGCCGACCATGCCTGAGGTCGAGGAGGAAAGGGTGTCGAGATTGACGTCGCGCGCCAGGGGAACGCCCCGCGTGTGCACTTCGAGTATCTGTCGCCGCCCGCGCTGGTCCGGTGGGGAGACCGATACACGCCGGTCGAAGCGGCCAGGCCGGAGCAGGGCCGCGTCGAGAATCTCGGGACGGTTGGTCGCCGCCAGCACGACGACGCCCTCGTTGCCGGTGAAGCCGTCCATCTCCGTGAGGATCTGGTTGAGCGTCTGTTCCCGCTCGTCGAAGCCCCCCATCGACCCGGAGCCGCCCCGTGCCCGGCCGATGGCGTCCAGTTCGTCGATGAAGATGATGGACGGCGCGACTTGCTTGGCCTGATCGAACAGATCACGCACCCGGCTGGCGCCGACGCCGACGATCATCTCGATGAACTCCGAAGCAGAAATGGCGAAGAAAGGCACGTTCGCCTCGCCCGCCACCGCCCGAGCAAGCAGGGTCTTTCCCGTACCGGGCTGGCCGCACAGCAGCACCCCGTGAGGAATCCTGGCCCCCATCTGCTCATATCGCCTCGGATCTCGGAGGAAGTCCACGATTTCCATCACCTCGTTCTTGACGTCGTCGATGCCTGCAACGTCGGCGAAGGTCGTCCTGTTCACGACCGAGGAGTCGTAGCGCTTGGCCTTGGACTTGCCCATGCCGCCCATGCCCGTAAGACCGCTCATGCGCCCGCTGCGCCACAACAGGGCGAGCAATCCGCTCATCAGCAAGGCCGGACCGAACCAAAGCAGGAGATCCACCCAGATGGAGGGACCCTGATTCGGAGGTTGGGCGTTCACCGTCGCTCCGGTAGCCAGCAGCTTCTGGAGCAGTTGGTCGTTGGCGAAGGTCGGCCGCTCCGTTGTGAACTCCGACACCTCAGCAGGCTGCGCCGTCCGCGGCGGATAAGCGACCTCGTGCCTGAATGTGCCTTGGATCGTGTTGGCCGTCGAGGTCACCGTCTGGACGTTGCCCGCGCTCACCTGTGAAAGGAAAAAGCTGTAGGACACGGTCGTACGCGTCTGCAGCCCGACCAACAGGGATGACAAGACCCAGTTGACGAGCAAGAGGATCCCCATGGCCAACCAGAACCGTGACCAGCCTCGGTGACGACGTCGGCCGGTCTTGTCCTGTGTCGGTACGCCCTCGACGCGCCAAGGTGGAGTCGTGGCCGGCCGATCGCGCTCCGATCGTCGCTGCGCACCCGAAGAGCCGGGAGCGCCGCTGCCTTGCTTTTCAGTCTGTGACGGAGCCACGACCTGGTCAGCAGGGATTTGTTGGTTCGCGGAGCGCCCGCTTTGTCTCGGCGTGGCCGCAGATGTGCCGCTGTCTTCCATGATGCTCAACTCCGTGTTCTATTCCAAAGTTGACGGTAAGGTCATTTCTGTCATGTTATATCAGAACTGATCACCAAGTGCAAATAACGCGTGCCGGCCGGAGGAGTCTTGCCATGGCGACGCGTCGACACGACCACGCCCGCGAAGCACCGGAGCGACGGCGCCCGGAAGAGCGTGCGGGTCTGCTCGCTCCCGGTGAGTCCGCGACGGACCTAACCAGCGGGACCCGAGGCTGACGGCTGCCAAGTATTCCCTGGTAAATTGCCTTCGTCAGGGCTCGACAGGAGGACGTCGTGGATCAAGCGGTCGCCGAGTTCACCTGGGATGAGGCCGAGCGCGCGACGGCGCTTAGGAGATACGGCTTCCTCCGGACCTTCGCCCTGTGCATGGTGCTCGGCGCCGTTGGGTTCTTCGGATCGGGGATCTTGCTCGTCGTCCTCGGCAAGCCGGCCGGCTGGTTACTTTGCGCGGCGGGCGTCGTCTACATCGGCTACAGCATGGTGGCCGTGCGAACTATCCCGAGAAGACTGTGGGAGAACACGCCGGGCATCCAGGACCCCAGACGTGTCGTCTTCAGCGGCGAGGGCGTCACGACACGCACCAAGGGCACCGCCCACTCGGAGACCTGGGAGCGCTACAAGTGCGTTTCCGAGCGTGACGGGTGGTACCTCTTCGGCCGCACCCGGCTGATCGCGGCCGAGTTCGTCCCGAGACGAGCCTTCGCGTCGCCGCGGGACGAGGCGATGTTTCGTTCCATCGCGCGTCTGCACGCGCGTGAGTCTCTCGTGGCGAACTCGCTGCTGGACGACGACTCTCTCTTCGAGCCTCCGACACTTCCCGACTGACCGGCGCCCACTTTCTCCGCCACTGCTCGGGACCCACAAAACGCGTCGGTCTGCGAGTCCGAGGAAGCCGAACCGGAACGTGGCGAGGCGAGGCTTGCCGAGTTCAGCGGGACCATAATGACGCCATGGCCAAGGCGTACCACCTCGGACCCGCCCGGCGGGCCGTCAACTCAGGCGTGGCGACAATGCTCCGTTTCGGCCTCGGAGCCAAGTCGACATACCTCCTCACAACGACCGGGCGACGAACTCACCAGCCGAGGACGACGCCCGTGATCCTCGTCGAGAACGAAGAGGGACGGTGGCTGGTGTCGCCGTATGGCGAGGTGGCTTGGGTAAAAAATGTGCGCGCCCTGCCCGAAGTTACGCTTCGGCGTGGCGCCAAGACCGAGAGGCTTCAGGCGGAGGAGCTCGACCCTGAGAGTTCGGGCCCTATCTTGCAGCGTTACCTCCGTGACGTGCGCGTGACGGCCCCCTTCTTCGACGTGACGAGCGAGGACCCAGTACGGCGCTTTGTCGAGGAAGCGCCCAGACATCCTGTCTTCAAGCTCGTCCCAGATCCCCGTTCAGCGTCCTGAACCCGCGGAGGAGCGCGAGCGCGCCCGGCGGCGGCCGGGCCCGGGCCTGCCCACCTGCACTTGGTCGACCTGGGCGATCTTGCAGCTGCCGCGGCGCCGGGGGCGGACTTTACCGAGCGTCACGGCGGCATCAGCGTGCTTGTCCACAAGGCCGGAGCTCTCAGTCGGGTACACGCGACGGCACCTCCGGCACCGAGCTCGCTCTCGCGGCGCAGATTCTCGGTCCTTACGTATTGACGGCGAGCCTGGCGCCGTTGCTGTGGCGAAGCTCGCTCACGACCACCGTGAGGCTCAGCTCGGGCGGCTTGTACTCACAGCGCTTCGACCTGGATCGACTCGAAATGGCCGCTGAGGACTACGACGGTGTCCGCGGGTGGTCCGGGGGTTGAGGCGCGCCTCGGCGCCACACCGATTCCCGCGTCCGGCTTCTTCCCTGACCGCCGGCAGCGACCGGACCACCGGTTCCCCGTCAACGCGCCGACGTCGCCAGGCGACGGCTACGCCTTGCTCTCCTGTTGCGCTGCGCGCACCGGCGTGGTGATCCCACGACCACAGCCTCGACGCGCCCGCCGCCGGTATTGCGCCCGGGTCAGGTGCGACACTCCGGGCAGAGACCCAACATGTCGAGCTGGTGCTCGACGACGGCGTAGCCCTGCTCGTCGGCCACGGCTCTGGCAGCCTCGTCGAGTGCCCGCTCCAGCATGGGTGAGGGGTGAACGTCTTCCACCTTTCCGCACGTCGCACATACGAAATGGTGGTGGTGCCCTGACAGCTCCTCCGCGAGCTCGAACCGGCCATGGTCGTCAGCACCGGCGACCTTGCGGACGACCCCGACATCGATGAGCGCCGTCATGTTCCTGTAAGCGCTGCTCTGGGGGAGGCCGGGTGCCGAGGCGACCAGTTCGGGGACGGTGAGAGGGCGACCGGCGGCGGCCAAGGTCTCGACCATGACCCGCCTGAGACGCGTGTAGCGCTGATCCACACCGGCAAGCCGCAGGCTGACGTCCTCGTGGACGGAGCGAGAGAGCCCCACGGGCGAAGACATTAGGCCGGCTCCGTGCTCATCTCGGTGCCCGCCCCCAGCGGCGCATGCCTGGTGGCGCGACACGCGGTCCAGTCCGCCGTCCCGACTCTGGACTGACGCACGACGGCCCAGGCGCGGGCGGCCACGAAGAACACTGCGGCGAGCGTGCCCACGAAGAACCCGACGGGCCAGTCGGTCAAGTACGACGCCGCGATGGCGATCCAGACGATGACCATCGAGATGGCGACCGAGAGGCCAAGCGCCGCCACCGGCTTGTCGGTAAGCAAACAGGCGGCTCCCGGGGCGCCGATCATCAGGCTGAACATCAGCAGGGCGCCTACGACGGGCACCGACATCGTTGTCGCCACCGCCACGACAATGAGGAAACACATCTCCATCCGGCGGCCAGGGATTCCCCGCGCCTCTGCCACCGGTGGCGCGACCGAGCTGAGCAGGAGCGGGCGGTACAAGATCGCTATCGCGGCGATGCAGACCACGCCGAACACGGCGGTGCCCAGCACCTGGTTGTTGCTCACTCCGAGCACCTCGCCGAACAGAAGAGAGAACATCCCGGCCGCGTACTCCTGGCTCCAGCTGAGGAAAAGCGCCCCGAGGCCGAGCATGAACACGAGCGTGAGCGCCGTCATCGCGTCATGACGGCCCCGCTTTCCCAGCAGGCAAATAGCGATTGCGCTGATCACGGCGAATGCTCCCAGCCCCGCGAAGATGCTGATCCCGAGCAACGCCGCGCCCGCGGCGCCGGCGAAACCGGCCTGGGGAACGGCGTGCGCCACGAACGCCGAGCCCCGCAACACAGTGAAGTAGCCCACAACGCCGGCGACGATGGCGACCATCGTCGCGACGATCCAGGCATTTGTCATGAAGCCCGAGAACATCACCGTGCTCCCAGTGCCGGCGTCCTGCCAGCTTCGCCAACTGGGCTGCCCAGGTCTGTCCCGACCGGATCGCCACGCGCTCCGGCGTGTCCGGCCATCCACTGACTCAAGAGATCCGCCAACAGATACGCGAGAAGGACCAATGCCACCACGAAGAAGCTCACCGGCCAGCCTCGTCCGGCCGGCGGCCAGTAGTAGCTGTCGTAGGCGAGGAGGATGCTCAGCCACGTCGCCGCGACTCCGATGACGGCCGCCCAGACGATGGCCCAGCCGGGTCGCTTCGTCACCCGCAGCGACGCCGCCGCAGGGCCGATCAACAAGGCGGTGCTCAAGATCGCGCCGATGGTCACACAGGAGAGCGCCACCGCCAAGGCCATGGCGAACAGGTACAACACGCCCACCGTGCGCACTGGCACACCTCGTGCGGAGGCAACGTCCGGGCTGACCGTGCTCAAGAGAAGTGGACGGTAGAACGCCCCGACGATGGCCAGCACCACGAGGCCTAAGGCCACGAAAACCGGGATCATCGACGCGCGGATTACGAAAATGGAGCCGAACAGGATCGTGATCGTCGCTCCACTGGTGTTGCGCTCAGTCGTCCCCAGGTACAGGAACAGAGCTGCAAGACCGAGGCCGGCCCCCAACACGACGCCGGTCGCCATGTCCCTCCCGCGCGGCTTTCTTATGCCGAACAGCTCCATGGCTCCGGCTCCGGCGACGGCGAAGGTGACGAACCCCCAGAGCGGGTTGGCGCCGGCGAGGAAAGCGCCCGACCCGCCTGTGGTGCCCAAGTCCCCCAAGGCATGGCCGGCGAACGATTGGCCGCGAATGACCGTGAAGACCCCGACCACCGCGGACACCAAGGCCACCACGCCGCCCACCACCGCGGCGACGGCGACCGGACCGCTTGTGAAGAACCCGGGCTCGAAGATCGCGGCGAAGATGGCTCCCCCCGTCCTCACCCGAGCCCGCGAGGGGCGACCGCTCGTGTCGTATCCGGCTCGAGGTGATGAGCTTCGTCCTTCCCTGCGACAACCAGTATTCGGCCCTCGAGGTGGAGCACATCCACGTGGTGTCCGTAAAGCTTGCTCAGGACCTCCTCGCGGACTACCTCGTCGGTCGATCCGCTCGCCGCGCGGCCCGACGCCACGTACACGACGCGATCCATCACAGGAAGCAGGGGGTTCATCTCGTGCGCGGAGATGAGGACCGCGATCTGCTGCTCCCTCGCGATCTTGGCAAGCAACCGGACGACCTCCTGCTCGCTGCGGATGTCCAGGTTCGCTAGCGGCTCGTCCAAGAGCAGGAGCCTCGGCTTGCTGATGAGCGCATGAGCGATCATGGCCCGCTGGAGCTCGCCTCCGGAGAGCTTGCCGACCCTGGTGTCGGCGAAGGACCTTGCGTCGACGGCGTCGAGCATCTCGTCGACCACCTTCCGGCGACTCCGCGACGGGAGCGGGATCCCGAGCCGCTCACCGTCGATGCCGAGAGCGACCAGGTCGCGTGCCCGCAACGGTATGTCCGGGTCCATGCTGATGCTCTGGGGGACGTAGCCGACGGACCGGTTCCGGCGCGGGCGCGGGCGACCGCCGAAGAGCACCCTTCCCTCGGAAGGCGTCTCGAGGCCGAGGATCACCCGGAAGATGGTCGTCTTGCCCGCTCCGTTCGAGCCGATGAGCCCGGTGAGCTCTCCGGCGCCAAGGCTGAAGCCGACGTCGTGGAGTATCTCCCGCCCCGAAAGCCAAAGCGTGACGCCTTCCAGGGTGAGCACCGGCTCCGCGGGGCCGGCGGGTTGGAACGCTTCCATCACAGGTGCTCCGTCGAGGTCCCGTGGGCCACGGCGTTCTCGAGTGCCCGAACCTCGGCCAACATCCAGGACTGATAGTCGTAGCCGGGAGTCGGCATCGTCTCGTAGACGCCGACGACCGGTATCCCGTCAGCCTTGGCAAGCCCGAGGAACGACTGGGTGATCGAGTCGGTCACCTGCTCGTTGTACAAGAACACCTTCACCTTGTGCTCGGTGAACAGGCTGTCCTGGAATGTGATGTCCTCCGGAGCCGGGTCGACGCCGTTCATGATGTCCGCCTGGAGCGGGAAAGGGGTCTCGTTCTCGGTCCCGGCGGCCTGCAGCATGTAATCCGCGACGGGCTCTGTGGTCGCCACCGAGGTGCGCGGGAAACGGGCGCGGAATTGGGCGATCGCCCTGAGCCAGGGCTCGAGGGAGGAGTCGAACACCGCGAGGTTGTGCGCGAAGTAGGCGGCGTGCTCCGGCTCGAGGAGAGACAGGTCGCCGGCAACCGTCTTGGCTACGAGCGGCATCGTGCGCGGGTCGTACCACAAGTGCGGGTTCGCGGTGCTGGCCGGAAGCCCGAGCAGCTCCTGCACGTCGATGACCTTGCGCGCCGGGTTCGGCGCGGCAGCCTCGATGGTGTTCATGAAGCCGTCGTAGTTGGCACCGTTCTGGACGATCAGCCGCGCGGCGCTCACGACCTCGGCTACCGACGGGCTCGCCTCGAAAGTGTGGGGATCAGTGTTGGGATCATTCAGGATCGAACTCACCTGCACGTACCTACCGCCGATCTGGGCGATAACGTCGGCGTACTCGTTCTCAGCCCCGACCGCGATCACAACCCCATTGCGGTGTGCACCGGCCGCGGTCGAGCAGGCGCAACACAGCAGGGCCATGCAGACACACGCGCTCACCGCCTTCGCCCGGTTGCGAACCCCGAGGACTTGACTCGCCATGAAATCCCCCCTCTCGTGGCCCGTCGCTTCATACCTTCGTCGTAAACAGAATGATAATCACTCTTATTCAGGCCGGCAACGGCGCTCCCATCGCTGGGCGGGACCTGGGCACGGCCGCAGCGATGCCCCACTGCCGCCTTGGCAGGACGCCGGCCCCGTCGCCGATAGCTTCTCGTAGATAGGTCATAAACGAGAGAGGGGCGAGCGTTGCCTGCAGTCACGATCGAGGATACGAGTGCACTAGCGCACCTCTCGGTGCCTGCAGCGACGGCCGTGCAACGACCCGTGAGATCCGTGACGACCGCGCCGCGGGGACTCGAGGGCGAGGGGTTCCCCGTCCACAGGGCCTTCGCCGGAGTCGATCTAGTTGAGCTGGACCCCTTCGTCCACCTCGACCAGATGGGCGACGTCGAATACGCACCGGGCGAGCCGAAGGGCACGCCTTGGCACCCGCATCGCGGCTTCGAGACCGTCACCTACATGATCGACGGTGTGATGCAACACCAAGACTCGACAGGGGGCGGTGGGGTCATCCACGACGGGGGCACACAGTGGATGACCGCCGGCAAGGGGATACTCCACATCGAGGCCCCGCCTGAGGATCTCGTCGCCTCCGGCGGCTGGTTCCACGGCCTGCAACTTTGGGTCAACCTGCCGCGCGCCGAGAAATGGGTGGATCCGCGGTACCAGGACCTCGACAGCGGCGCGGTCGAAGTTCTGTCCTCTCCCGACGGTGGCGCCGTGTTGCGAGTCATCGCCGGAGAGATAGACGGCCACCGTGGCCCCGGCTCCACGCACACTCCCATGGCGATGGTTCACGCGACCCTCGCTCCCGGCGCACAGGTGGTCGTGCCCTGGCCCAAGCACTTCAACGCCTTGGTGTACGTGCTCGCCGGTGATGGGCTCGTAGGCAGAGAGCGGCGACCGATCAAAGCCGGTCAACTGACCGTTCTCGGGCCTGGAGACGTCTTCACCCTCGAGGCATCCACGAAGCAGCACTCCCGCACGGCGGCACTCGAGCTGCTCCTCCTCGGCGGCGAACCGATCCGCGAGCCTGTCGCCATGTACGGGCCGTTCGTCATGAACTCCAAGACTGAGCTTCGCGAGGCGTACGAGGACTTCGAAGCCGGACGGCTTGGCACGATCCCTGCGTCGCATGTTGTCCCGCTGGCGAGGACGGCTCCCAAGCAGACGGACGCGGCGCCCGACTAGGGCGGCCGGGAAAATAGCCCGCCGGCGTTCAGCCGCCGCTTCCCGGGCGGCTGAGGGCGATCGAGGAGCGAAGTGCGGCTGGCTACAATCCCTGGCAGGCGCGATGAGGCCCGCTCCTTGAACCGTCGGATGACACTTCGGCTGATGGCTTCTACCAGCTGCGACGGACGCTGGTAGGGCGCGCACTCACCCCTGCCGGCCTAGCAAGGGGTGCTGATGAACGCCTATTACGTTTTCGCCATCTGGATCGGCATGGCGCTTCTCGCGTCTTTGATCAGCGTCAGGCTCGGCCTGTCGGTCGCCCTCGTCGAGATTCTCGTCGGAGCCGTGCTCGGCAACATCCCTGGCCTCAGGGAACATATCCAGCAGACCGACATCACGACGTTCCTGGCAGGTGCCGGGTCGCTCATGCTGACGTTTCTCGCGGGGGCGGAGATCGATCCCGTCTCGCTTCGAAAGCACTGGAAAGCGAGCCTGGCGATAGGCGCCGTCTCTTTTGCCTTGCCCTTCCTCGGCGCCTTCGGGTTCTGCAGGTTCGTCCTCGGCTGGCCTCTGCACGGCGCCGAGATCGGAGGCATCGCGCTGAGCACCACCTCAGTCGCGGTGGTGTACGCGGTGATGATCGAGACCGGTCTGAGCAGGCAGGATCTCGGCAAGCTCATCTTGGCCGCCTGCTTCGTGACCGATCTCGGCACCGTGCTCGCACTCGGCGGACTGTTCGCCACCTACGGGTGGCTCTTGCTCGTGTTCGTGGCCGTGACGGCGACTGCCCTCCTGGTGCTCCCGCGGGCGACGCGCCTTGTGATCAGCCACTTTGGGCATCGCGTGAGCGAACCCGAGGTGAAGTTCATTCTGGTCGTGCTGTTCGCGCTCGGTGGACTCGCCACCGCGGCCGGAAGCGAGGCGGTTCTGCCGGCTTACATGGCCGGCTTGGTCGTCGCCGGCGTCTTCATGCACGACAAAGTGCTCGTGGACCGGATTCGCTCCATTGCCTTCTCGTTCCTCACTCCGTTCTTCTTCCTGCACGCAGGGCTCCTCATCTCAGCTCCTGCACTTCTCTCGGGCGCTGGGGTCATTGCGATGCTGTTCGGCGTGAAGATCGTCACCAAACTGGTTGGGGTCTGGCCGACCGCCTCGCTATTGCGGATCCCGTCGCGCGAACGGACGTACATGACGCTGCTCATGGCAACGGGACTGACCTTCGGGTCGATCGCGGCGCTCTTCGGGTTGACTCACCA
This sequence comes from Acidimicrobiales bacterium, assembly GCA_050015475.1. Lineage (GTDB taxonomy): Bacteria > Actinomycetota > Acidimicrobiia > Acidimicrobiales > Bog-793 > Fen-455. Next base: position 42,654 of record JBEKBI010000005.1, on the reverse strand, counting down.
TCTCGTCAACAAGGCGCAGTACACCGAGCTCGTGACCGTCGTGCTGTTGTCGGCGCTCGTGCCGACCCTCATTGCCCAGCAACTCTTCCGACCCGAACTACCAAGCGACCGTGACGAGCTCGAGGCCCTCGGCGAAGAGGATGTGTCGGTGCGCCCGCCGCGCTGAGGTCGCCAGGCGCCGCGAGCCTGCGTCCGTCCGAATATGGGACCTTCGGCTCTATGGCCTGACCGGGGTCGGTCGTAGGCTGAAATCGTGGTCTCGGGCGTGCCGGGCGTCGCGGGACACTCCCTCACCGGTGTCCCTAAAATGCCCGGCACGCTGGGACTGCCCTGACCACTCCGTGTAAGCCGCGGCTCCGGCGGCGAACGCGCGCCGCTGCCGTCCCGGCGCCACCGCGCTCCAGCTCAGTCCGATATGCACGCTCCAGTCCCTACGACCGTCGACGTCGGCAACGCCTCAGCAGTGAGCACGCGGGCGTCGACTCCGGGAGACGCGAGCGCATAGCCGATCTGGGGATCGATCGGCGAGCGCGAGAACACGACCCCGACGACAAGCCCGTTCGGCTCGATCAGCGGACCACCGGAGTTGCCCGGTCGCACGAGGCCCTGCACGACGTAGACGGCGCGCGCCGCAGCATGTTGCCCATATATGTCGAGACCCTCCGCGAGGATCTCCGCTCGTATAGCCGCAGGGTCAAAGGCCAGTAGCCCCCCTCCCGGGTAGCCCACGACGACCGCCTCCGTGCCGCGTCCCACGTAGCCGGAGTCGAGGGTCAGCGCCTTCGCCGAGACCCCCGGCACGCGCAGAATGGCGAGGTCGAACTCCGGGTCGAACAGCACGGGTCGGGCGACGTAGAACAGGCCGGCCACCTCGACTCTGATCGAGTGCGTGCCCGCCACCACGTGGGCGTTCGTGACGAACAGGTCCCGCCCGACCGAGAAGCCCGATCCCTCCTGAATCTCGTTGCAGCCCACCGCCACGACCTTGACCATGGAGGGTATGGCGACCGCTGCACCCGCGCGGACCTGCATCGCAGTGGGATAGGGGACTGGCCCAGCGAGCTGAACGAAACCGTCGGCCACGAGCGGAAGGTCCGCGTCGCTCAGGAAATGCTCCACGGGCGCTATTGCCGAGGGTATCGGCGGCATGACCGCACTCACGGTCCGGACGATGCGCGAGTTGTAGATCTGCCTGGCCACCAGCCCGTACTGGCTGTTCACCAGGATCGACGACAAGGCCCAGATAACGATGAGAGTGCCGGCGGCGGCAACGCCCGCCCCGGCCACGGCGTCGATGGCGCCGAACCGGGCTCTGCGCAACCGGCGCCCCAACTCGGTCCCTAAACGGCGCCCTCCAGCCGCCAGCAGCACGGCCGGCACGAGCAGCAACAGCAGCGCAACAATCATTTTTGCGTGCTCGCCACTCACGTGGGGGCAGATGGCGAGAACGAGCACCACGCCTAGGGTCAGACCCGCGAAGATCCCCGCGTAGGACAGGACCTGGATCGTCGCTCCCCTGCGGAATCCGCGAGCCGCGGCCGCGACAACGATGATTGCCAGAATGACATCGAGGACGTCCATTGAGCGTTCTGCCGCTATCTACCGCTCAACACAAACGCGAGCCGAACCGGCGGGCATCGCGACGGTCACGGTGAAGACCCGTGACGCGAGTTTCAGCTGCCGACCGATTCATAGAGGTGTCTCGAGCTTAGGCGTCGACCGCTCGACGACTGGCGCGGGAACTAGGGCAATTCCGCCCTTCTTTTGGCGATATCCGGGACGCGAGGTCACGAACGCGCTGCAGCCTTGTTTGGCCGGCGCGGCATTGGTGCTGCAGCGAGCCCGCGGCTGTTCCAAACTGGAGTGGTGGCTCGACCCGCTGATGCTCTGCCTGAGCCTCCTCGATCCGGGGGGCAGCAACGAGGCCGCGCCTACATCCGGCTGACCACACTCCTTCGTTCCCGTCCCAAGGCCGAGGAGATACCTGAGGTTTCCACCCGCGAGCATCACCACCGCGATGTCCGCGGCGGCGGTGCCCGCGCAGCCGTGTTCGGAGTCAGCGACGGGCTGGTCACCAACATCTCCCTGATCCTCGGTCTCTCGGGTGCGAGCCCTCCCGCCGGCGTCGTGCGGCTCGCAGGCCTGGCGGGACTGCTCGGCGGGGCGTTCTCGATGGCAGCCGGTGAGTACATCTCAATGCGCGCCCAAACCGAATTGTTCGAGCGCGAGCTCGAGCGGGAGCGCGTCGAGCTCCACCGTTCTCCGAACGAGGAGCTGCAGGAGCTGGTGGACATCTACAAGCGTCGAGGCTTGTCCACCGAGCTCGCCACCCAGGTCGCCGCGCAGATGATGGTCGACCCCCAAATCGCGCTCGAAACACACGCCCGGGAGGAACTCGGCATCCATCCCGGCTCGCTCGGAAGGCCGTTTCAGGCCGCGCTGGCCTCGTTCGTCACTTTCAGCGTGGGCGCCTCATTGCCTCTCATCCCCTTCCTCGCCGGATCCGGGGCGCACGCTGTCTTTGCCTCGATCGCCATCGCCGCAGTAGCGGCCTTGATCGTGGGGTCGGCGCTTTCGCTCTTCACAGGGCGTTCCTGGTGGTGGTCGGCGCTGCGTCAACTGGCGTTCTGCGCCGCTGCGGGCGCGATCACCTTCGGCGTCGGCGCAGCCGTAGGGCTGCGCGCGGTCCATTGACGACCGGTCGGGCCGAGCCCCTAGCAGGCAGAAGTGCTTTTCGACAAAGGTGACGCCGCGACAATGAGCCCGAGCGCGATCTACCTGGTTCGCCATTGCCATGCCCAAGCGCGCGACGGCTGGACGGGAAACGACGACGACCGGCCCCTCACCGCCCGCGGGACCAAGGAGGCCGTGGCGATCGTCTCGCGCTTCGACGTAGGAGAACTTCGAGGCGTCCGGTCCGACTCGGTGGCGCCGCGGCTGGAGCCGGCGCCGAGATTGCTCCTCTCGAGTGCCGCCAAACGATGCCTGACGACGCTCGAACCCCTTGCGAGTGCCTCCGGACTTCCCGTGACGACCGCCGGCTTCCTGGCCGAGGGATCCGACGCGGCGCAAGCCGTCCAACGGTTGAAAGACCTGGCGGCAGAACGCGAATCGGTTGTGGCGTGCAGCCATGGCGACGTCATCTGGGCGATCCTCGAGCTGCTCTCGGGGGACGGGGCCGCCCAGGACGGTCAACTCGACGTGAAGAAAGGATCGATCTGGGTGCTGGAGAGCGAGTCGGGGCGCGTCACGCCCACGAGATACATTCCGCCCGGCAGGGTGTAGGTTCCCGCCCCGTGACCGATCAGACTCCGAGGAGCCGCACGAGAAACGAAGTCGCGGAACCGGCGACCGGGCTGCTCGCGCTTGTCGGCGGCGGGGAGTGGCGGGCGGGCGCAGACTTCGACGGGGAGCTATTGGAGCGCTCCGGCTGCGACGAAGTGCTGATCCTGCCTACCGCGGCCGCCTACGAACATCCCGAGCGCGCCGTAGCCAACGCGGAAAGTTGGTTCTCGGCCCTGGGAGCCCGGGTGCGCGGGCTCATGGTGCTTGGCCACGCCGATGCCAATGACGCGCGCCACGCGACCGTAGTGAGCGAGGCGCGCTTCATATATCTCTCCGGCGGGTCGCCGCTCCATCTCTTGTCTGTGCTCAAGGGATCGCTGGTGTTTGACGCCTTGGCGAAGGCGTGGCGCCACGGCGCCACGGTCGCCGGGTCATCTGCCGGGGCGATGGTTCTCGCCGACCCTATGGTCGATCCGCGGGGAGGAGCGTTCATGGTCGGGCTGGGGCTCGTCGAAGAGCTAGCTGTGCTGCCGCACCATGACTCGGGCACGTCGCATCACTTCTGGCGAACGCTCGAGCTTGCCCAACCGGGGCTCCCGATCGCCGGCATCCCGGAGCGCACAGCGCTCATCAGGGACCGCGACGGTTCGTGGCGGTCAGCGGGCGAGGGTGAGGTCACGGTCTACCTCGACGGTGTCAAGACCGGCCTCGCGGTTCTGCCCCGGTAGCTGGGACACTCCGGCGCCTTCGCGCCGAAAAGGGTGTCAGTCGAGCTCTGTGATCGTGATCGACTCGATCACGACCTTCTCCTTCGGCGCGCCGGACTTGGTGCCGATCGAGTCGATCGTCGCCACCACGTCCTTGCCGGAGACGATCTGACCGAACAGCGAGTAGAGCGGCGGGAGACGCATGCCGTCCGGGCCCGAGATGACGAAGAACTGACTGCCGTTGGTGTCCGGGCCTGCGTTTGCCATGGCCAGCGAACCAAGCTCGTAACGGCCGGCCTGGGGCAGTTCGTCTTCAAACCGGTACCCGGGTCCGCCCGTGCCGGTGCCCTTCGGGTCGCCGCCTTGCAGCACGAAGCCGGGTATGACGCGGTGGAAGACGATCCCGTCGAAGTAGTGGTAACGGGCCAGGAACACGAAATTGTTCACGGTCCTCGGAGCGCTCACCGCGTCAAGGGAGAACACCATCGTGCCTTTCGAGGTCACCATCTCGGCGGTGTACCGCTTGGACAGGTCGATGCACATCGGCGGTGGCCCGTCGAAGTGCTGCGTCTTTGGTGCAGACCCGTCGGCTGGAGGGCATTCACTGGGCATGAGGACTCGCCTTCTTCTCGTCGGGATGTTTCCGGGCTCAGCCGGAGATCTGCGTGACAGTGACGCTGAGGAGATAAACCTTCACCGCAGGTGTGCCAGAGCTCGAGCCGTCCGCCCCGATCTTGGCGACGACGCTCATGCCCTGAACGACGCTGCCGAAGATCGTGTAGTTGGGCTCACCGTTGAGAGTCGTCTGACCACCCGGCAACACGAAAAAGAACTGGCTACCGTCGGTGGAGGGACCCGAGGAGTTGGCCAGTGCCAGGTCGTACGGCTTGTAACACGACGGCTGCGCCGGCTTGGTCTTGCAGGTCGCCGGGGGGGTGTTGCCCGTGAAGCTGTAGCCCGGGAGGCCGTGGGGGCCCCCGCTGCCGGTGCCGGTAGGGTCGCCGCCTTGGACGACGAAGCCGGGGATCACCCTGTGGAAAAACGTGCCGTTGAAGTACTGGTAACGGGCAAGAAACACGAAGTTGTTGACCGCCGCCGGGGATGACGCGGTTGGCATCTCGACCACTATGTCGCCCAGGTTCGTCTTGAAGGTGGCGTCCCAAACCGAGTTGGCGGCGATGCACATCGGTGGCGCTTTGGTGAACCACACGACCCGAATCGTCGATCCGGTGGCCGGCGGGCAGGTGGGGACCACCGCCTTGGTCGTCAAGGGCTGGGTCGTCGGCGTGGCGAACGTGGTCGTGGTTGTCGACCCCTTGGGTGTGGTGGTTGTCGTCCCCTTGGCCGATTTCGACCCTGCTCCGCTCACCAGCAGCACGATCCCAACGATCATGGCAGCCAAGATCACCGCTCCGATCCCGCGCCGTGTGTAACGGCGCCGCTTCCTGCCCTTGTCGATGACGGCTTGCTTTTGAGCACGGGCGGCCCGCTGCCGGAGCCTCTTGTCGGTTGGCACGGAGCGAAAGGCTACCGAACCTGCGGGGTGCCATGCACTCGCCCGGTGGAAACGGCTCGAAAACGCGTTCCCGCAACCTCTCGACGGGGCTGTAGTTTTGCGGCTGTGGCCCTCGTCGTTCAGAAGTACGGCGGAACCTCGGTCGGCGACGCGGATCGCATCCGTGCGGTGGCCGATCACGTCGCGCGCACTCGACGGGCCGGGTCGGACGTCGTAGTGGTTGTCAGCGCCATGGGCAAGACCACTGACGGCCTCATCCGGCTCGCCGAAGACGTGAGCCGCGTGCGTCCGGGCCGGGAGCTCGACATGCTCCTCACCTCAGGGGAGCGGATCACGATGTCTCTTCTGTGCATGGCTCTCGCTGAGCTCGGTATTTCGGCCGCATCCTTCACGGGCAGCCAGGCGGGGATCATCACCGACACGACGCACCAAAACGCGCGGATCGTGGAGGTCAAAGGCGACCGGCTCCGGGAGTCCCTGGCTGAAGGCACGGTCCCGGTCGTGGCCGGCTTTCAGGGTGTGTCGAGCAGTCGCGACGTCACGACGCTCGGGCGCGGAGGCTCCGACACGACCGCGGTTGCTCTCGCTGCCGCACTCAAGGCAGACCTTTGCGAGATCTACACGGACGTGCCCGGGGTGTTCACCGCAGATCCCCGCGTCGTGCCGAGCGCTCGCCGAATACCTCGAATCTCGTTCGAGGAGATGCTTGAGATCTCCGCGACGGGCGGCAAGGTGCTCGCCCTCCGCTCGGTCGAGTTCGCCCGGAACCACCACATACCGCTTCACGTGCGCTCGAGCTTCACCTGGGAGCCTGGCACCATCGTCAGCGAGGAGGATCCTTCAGTGGAACAACCCATCGTCTCCGCGGTGACGAGCGACACGACCGAGGCCAAGGTCACGATCGCCGCCGTGCCGGACCAGCCGGGCATTGCCGCCTCGTTGTTCAGGGGGCTTGCCGGCCGGGCGATCAACGTCGACATGATCGTCCAGAACACCTCGCACCACGGCACGACCGATATCTCCTTCACGGTTCCCCGCACCGACCTCGAGGGCAGTCTCGAAGTGGCCGAGCAGTTGATCCCGCAGCTCGGAGCGGCTTCGGTCGTGGCCGATGACGACGTTGCCACCATCTCTGTCGTGGGCGCAGGCATGCGCACCCATCCAGGCGTCACCGCGACAATGTTCGAGTCGCTTGCCAATGCCGGCGTCAACATCGAGATGATCTCCACGTCTCCCATTCGCATCTCGTGCTTGGTGCGGTCCGATCTCGCAGAACACGCCGTACAAGTCCTTCATGACGCCTTCGAGCTAGGCGGCTGATCGCGCCGCTCGTGGTGGTGCGGCGCCATCAGGACCGCAGGCCGATCAAGGGACTCCGGGGCGATCAGTAAGCTCTCGTCATGCGAGTTGGGATCTTCGGCGCCACGGGACAAGTCGGGGGCGTGATGAGGTCGATCCTGGCGGAGAGGCACTTCCCAGTCGACGCGATGCGGTTCTTCGCAAGTGCCAGGTCGGCAGGTCGGACACTTTGCTGGGATGGCGACGTTGTCGTCGAGGACGTCAACGGAGCCGACTTCACGGGAATAGACATCGCGCTGTTCTCCTGCGGCGCCGCAGCCTCGCTGGACCTGGCGCCGCGCGTTGCGGCCGCGGGCGCGGTAGTCATCGACAACTCTTCCGCCTGGCGGATGGACCCGGACGTCCCACTCGTGGTTCCCGAGGTGAACCCCGAGGCCTTGGAGTCGATACCCAGGGGGATCGTCGCCAACCCGAATTGCACGACCATGGTCGCCATGCCTGTTCTCAAACCCCTCCACGAACTGGCCGGGCTGCGTCGTGTTGTGGCTTCCACGTACCAGGCGGTATCGGGAGCAGGCCTGGCGGGCACTTCGGAGCTTGACGACCAAATCCGAAACCTCGGCGAAGGAGCTGCCGCTCTCGCACATGACGGCAACGCCGCCAACTCCCTCGTGCCGGTGACGTTCCCGTCGTCCATCGCCTTCAACGTCATTCCGGTGGCGGGCCAAGAACTCGGAGACGGCACCGGCGAGACCAGCGAGGAGCAGAAATTCCGAAATGAGAGCCGGAAGATCCTGGATCTCCCTCAGCTCCTCATTTCGTGCACCTGTGTGCGGGTGCCCGTGTTTACGGGGCACAGTCTGGCGCTCAATCTCGAGTTCGAAAGTCCGATCAGTCCCGAGAGCGCTCGAGAGGTGCTGCGTGCCGCCCCGGGAGTCGAGCTCTGCGACATACCCACTCCCCTTCGGGCAACGGGCGGCGACGTCTCGCTCGTCGGAAGGCTGCGCAGGGACGCGACTGTGCCCAACGGCTTGTCGTTGTTCCTGGTGGGCGACAACCTCCGCAAGGGAGCCGCCCTGAATGCTGTTCAGATCGCCGAGGCGCTCACCGCGATGCGACGTATTCCGCAAGCGGGCAGCGTCTGAGTCGAAGGACGCATAGTTAAGCACGCAATATCGACTCACCGGTGCTTCTGACGTGCTCGAATCCGCCTCGCTTTAACAGCTAGCCAAGCGGTTCCTGACCTCGAGGGCGGCAGGCGAGTTGGGAGATGGTGGGCGGTTCGGGTGGCCGGCGAGGGCAGGCAGGCTGCTTCTCTGGATCTGTTGCACACGCGTGAGCCCGACTCCCCGTCTCGGCCTAGAAAGCACTTCTCGTTCCGATGTGCACCCGTTTCCGTCTGGCGGTGTCCAATTCAAGCTCTATCCGGTTGATTGTTGGGGTTCGTGTGATCGACCGCGCCGTGTTCCGAATTCAGACGCGGTAAGTCGTTGTGACGAGCCCGGCGCAGGTGACGAAGCCGAGTTCGTGATCCAAGGTCGCCATGCACGCGGCCATTTGATGTCGAACTCGTCACCAAGTTGTGGAAAGGGCTGCCCGAGCCGTCGTTTTCCTGCGCGCACCGCTGTGACCATCACGTGTCATTGACTGCGGCGGACATACGCTTCACCAAGGTGCGTGGTGGGATTCGCGTGCGCTCGGAACCTACACATACGGCCTGCCGACCAGCCGCTAGCCACCTTGGTGAAGTTCTTGGCGGTCAAAGGGCCGAGTTCCCGACTGCCGGGATCGGGGCCACAAGGAGGCACGATGGCGAGATTGCCAGCTGTCCGTCTCGGTACTGTCTCCGCACTGGTCGTGTTCGCGACGTCTCTGATATTTCCTTCCTTGCGCCCGGCTTCTGCCGAGGCGACCATCGCCGCATCTAGCTCGGGCAGCTGGTCACACGGGAGCCTGATCGATCCGCCCGCGGGCGAACCCCTCTCGGTCTCTTGTCCGACGGCCAGCTTCTGCGTCGAAGTGGACATGAACGGCGGTGCCCGCACCTACGACGGGAGCACATGGTCGTCCTTTGCCACCGTCGATGGTGAGACCGCTTTGACCTCGGTCTCGTGCTCCGGACCAGCCTTCTGCGCCGCGGTGGATACCGCGGGCAACGCCCTCACCTACGACGACGGCACGTGGTCGAGTCCCGAACTGATCGACACGACCGGAAATCCCACTTCAATTTCTTGCCCGACATCAAGCTTCTGCGTCGCTGTGGACAACCGTGGCAACGCCTTCACTGACAACAAAGGCACGTGGTCAGGCCCTGACGACATCGACTTGCTCGAGACGCTCACGTCTGTCTCCTGCCCGACGCCCGCTCTCTGCACCGCGGTGGACTACACCGGACACGCCCTCGTCTACGACGACGGCACGTGGTCAGTCCCAAGCGAGGCCGAGTCGTTCAACTATCTCAGCTCAATCTCCTGCCCGACCACGAACTTCTGTGCCGCGGTGGACGAGGAAGGCAACGCCCTCACTTACGACAACGACACCTGGTCGAGCCCCGCACAGATCGACTCGAACGGAGATCTCACCTCGATCTCTTGCCCGACCACGACCTCTTGTGCCGCGGTGGACCAGTACGGCAACGCCCTCACGTACGACGACGGCACGTGGTCGGCACCCAGCGACATCGACTCTTCTGGCGATCTGAACACCGTCTCGTGTCCGACGGCAGGTTTCTGCGTCGCGGTGGACGAATACGGTAATGCCCTGACTTACGACGGCACGTCGTGGTCACCACCCGAAGCGATCGATCCGGGAACGGGCTATCTCGCGAACATCTCATGTGTCTCACCGACCTTCTGTGTCGCAGTCGACTACGAAGGCAATGCCTTGACCTACAACGGCGCCGCGTGGTCAGCACCCGACGCGATCAACGGGGGAGTCGGCCTTACCGCGGTCTCGTGCGTGTCGACCACGTTCTGTGTCGCGGTGGATGTGGATGGCAACGCCCTCACCTACGACGGATCCTCTTGGTCGTCACGCGTCCATTTCGAGACGTCCGGGGTGTCCCCGGACTCGGTGTCGTGCGCGACGGCGAGCTTTTGCGTGGCGGTGGACTACCAGGGCAATGCCTTCAGCTTCAACGGGAGGTCCTGGTCGACAATGGGCGACGTCGACGCGGCCTCGGGCGGCTTTCAGTCGGTCGCGTGCGCGTCAACCACCTTCTGTGCCGCGGTCGATTGGTCTGGCAACGTTCTAACGTTCAACGGCACCTCGTGGTCAGCTCCTGACCCGATCGACGCATATGTAACGCTGAGCGTCATCTCGTGCGTGTCGGCCACCTTCTGTGTCGCGGTGGACGCGGACGGCAATTCCTTCGCCTACAACGGCGCCGCGTGGTCGGGTCCCGACGTCGTCGACGCGCGCGGCTCGCTGCAGTCCGTGTCGTGCTCGACAACGAGCTTCTGCGTAGCCGTGGACTGGGCTGGCAGCGCGTTCAGGTTCGATGGCACCTCGTGGTCGGATGCCCAGCAGTTCGATTCGGCCCATTCGGGAGTCAACTCCGTGTCCTGCACGACACCGAGCTTCTGCGTCGCGCTCGACAACTTCAACGCTTTCACTTACTCGTCGTCTTTGAGGTCCACAACGACGATCACGTCTGTAACGTCCCACGCCGTCGTCGGCCAAGCACTCGCCATCGCGGTCAAGGTAACCGGACCGACCACGACCTCGGGTTCACCGACCCCGACGGGCCTGGTCACCGTCAAGAGCGGGCGGCTTCGCTGTGAGGCGAGACTGAGCGGCTCAAACGGTGTCGCGACAGGTGACTGCTTCGTCCGCGAGGCCGCTGTGGGCACTTATGAATTCACCGCCAGCTACGCAGGGAGCGGGGGCTTCTCCGCGAGCGCGACACTCGGGTCGCACTCGATCAAGGTCCAAAGGGCGGACTCGATAGTCGTCCTCAAGCGATCTGCCGGCAAGGCCTTCTACGGGCACGAGAACACGCTCCGTCTAATAGTGAACGTCTCTCCCGAGTTCGGCGGGGCGAAGCCGACCGGGAGCGTGACGGTGAGCGAGTCGGGGAACGCCCTTTGCACGATCACGCTCTCCAAGGGCCTCGGCTCGTGCCGGCTCACCTCCGACGAGTTGGGCGTCGGCTCTTACCGCCTCGTCGCCACGTACTCGGGCAACGCCGATTTCCACTCCTCGAGCTCGATATCAAGAGCGCTCGCCATCGAGAGCCCGTCCTCGCTAATCATCCCGGGCTCTTGAGCCGATGAATTCATCTAGCCCAAGCCTCAGACCACAAGGAGTCAGAGTGTCGAAACTCGTCGCAGCTCGCGCGTGTGCCGCGGTCGTTCTTCTCGCTTCGGTGGCCTCGGCCATCCTTGGCGCCGGGTTTATCCCCCGGGCGGCGGCCTCGACGGTTGCCGCGGCGCCAGGACGTTGGTTGGAAGGTACGTTGGTCGACCCTGCCACGGGGCAACCACGATCGATTGCCTGCCCGACAACGACCTTCTGCTCCGTGGTCGACTCACACGGCGACATCGTTTCCTACGACGGCACCTCCTGGTCGTCACCCGAGAGCGTCGACCCAGGTGAGGGTCTGAACTCCGTCTCTTGTCCCGAGCCAGGTCTATGTGCCGCGGTTGACGGTGACGGAAACGTATTCTCCTCCGACTACGACTACTGGTCTGCGGCCTGGAACATCGACGGTGATAACTACCTGACGTCCATTTCTTGCCCGACCACAGAGTTCTGCGCGGTAGTGGACGCCGACGGCAACGCTCTCATCTGGGATGCCAGCGACACGTGGTCAACAGCCGCCATCGATCCAGGCGAGACTCTGACCTCGGTTTCGTGTGCGAGCTCGAGCCTCTGCGTGGCGACAGACACGGCGGGCAATGTCGTCACGTATGACGGCAACACTTGGTCAACCCCGGCCGACGTGGACCTAGGTCTCGGGATCAATTCGGTGTCCTGCCCCACCACCACCTTCTGCGCCATCGTGGATGCAGCGGGTGATGCGCTCACTTACGACGGCAGCACGTGGTCGTCGCAAACAAGCGTCGAGTCGATGGCCTTCTTGACCTCTGTCTCGTGCCCTGCCGCGGACTTCTGTGCCGCCGTCGACGAGAATGGCGACGCCCTGACCTACAACGGCACCTCGTGGTCGTCTCCGAGCGACGTCGACTCGGACGTCGACCTCACGGCTGTGTCTTGCGTGTCGGCAAGCCTCTGTACGGCGACCGACGCCGACGGCAACGCTCTCACGTTCAATGGCAGTTCCTGGTCTTCTGCGAGCGTCGATCCGGACAGCGGATCCATGACTTCGATCTCGTGTCCCACAGCGGAGTTCTGCGCGGCCGTCGACGAGTGGGGCAATGTGATCACTTACAACGGGAGCACCTGGTCGACACCGAGTTACGTCGCCGCTGGAAATTACTTGACCTCGGTCTCTTGTCCGGAGCCAAGCTTCTGCGTTGCCGTGGGCGCTAACGGCAACGCCTTCAGTTTCGACGGAACTGAGTGGTCAGGGCCAACCGACATCGGTCAGGGCAACTGGCTGACCGCTGTCTCATGTTCGGCGACGACCTTCTGTGTCGCCGTGGACGGAAACGGAAACGAGGTTACCTACAACGGCACCTCGTGGTCGTCTCTCAACAACATCGACACGATAAGTGGTCTCATTTGGATTTCGTGTCCGACAGCGAACTTCTGCGCGGCCGTGGACGGAAGCAGCAACGTGACGACGTTCAACGGAGCGTCATGGTCGCCACCGAAAGCCATCGACGGCGGCAACTACGTCCCGTCCATCTCCTGCGCGACGAACAACTTCTGCGTTGCGGTGGACGACGACGGCAACGCCATCACCTACAACGGTACGTCCTGGTCGCCGGTGAGCATCGACCCGGGGAACTACCTGCTCTCAGTGTCGTGCCCGACGACGACCTTCTGTGCCGCGACGGACAACCAAGGCGATGCCCTCACATACGACGGGACCTCTTGGACATCGCCGGTCCATGAGGACACGCTCGAGGACTACCTGACCTCGGTGTCGTGCGCCGCAACCAGCTTCTGTGTCGCCGTTGACAACATGTACGCCTTCACCTACTCCCCGTCGGTGACAACCCCGACCCCCGCGACCACCATCACCTCGGTCACTTCGCACCCCGTCGTCGGCGATCCCATCGTGGTTTCGGCCAAGGTCGAAGGACCTTCGACGGGCTCCGGAGCGACGACGCCAACCGGGATAGTGACCGTTTCCGACGGCACGAATGACTGCAAGGCGATCCTCTCCGGTTCGAGCGGAGTCGCAACGGGCAAGTGCTCGATCAAAGAGACGGGGGTGGGCAGGTACTCCGTCACCGCCACCTACGGGGGTGACTCCAACTTCGCCTCGAGCTCGACCGCCAGAGCGACGGTCGTGAGAGTGGGACGGGCAAGTTCCAAGATCGTTCTTGCGCTCGCGAGCGCGAAGGCCTACTACGGACACGAGAGATCCGACCGCTTGTTGGTCAAAGTCTCCCCTGAGTTCACGGGCACGAGGATGCACGGAACCGTCATCGTGAGCGAAGCGGGCAACGCCCTTTGTTCGATCACGATCTCCCCCGGCACCTCCATGGGAGCCTGCCGGCTCTCCAAAGACGAACTCGGGGTCGCGAGCTACAAGCTCGTCGCCACTTATGAGGGCAATGCCAACTTCACCGGCTCGGCCTCAGCCAAGGTGTCCCTCGATATCGAGAGCCCTCCCTCTGTGGTGATAGCCGGGTCGTAAACGGCGCGATTACCTACAGTGGCGCCGCCTCAGGACTGACGCGGACAGTCTGCACGCCGCAGAAGCCGATCAGATACCGAAGAAAGGCAGTATCTGGCTGGGCAGCACGCGAGTCGCTGGGATCACCAATTCGTAGGGTCCGCTGTAACGGATCGTGTACCGGATGTGATGGTCGATGCACCACTGGGTGATGTCCGGCACCGTGAGGCATGCCTGGGTGGGCACAAGGCACCCGGGGTCAAGCGCCGACGTCCCCGCCTCATCGGCCGCCTCCTGCTCTAGGACCGGGTTCACGAAGATCCAGGCGGGTCGCGGGCTCGCGGCGATGGCGTCGTAATACGGCCGGTAGCGAATGTAGCCAGGCCCGGCGGGGCTCACGGTGACCCGCTCGTCGGACAAGAACCCGACGTCGTAGCCGAGCCAGTAGCTGGAGAAGGCGTAATGGACGTGCCACCGGACCATTGCGTCGGCCAATGCCGTAGGCAGGTTGTTCGGGTTCGAATGCCACGAGGCCAAGCTCGTCCGCTCCAAGGCGGGCAAGGCCGACACGCTTTGGTATGGCTCCTCGTGGCGCGCCGCATCCAGAGTCAGGCCGAGCCCGCCCACCAGCACGAGAGCCGCCATGGCCGCCGGCGCGAGGCGCGGGGCCTTGAGAGCCCAAATGCCCACCTCGCACACGAGCGACACGACAGCGAGCGCCACCGCGGGCGCAAGGAAAATCGCGTAACGGCCGTCGTGCCAGAACCAGGAGAAGGGTTGTGCCGCGTACATGAACGGAAATGCCAGCACGAACATGACGAGCAACCATGCCCGCCCCCGCACGGCCAGGTACACGAGCCAGCCGACCAACACGACTATCGCGACATAAGCGAGAGTCTGCGTGATGTGTACTGGACCCAACCAAGATCCTGCCCCGCGGATCCTAAGTCCGAGAACCATCGGAGCCACATCGCGGAAGAAAATGCCAAGATGCCACAGGTACGCCCCGCCCCGCCCCGGCGGCGACGGCTGTGCCGGCCCGGACAGCGAATCGAAGTGCTGGCTGAGGTTGTGCCACCACCAGGGAAGCGAGCCGATGCCAAGGGCCGCGACGCCTAGAGCCAGCGGGACGAGAGGCACGCTGGCCTGGCGTCTCAACACACGCACGAGCAGGTAGACACCGGCCGGAGCGAGGAAGTACGCCATCTCCGGGCTGGACCACCATCCCACACCGGCGCTGAGCCCGAGAACCAACCAGTCGCGCCTGGCGCCTTCTCCGTCTCCGATCCGGAGCACGGTCAAAAACACGAGCAAGCCGCATAGAAGCACGATCCAGCGGAACCCGTCCCCGTGGTCGTAGTAGGTCACGTACGGCTCGGGCCAGACCCAGAAAGCCATGGCGGCAATGGCGCCGACCGGAGAGCCGAAGAGGCGGTTCCCGACCCGCCAAAGAACGACGAGAGTGGCGGCACACAACAGCACCGGTGTCAGGCCAAGCGTGAACGGGGAGCTTCCGAAGAGCGCAAACACGGCCGCGACCGCGTAGGCCTCCGTGCCACCGTAATTCTGTTGCCAGTAGAAGGCGAAGAAATGGCCGTGCAGGATCTCGTGGGCCATAAGGCCGACGACTGCTTCGTCGGAGTTGATCGTCGCCCTGCCGAGCGCATAAATGCGCAGGGCGAGACCGAGCAGAAGACCGAGAGCGACCACGGCCGTCAGAATCGGGTTGGCGCGCCAACACGCAAGCGGCCTCGTCACCGGGGCCGGACGGCGGGCCACCTCTCCTACCTCAGGTTCCGTTCGGGTTGGGCGGAGCCGCGGGCCTCCACCCGCCCTATCTCACCGCCCGATGAGGTCACTGCAGCTTCGCCAGATAAGGACTGAGCAGTTTCTCAATCTGCTTTGCGGCAACATCGACTTCGATGTTCACCTTGTCTCCGGGCGCGCGCCGGCCGATGGTGGTCACCTCGGAGGTGTGGGGGATCACGGCGATCGAGAAGCTGTCGCTGTCGACGTCGAAGATCGTCAGGCTTACGCCGTCGACGGCGATCGAGCCCTTTTCCACGCAGTAGCGAATGAGGTCCGCAGGCACTCGGACCCGCAGGTCGGGCGCGGCGACCGTCACCTCCCCAATGGCGTCGACATGACCTTGCACGACGTGGCCACCGAGACGGTCATTCGCCCTCACGCAACGCTCAAGGTTCACCTGGTCACCTGGCTGCAGCTCGCCAAAGGTCGTACGGCTGAGGGTTTCGGCGGTGAGGTTCGTCACGAAGTGCTCAGACGTGCACTCGACCACGGTCACACAACACCCGTTCACCGAAAGCGAGTCGCCAACCCGGGCGTCTTCGAGCACGAGCGACGCGCTTATCCGGTAGCGGTCGCCGTCGTGGCCCTCGTACGTGCCCATTTCCTCTATGAGACCGGTGTACACGATCGGCGAGCGTACCGTACCGGGCTCGGCTGTCATTGGCGGGCGAGCAGGATGCCGCCAGCCGTGAGGCCGAAGAGGAGAACAACGACGCGGAGCACAGTCGGGTTCAGCCGACGGGCGAAGCTGCCGCCCAGGCGACCGCCGGCGAGGCTTGCCACCGCCATGATTGCCACCGCAGTCCAGGCGACGGGCCCGAACAGGCCATAGGCGACAACGGCCACCGAGTTGATCAAGACCGAGAGGACCTGCTTCAGACCGTTAAGCCTCTGGAGGGTGTCCGGAATGGCAACACCGAGCAGGGCCAGCAGCACGATCCCGCAGCCGGCCCCAAAGTACGCGCCGTAAACGGCGGCAAAGAGCAGACCCGCATGGAGACCGACGGAGCGGTGCTGCTTGGAAGGTGTGTCGTTCCTCGCGATCATGCGGGTGACGACGGGCTGGAGGGCGAACACGGCGCAGGCGAGAAGGATCAGCCAGGGCACGGCACGCTTGAACACCCCCGCAGGAGTCGTGAGCAGCAGCACCGAGCCGATTACACCCCCGACCATGCAAGTCGCGGCCAGCGCGGTCACGCGAGAGCGTTGCCCCTCGAGCTCTCTCCGATAAGCCAGGGCACCACCGGAATAGCCTGGCCACAGGGCGACTGTGTTGGTCATGTTCGCGGTGAGGCCGGGATAACCCACCGCCAGCAGAGCCGGAAACGAGATGAGCGAGCCGCCCCCAGCAACACTGTTCACCGCTCCGCCGAGAAACCCGGCGAGTCCGAGGACGACTCCCTGCTCGGGTGTCAATCCAATACCGCGCTCGGCCAATGCTCGTCGCGGACCTCGGCGAGGTACGCGGCATGGTTGCGCTTGAACTCCGAGAGGCTGTCCCCCCCGAACTTCCGGAGTGCCTCGGACGCGAGCACGAGCGCCATCATCGTCTCGGCGACCACGCCCATGGCCGGCACCGCCGTGACGTCGGTCCTCTCCTTGAAAGACACCGTCTCCTGCTTAGTCACGACGTCGACGGTCTTGAGGACGGGGCGGTTGAGCGTGGCGAGCGGCTTCATGGCCGCGCTGGCGAGGAGAAGGCCACCGGTCGAGATCCCGCCCTCGATGCCACCGGACAACGACGTCACCCTCTTGTACTCATGAGAACCCGCATCAAAGAAGATGGAGTCATGGCCGCTCGATCCCCTGAGACGTGCCACTGCGAGGCCTTCGCCGATCCACACGGCCTTCACGGCCTGGATGCTCATGAGACCCTGGGCGATGAGGCCGTCGAGCTTGCGATCCCAGTGGACATGGCTGCCGAGGCCCACCGGCACTCCGTACGCGACAACCTCGACCACGCCTCCCAGGGAGTCTCCGTCCTTCGATGCCGCCTCGATCTCGGCGACCATGGCCCCCTCGGCCACCGGGTCGAAGCACCGCACCGGCGAAGCGTCGACTGTGTCCAAGTCGCGCGGGAGGGGACGGAGCCCGTCTGAGGCTTCCGCGCCGCCGATCTGGACGACGTGGCTCAGAACCGAGACGCCGATCTGAGCCAGGAGCGCCTTGGCCAACGCGCCCGCGGCGACCCTCGCCGCCGTCTCCCTGGCAGAGGCCCGCTCGAGGACGTCGCGAGCGTCGTCGAAGCCGTATTTCTGCATACCGGCAAGATCCGCGTGGCCCGGGCGCGGCTGTGTCAGACGGCGGGTGGGACGCCCCGGCTCCGGCGACATCTCCTCCCGCCACTTCGCCCACTCGGCGTTCGAGATCTCGACGGCGACAGGTGAGCCGAGCGTCCGCCCGTGGCGAAGACCGCCGACGATGCTGACTTCGTCGGTCTCGAGCAGCTGCCGGGGACCGCGCCCGTATCCGAGCCGACGGCGGGCGAGCTCGCGGCTGATCTCCTCGGCGTGGATCGGCAGCCCGGCGGGGAGCCCCTCAACTACGGCCACGAGCGCCCGGCCGTGAGACTCGCCCGCGGTCAGAAAGCGCAACACACGCCCAGCCTACGGCCGGGAGACACCCGTGGGGAGCTCTCCGAGGCGCACTGCGGTCCACCCTCCGCCCGGCTCCCTTTCGAGCTCGGACCAGGACCCGGTCGGCAGCTTGAGCTCGCGGGGAACAAGACCGGGCACGAGCAACCCAATGAGCGTTGTTATGACAACGTCGTGGGCGACGAGGACAACAGCACCTCGCGCGTCGGCGGACGAGCCGTCGACGGCGTCGTGGAAGGCTTGCTCGACTCTGGCTTCGAACAACTGCCGCTCCTCGACACCCGGCGCGTCGTTGATCGACCCGAACACCGCCTCCACCTCCTCGAGGGGGTGTCCGGCCCATTCGCCGTAGCAACGGTCGCGGAGCCGGTCGTCGAACTCGAGCCTGGCTCCCGAGGCAACGGCAACTTCGCGAGCGGTGTCCGCCGCCCTGTTGAGCGGACTGGACACCACGACTCGCAACGGAACTTCGCGAAAGGCCTCTCCGAGGGCCGCCGCCTGCGCCTCGCCGGCCGAGTTCAAGGGGACGTCGAGCTGGCCCCTCAAGACCCTGGCGGCGTTGAGAGCCGTCTCCCCGTGACGAACGAGAAAGACGCGGGCCATGGGCGCGACGGAAGCTGTGGGTTGCTCAGCCGACAAGCCCGTAGGGCATCGGCTCCGAGGCCTCGATCTCGATGAGCCGGTTGTACTTCACAACCCTTTCCCCCCGAGCCGGGGCCCCAGTCTTGATCTGCCCGCACCCGGACCCCACCACGAGGTCCGCGATGAAGCTGTCCTCTGTCTCGCCCGAGCGATGCGACACCATCTGCGACCATGCGGCCTTCCGGCAGGTCGCCATCGCCGCGAGCGTCTCGGTGACGCTCCCGATCTGGTTGACCTTTATCAACGCAGCGTTACCAGCGCGCTTCGCGATGGCCTCGGCGATGATCGCCGGGTTGGTCACCAGCAGATCGTCGCCCACGAGTTGCGTGCGCTCACCGAGGCGTTCGGTCAGGCGCGCCCAGCCGTCCCAGTCCCCCTCGGCCAACCCGTCCTCCAGGCTCCAGACCGGGAAGTCTGTGACGATTCGCTCGTAGCGATCGATCATGTCGTCACTGGACAGAGACTCCCCAGCAACCTCGTAGCGCCCGTTCCGGAAAAACTCGCTCGCCGCCGGGTCAAGGGCGATCGCAACTCCACTGCGCCCGGCAGGGTAGCCGGCCTTCTCGATTGCCTGGACGAGCAACCTGAGGACCTCCTCCGGTTCGTCTATCTCCGGAGCGAATCCCCCTTCGTCGCCGAGCCCAGTCTCGAAACCTTGCGCTGTCAGCAGCGAACGAAGCGCCGCGTAGACCTCCGCTCCGGCACGAACGGCCTCGGCCATCGTCGGCGCTCCGAGTGGGGCCACCATGAACTCCTGGAAGTCGAGTTTGTTCGCCGCATGGGCGCCACCGTTGACGACGTTGAAGTGGGGAACTGGGAGTCGCGGCTCGACGCCTTCAGGATTGAGGAAACGCCAAAGCGGCAATCCTTGAGACGCAGCAATAGCCCGAGCGGCCGCCATCGACACCCCCACAATGGCGTTGGCCCCCAGGCGTGATTTGTTCTCGGTGCCGTCGAGATCGATCAGCACCTGATCCAACTGTGCGAGCTCCGTGAAGCTTCGGCCACTCAGGGCGGCCGCGATCTCTCCATTGACGCTGGCGACAGCCCCGAGCACGCCCTTTCCGCCATATCGCCTGGGGTCACCGTCCCGAAGCTCGACGGCCTCTCGCGAGCCCGTCGATGCGCCTGAGGGCACGCCGGCGCGGGCGATGGTGCCGTCGTCGAGGGTGACCGTCACCGCCAAGGTCGGTCTCCCCCGGGAATCCAAGATCTCGACGGCTTTGACGCCTTCCACGGTCAGATCCATCCTGGGCTCTCCTTCACATCAGCCGACAACACAACCGCGCCGTGCTCAGAGTGTCGCGGCGGGGGAATGTACGGGCAAGCCGGGTCATCGGCCAGCGGGTCCCCCGTCACCGCGAAGGCCCGTGCCCTCGAGCCTCCACACAGGTCCGCGTACTCGCAGCGGCCACAGCGCCCGGGGAACTCCGCCTTCCTGATCGCTCTCAGCACCGGATGGTCCCTGTAGATGTCGAGCACACTCTCGTCGCGCACGGATCCGAGCGGGAGAGGCAGGAAGCCGGCCGGATAGACCAGGCCGTCGTGGCTGACGAAGATGATGCCCTTGCCATCACGGGTCGCGGAGCTCGGCGCGAGGACCGGGGACGTCGGCTCTCCCAAGAGTTCGCGCAGACGCGCCCGAAGCTCGACGTAAAGCGCACCGAGCTGGAACTCGATAGCCGGGTCGACGCTCGAATCGGCGCGCTCGGCTCGCCACGCCAGGACCCGGCGGAAGAAAGGCACCTCGACTGTCCGCACTGTCATCCCGTACTGGGCGGCGTCGACGAGGAAATGGCACACGTCCTCGTAATCTTGGCCCGCGATCTCGGCCACCGCGTTCCCGCGCCCAACACCGATGAGGAAGAACACCTCCCAGGTCAGCACGTTGTGCCGGGCGAGCAAGCTGACAATGTCTGCAAGTTCGCTCACGTTCTGTGCCATCACAGCTGAGTTCACCTGGACCTTGAAGCCGTGCCGCTGCACGAGTCCGATGGCGTCGATCGTCTCGGCGAAGTGGCCCGGCACGTCTCGTATCTGCTCATGGGTCTCAGCCCTGGCGCCGTCCAAGCTCAACGAGGCGGTGCGGACGCCGTTGTCGTAGAGCATGGCGAGCGTGGAGTCGTTCAGGCTTGGGGAGACCGCGGGCGAGATGGCGACCGGCACACCCAGGGCCTTCGCGTAGCTGGTCAGCTCGCCGAGATCGGGGCGTTGGAGGCAGTCGCCGCCAGTCAGGATCAGGACCGGGACAGGACGTGCTCTCGCGAGTTCGCCAATCAGGGCCTTGCCCTCGAAAGTGCTGAGCTCGCCCGGAGCAGGGCCGCATTGCGCGAACGCCCGGCAGTGCACGCACGCCAACGGGCAAGCCCTTGTGGTCTCCCAAAAAACCAGGCGAGGGGTGCGATCGAATCGCTTGTCAGGCTCACCAGGCTGAGCGAAGCGCGAGTGGATGGGCTCCTCGTCTGTCATCCGCGCCATCATCGCCGCCGGCTGGCAAGGCAGCAATGCTTGAACTTTCGCCCACTCCCGCACGGGCACAAGTCATTGCGACCAGCCGCGTTCCAGACGGCCAGCTCGTCGTGCTCGGCCGCGGCGAGTTCCTCGCTGATGCCGGAGATCGGCTGCCCGTCAAGCGAAAGGGCTGCCATACGCTCGACGTACGGCGCCACGTGGCTGTAAAAGCGCAGGTAGCCCTCGCAAAGGTAGTTGAGGCCTGCCTCGCCTTCCGGCGAGGCGGCGAAACGGTCCTTCGGGCAGCCGCCGTTGCAGAACCGGCGCATCGGACAGCTCAAACAGCACCCGGGCAACGCGTCGCGCTTGGCTTCGCCGAAGCCACGTTGCTCGGTCGCCTCCACCAAAGGCGCAAACCCGTCAAGGCCCAGCTCCCCGAGCCGGTGACCGGGCTCGACGAAGTGATCGCATGCGTAAACACTGCCGTCGTGCTCCATCGCGAGGACACGGCCGCAGGACTCGGACATCACACAGATATTCGCCGGCTTACCGGCGGCGACGAGATAGCACTCGAGGAAGTTCTGCACACCCAGACGCTCGACGTCGTGCCTGACCCATTCATCGAAGACCTTGACAAGGAACTCGCCCATCGCCTCGGGCGTCACCGAGCGCTCCGAGACGCCGCCACCGGGCGCCTGCTCCACGACCGGGAGGAACTGCAGCCAGCGCGCGCCCTCGTCGACAAAGAAGCGGTAGACACGGGTCGGGTCCTCGGCGTTCAGCGCGTTGAGCGTGCAGAGGATGTCCGGCTCGATTCCAGCGGAGCGAAGCAGGCGCAAGCCGCGCATCACGCGGTGATGAGTCGGCTGACCGTGCCTGTCGGATCGGAAGGCGTCGTGCAGGTCTGCCGGGCCATCGAGGCTGAGCCCAACCGCGAAGTGGTGCTCGGCCAAGAAGGCGCACCAACTCTCGTCAAGGAGAGTCCCATTGGTCTGAAGGTTGTTAAGGCACTGCCAGCCTTCCGGCAGGAATCGGCGCTGGAGCTCGACGACCTGGCTGTAGAAGTCGATCCCGGCGAGTGTCGGCTCACCTCCGTGCCAGCCGAAGTGCACGACGGGACCTGGGCTCGAAGCAATGAAGGACGCCACGTAGGACTCGAGAACCTCCGGGCGCATCCGGAAAGGTTCACCGGCTGGGAACAGGTCCTTCTTCTTCAGGTAGTAGCAGTACGCGCAGTCGAGATTGCAGATAGGCCCCACAGGCTTGGCCATGACGACGAAGGGCTCGGCCACGCGGGTTGGTCCGTTTTCCATTTGTCATCGATGCTAAGGCGGCCAACCGAGGACCGACCAGGGCAGCGGGATCCATATGTATACTGGCGGCACATAATAATGTCGGCATATTAAGACGTCCGGGTGTGCGTCGCTGGGATGAACGAGCAACCGGGCCCAGCTAAGAGAACGGGAACGTCTCTTCCATGAACAAGGTCAGACACGAGGCTCCGACCCCCGTAACCGACGTGAGCGCGCCACACTTTCTGGCGGCGCGACTTCGTCATTCCATGATCCGCCTCAGCCGTCAATTGCGTCGGATGGATCCCAATGATCTCACGATCGCCCAATTCTCAGCCCTAGCAACCGTGGTCAGAAGCGGACCGGTCGGCATCGGCCAGCTCGCGGAACTCGAGGTCCTCCCCTCCCCGGCAGCCACCCGCCTCGCCGACAAGCTCGAGGACGCCGGTCTCGTGGAACGTCGAGCCAACCCTTGCGATCGCCGAGGTGTGCAACTAGTGGCCACCGCCAAAGGAACAGATCTCCTCACCCGTCGAGCTCAGGTGGGCAACGCATGGCTGGCTGAGCATCTGAACGCGCTCGACGAGTGCGACCGAGTCGCGCTCGAGAGGGCGCTGACCGTGCTCGAGTCGTTCCTCACGGAATGTCCGAGCGACACACCGGTGGCAGTTATCCACAGACAGGAAACGAAGGAGCGCAAGGCGTGAGCACACCACTTTCGACCAGATCGACGGCGGTGGGACCGCATTACAAGTGGCTGGTCCTGTCCAACACGACTATCGGAGTGCTCTTGGCGACGATCAACGCCACGAGCCTCATGATCGCCCTTCCCGTCATCTTCCGTGGCATCCACCTGAACCCGCTCCAGGCGTCCAACTTCCCCTACTTGCTCTGGGTCATGATGGGCTACCTGCTCGTGTCCGCCGCTGTGGTCGTGACCGTCGGACGCATCGGGGACATGTTCGGCCGGGTGAAGATGTACAACCTCGGCTTCGCCTGGTTCACCGTAGGGGCGATCCTGCTTTCGGTGGTCTGGAACACCGGCTCGGCCGGAGCGCTCGAGCTAGTCCTGTTCAGGATGTTCCAGGCGATAGGCGGGGCACTGCTCATGGCGAACTCCGCGGCCATCATCACTGATGCTTTCCCTTCCGAAGAACTCGGACTCGCTCTCGGCTTGAACATGGTCGCCGGCATCCTGGGATCGTTCCTGGGCATCCTCGTCGGAGGCCTTCTCTCCCAGCTGGGCTGGCGCTGGGTGTTCCTCGCAAACGTGCCCGTGGGGGTCTTCGGGACGATCTGGGCTTACCTGAAGCTCAGGGAGATCGGCGTCCGCATAAAGGCCAAGATCGACTGGCTCGGCAATATCTCGTTCGCGGCTGGGCTGGGCATGATCCTCACGGGTGTCACCTACGGCATCAAGCCTTACGGCCATTCCCTCACCGGGTGGACGAACCCATTCGTGCTCGAGATGATCTTCGGCGGTCTGGCTTGTCTCGTCGTCTTCGTCATCGTCGAGATGAAGGTGGAAGACCCGATGTTCCGCCTCTCGTTGTTCCGCATCCGGGCGTTCACGGCCGGCAACGCTGCGTCCTTCCTCGGGTCTGTCGGGCGCGGCGGTTTCCAGTTCATGCTCATGATCTGGTTCCAGGGCATCTGGTTGCCTCAACACGGCTACAGCTTCACCCGCACCCCGCTCTGGGCAGGCATATACATGATCCCGTTCATGGTGGGCTTCGTCGTCTCTGGCCCGATTTCGGGCAGGCTGTCGGATCGCTACGGCGCCCGGCCCTTCGCGACAGCGGGCATGTTGCTTTCCGGAGCCATGTATGGGGTGATGATGCTTTTCCCGGCGAACTTCTCGTACTGGCCGTTCGCCGCAGTGATGTTCACCTCCGGGATTGGAGGGGGCCTCTTCGCCTCGCCCAACACGGCGTCGATCATGAACTCCGTCCCAGCTCGCTACCGCGGCGCGGCCTCCGGGATGAGGGTCACCTTCGCCCAGACGGGAATGCCGTTATCGATGGGGCTGTTCTTCACGCTGCTTGTGCTCGGGCTCAACTCGAAGGTGCCGCCGGCCATGTACCACGGGCTCATCACACACGGCATCCCTGTCCCGATAGCGACGCAGCTCGCGCACGTGCCTCCGCTCGGCTACATCTTCGCCGCCTTCTTGGGGATCAACCCGCTCAAGACTTTGCTCGGCCCGACACTTCTCAGTCATCTTCCCCCGGCCCAGGCAGCGGCCATCACCGGGCGAGCGTTCTTCCCGCAGCTCATCGGCACGCCTTTCAAAGAAGCCCTGACACTCATTCTCGCCTTCGCCGTCGTAATGAGTGTGCTGGCAGCAGTCGCCTCGGCTCTGCGGGGCGAGAAGTTCGTGCACGTCGATGAAGAGTCAATTGCCCAAAAGGCGAGAATGCATCGCTCTCACGGCCTCGGTCACCACCGTCAGGACGCGACCGAAGAGGTGCCGGCTTTTGCCGGGGGAACGCCTGTAGGAGACGGACACGGGTTACTGGATGGCGTAAACCCGGCGCCCGATGAACCGGCAGAAACGAGTCTTCCCGAGCCCACGGCACCGGTGTCCTGACCGTCGGGACCGAGGATTCCCGACCCCGACCTCACGAACGCCGCCCCGGGGATCATTGCGATCAGCAGAAGAGCGACGGCGGACGACGACAGATCGATAGCTGACAGTGGTCGACCACGAAAGATCCTGACCTACAAGGCCCGCGGTCGCTTTCTCGGGGCACACGGCGAAGTCCTTGGAATGTATTCGCTCAAGGCTCTTCGACTCCGCAAGTCCCGCGCCTTCGCTCTACGCACGTGCTGATCTCAGAGGCCTATCGGCAGCCAGCCCGAATTTGAGTCACATCTGCCTTAGAATGGCTGTGCGGGGATGCAATTTTCCACCGTGCCTGGATGCCAGAAGCATGGGGGCGAGATGGGTCGTAGTCGATCAGTGAATGTTGGCGTCCCGACGCCACAACCTGTGGCGACCCTCGCGGGAATTGCGTCGGCTGTTCTCGACGCAAGCGACGACCTGATCGTTACCACCTCGCTTGACGGCACGGTGCTCAGCTGGAACCCAGCCGCTGAACGTCTTGTCGGCTGGACCGCATCCGAGACGATAGGCCGAAGCATCAAGCGGATCGTTCCCGAGGATCGTCGCGAAGACGAGGTCGCGATGATCATGTCCACCGTCGCCAGGGGTGGAACCGTGGATCATCTAGACACTTTGAGGCTCAACAAGGATGGGTCACTGTCGCACATGTCCCTCACGGTCTCCCCGATCCGGGACGAAACAGGCCAGGTCATAGGCACTTGCGGGATTGCCCGCGATATCTCCGCCCAACAGCGTTCGGAGCGAGCCGAGGCACAGCTCGCCTCCATAGTGAACAGCGTTGAGGACGCGATCTTAAGCGTCGACGTCGATGGGCGCGTGACTAGCTGGAACCGAGGCGCAGAGCACCTCTACGGCTACACGGCCGCCGAGATGGTCGGCCGGCACTACGGCGAGATCCTCGAGGGCGAAGCCCTTGAGGACTTCAAGCGGACATTCGCAAAGACATTGGCGGGCGATCGGGTTGGCGACCACGAGACCTCACGCCCGCGGCGCGACGGCACGATGATGGATGTCTCGATGTGCGTTGCGCCGATATTGGGCTCAAACGGCTCGCTCGTAGGAGCGTCGGCCATCCTGCACGACATCACTTCGCTGAAGGAGCGTGAGCGCGAGCTCGCGACAAGCAAGGCGTTGCTCGAGCGCGCACAACGTATCGGTCACCTCGGTGGGTGGAACTGCCGCGTGGAGCCGAACCCACGGCTCGTCTGCACAGACGAGTTGTTCCGCATATTCGGAACTGCGCCGCGACCCACACTGGCGGTCGAAGACTTCTTCGCGCGCGTCCACCCGGACGATCTCGCGCGCGTGCAGGGGGCTGTGTTCTCCTCGCTCTCCGTCCCTGGGCACGCCGAGATCGAGCTCCGGATCCTGCGACCCGACGGAGTGCAGCGGTGGGTCGCGGCCTCATCCGACACGATCGCCGACGAGAACGGCAATCCGGTCGAGGTCGAGGGGATCATGCAGGACATAACGGATCGACGGGAAGCAGAGGAGGAGGCGAAAGGCGTCGAGAGCCACCTCCGCATGTTCGCCGAGAATTCGCGGGACCTCATATTCCGCTATCGGTTCTTCCCGAAACCAGGATTCGAGTTCGTGAGCCCAGCATGTCTCTCCATCACCGGCTATACGCCAGACGAGCTCTACGCCCATCCGGAACTCCTCGACCGCGTTATCGAACCTCCCACCAGAGCCGCCATGATCCTGCGGAGGCCCGGCGACGACCGCAGCAAAACTATCGATATCGAGATCCAGCGCAAGGACGGGACCAAGTGTTGGGTGAGCCAACAGCTCGAGGCCGTGTACGGCCCACTCGGAGACGTCATAGCCGTGGAAGGCATCGTGCGTGACATCGGAGAGCGGAAGGCCGCGGAACAGCGTTTGGAACACGAGGTACTGCACGATCCGTTGACGGGACTGCCCAACCGCGTGCTCGTCCGGGACCGGATCGAGCAGGCGTTGTCGCGATCCGTTCGCGACCCTGGGTTGGTAGCGGTGCTCCTCATCGACCTCGACCGGTTCAAGATCATCAACGACGCCCGGGATCACGCCTGGGGCGATGCAGTCTTGATGGCGATTGCCGAAAGGTTGACAAAAGGCTCTCGGGCGGAGGACACGGTCGGGCGCCTCGTCGGCGACGAGTTCGTCGTCGTTTGCGAGAAGTCCCAATCACTCAGCGACGCCATCAAGATCGCCGACCACACTTTGGCCTTGTTCGATGAGCCATTCGAGGTCGAGGGCGAGAAGGTGCACGTGGCGGCGTCAATAGGAATCGCCACGGGCACAAGTACCGACGATGCCGATGCGCTCTTGCGAGATGCCGACCTGGCGATGTACCGGGCGAAAGACCGTGGTCGGAATCGTTACGAGGTCTTCGGCGAAGCCCTGCAAGCCGAGTTCGAGAGGCGCAACTCGGCTGAGACAGGCTTGCAGCGCGCCCTCGACAACCACGAGTTCTGCCTCGTCTACCAACCCGTTTGGTCGATGACCGACAAGCGATTCGTGGGCGCCGAAGCTCTCCTTCGATGGATCGACCCGGACCGCGGAACCGTCGGACCAGACGAGTTCATTCCTGTGGCGGAGGAGTGCGGGCTGATAGTTCCGATGGGTGAGTGGGTGCTCAAGGAGGCCTGTGGGGCGCTTGCCCGCTGGAGCAAGATGGGTGGGAAGACAGCGGCCTACACGATGTCGGTCAACGTCTCGGCGGTACAGCTCCGGTCACGCGACTTCGTCCACGCCGTGCAGGAAGCCATTAGAACCACGAGGATCGACCCGCACCTGCTCTGTCTCGAGATAACGGAATCGGTGCTCATGGAGGACGTCGAGCACTGCTCGGAGGTTCTCCGAAAGCTGCAAGCGATCGGCACACGACTGTCGATCGACGACTTCGGCACCGGCTACTCGTCGCTTGCGTATCTGCGCCGATTCCCGGTCAACGAGCTCAAGATCGACCGGTCCTTCATCACGAATCTCGACTCCGACCCGTACGATGCAACCCTCGTATCGGCCGTGATCGCTATCGGCAGCGCTCTCGGCCTCCGCGTAGTCGCCGAAGGCGTCGAGACCGACGGCGAGCTCGGAGCAGTACAGGACCTGGGATGCCACTTCATACAGGGCTTCTTCTTCGCTCGTCCGTGCAGCTTCGATGAATGCACGAGACTTCTGAGCGGCAAGCTGTCGAAGTAGCGCGAATTGCTATCGTGCCTGGCCGTTGGCCAGGCGAAGCCCAACCAAGAACCCGGCAATGCCGTCCACGCCGGAAGTCACCACCTCCGCAGAGCGAAGTGCTCTAGACCAATGACAGCGCCTGGCCGGCCGCGCTAAACACCGGCGACACCCGGCCGGTGCTCGACCGACTCGTGCAAGACCACACCGCGTCACTTGTTGGCGCGCACCGAACGACAGGCGTACACATTGCGGCCGTAACCGGGACGGAGCGAACCCGCGTCCCGGCTCAACCGTCACCGGCGCCGCGACTTACGGAGCGGTACCCGCGCCACGGCACCTATAGCCGGGGCCACGGTCAACCACAGCCCAATCGTGACAACCATCGCGGTTACGTAGCCGATTGGGTGGATCCCAAAGTTCTTGCAAGCGATGCCCGCGAAGATCATCAACACCCATGAGCTCACGAAAAACAGCGGGCCTGCTGACACCACCTTGAAAAAGTCCCTCATCGCGGACACCTCCTGGCTGGCACCATATCCTCGCCCAGGAGTCCTGCGGCGTGGCAGTCCCGCCACGACGGCACGCTTGGCGGTGAGAGAACTGCGTGAGGCGCAACACCTCGCGTATCGACGTCGCCAGCCAAGGCTCGAGAGTGCACCCGAACTCTGCGAGGTATCTGCGGCGCGCCTGGGGCACGCCCTTGCCAGAGCTGCCGGGTCGAGCCCCACGCGCCTGGTTCCCGCTCTCCCGGGGCGGTCACCTACGAGGCTCGGCCAACCGAGTGGAGTCCAGGCCAACTGGTCGGGAAGGCGGGATTTGAACCCGCGGCCTCAGCGTCCCGAGGTCCGTCGAGCCGGACGGGGACGAACTCGACTGAACTAAAACAGCAGGTCAGCGCCTTGGGCGCATGATCACGAACGCGCTCGAATTGCGTCGCGCGCGCGATCGACGCGCGATGGAAATCGATTCGGGATCACCGATCGCTTCCCGACTTGGACACGACTCGCTCGGCAAGTGCCACGAGTCTGGCTGCGGCGCTCACGGCTCGACGCGCGTCGGTGGCTGACACCGCTCGTGGGTCGTACTCGGCTTGCGTCTTCAACGGAAGGAGCTGGCGGAGTTGCCGCGCCGCAATCTTCCCGTCGCCTCCAATGGCGTCCAGATGACTCGGCGCGTCGGCGTGATCGTCCTGCGACACAGAACCGGCGAGGGCTGCTGAGAGTGCGTCGCTCGCGGCGATGCCCGCGTGTACGGAGTTGCCGGTCGCTGCCGTGTGGTTCCCGAGCTCGAAGGAGTCCTGGGCAGCGCGGAGAAACTCTGCGGCCTTCGCGAAGTAGGCAGTCGCGTCCGCTGGTGTAGCGGCGCGCGTCTTCGCTCGTGAGCGGGGCACGTCAGGCCACTGAAGCCAGCGCCGAGATCGGCGCACCGATCAACGGGAAGCCTTCGTCGAGGATTGCGCGCCACGGCCCGGTGCGCCGCCGAAGAAGCGCTGGGAGCTCATCGAACGACACGACCAGTGAGTTGACCGGGTTGCCGACAATCTTGCGCGCGATCACCTCCCATCGTCCGAGTGCGTCGACCCAATGGTCGTCATCCGCGTCCACGTGCTCAGGTCGTACCACCAAGACGTCGAGGTCGCTCGACCCGACAGCCTCACCGCGAGCGAATGACCCGAAGATGGTGAGACTTACCGGCACGGGCTCGATGCTCCGGGCAGCTTCGGTTAGACGTCCTATCGCGGTCTCATGGAGTCTGGCGAGGGCGAGGACGAACCGAGCGGCCTCGTTCTCGCGCTCCAGGCGAACGAGCGCGGACGAACCGGCTTCGCGCCGAGCGACGACTCCGAGGTCGACGAGGTGGGCGACGACCACAGCAGCTTGTTGCGGGCTCGCACCGGCAAGACTGGCGACCGTTCGGATCGTCATCTCCACCTCCGTGCGCGACAGGACGGCGAGAACGCGTCCCTGTACGCCCGGGATCAGGGCTTCGACAGGCCGAACATAGTCCACGTCACGACCTTACTATAGAAAATCAGACATGTGTCAGTAATATCAGACAACCGAAATCTGAGAAAGTGTGTCTTGGCGATCTTCCAGTGACCAAATTCCTTTCTTCCGACATCCACTTCGGGCACGTCAACATCATCGAGTACTGCGGGCGCCCCTATAACTCGGTTGCCGCGATGAACGGCGACATCATCAACCGCTGGAACTCGGTCGTGGCAGAGGAGGACTAGGCGGAGGGATAGAGCAGGACGGTCTCCTCGATTCAGTACTTCCGCATCGCTCGACGGCGAGGGCGCAACAAGGCCGCCATCGCCGTCGCCCATTCGATTCTTGACGCTGCCTGGCACCTACTCGCCAACGGCGCCCTCTACGACGACCCCGGCCCTCGATTCTTCGAGCTCCGCCACGATCCCGCGATCGGAGCGACGCGGCTTCAACGCAGGATCGAGCAACTCGGTCGAGGCCAGCATCACTCCTGCTGCCGCATAGTCCTTTCCCAACACCGTCTTCTGCGTCTCGGACTCAATCGTCGTCAGATGAGCGCGCTCCACCCCCGTCAGAATCCGAAGAGTCCGAAGAGTCCGAAATACTGGTCGGGAAGGCGGGATTTGAACCCGCGGCCTCAGCGTCCCGAACGCTGCGCGCTACCAAGCTGCGCCACTTCCCGTAGAGGGGTGCCTAGTGCTCCTCGGCCCCGTCCTGTTCGGTCATGGTAGCCGCTGGCGCCTGCACGACGACCTTGGCCACC
Source organism: Acidimicrobiales bacterium (assembly GCA_050015475.1). GTDB lineage: Bacteria > Actinomycetota > Acidimicrobiia > Acidimicrobiales > Bog-793 > Fen-455. The sequence continues at coordinate 11,763 of JBEKBI010000005.1, read as the reverse complement.
CTTCTTCGGTCCATCCGCGCTATCCGGAACGTCCAGCCGGAGTACTCGAACTCGTCCCCGTCCTCGGGGATCCTGCCGAAGCCGTCGAAGAGAAAGCCTCCGAGAGTCACGTAGTCGCCGTCGGGAATGGGAACACCGAGTTCGGAGCGCACCTCGTCGACGCCACACGCTCCATCGATGAGAAAGCGCGACTTGTCCACGCGTTCGATAGCCGGCACCGCTGACCGGTCGAACTCATCCCGTATGTCCCCAACGAGCTCGCTCACGAGATCGTTGATCGTGAGAACGCCCGCCACGCCGCCGTACTCATCCACGACCACCGCGAAAGCGCGCCGCGCACGGCGCATCTCGGCCAGGATCTCGAGCGCAGGGCGAGACTCAGGGACGACGTAGGGCTCGCGAAGTCGTCTGGCGACATCGAGGATCAAAGAGCCCCGATCGTCGCTCGCCCCAATGGCTCGGATACCTTCCCTTTCGAGAAAGCCCGGATGGAACAGGTCCTTCACGAACAGCACGCCGAGAAGATGATCCAGGTCGTCCTGATACACAGGGAAGTGGCTGTGACCGAATCGCAGCACCGCCTTCGACACGTCGTCGAGGGTGACCGGCACGGCGAGGGCGACCGTGTCTACGCGTGGCGTCATCACCTCCCTGGCGGTGGCGTTCCTCATCGACTCGAGCCCGGAGCGGATCTCCATCTCCTGCTCGGAGACCTGCGCTGAGGGCTCTCGACCGAGCTTGCCTGCCTTGCGGCGAAAGTTCATAGCGCAGGCGCCGGGCTCAGAGACTCTCGCGGTCAGCGGCAAGCGGTAGCGGTTTGTACGAGTCGTCATGGAAGATCCCGCCGTCCAGCACCGCTCGCGCGGCGCGGCGGATTCTGAGCGGGTCCAAAGGCTTGACCAGCCACCCTTCGGCGGACGAGCGCCGGGCGAGGAATACGTCCGCCCTACGATCGAGCAGTACCACGACTGGGACATGGGGCGCCCGGCCGCCTGACTCTTCGAGGTGAAGGTCGAGGCAGACCGCCATGCCACCCATGTTTCCGACCTGCAGGTCGGTGATGACAAGGTCGGGTGGGTCCAGCTCGACGGCGGGACGTACCTCTTCGCCGGAGTGAACCTCGCGGATGGTGATGTCGTCGGCCTCGAGTGCCGAGGCCAACTCGCGACGAACCGACTCGGAGTCGCTAACTATGAGCACGTCTTCCACGATCGGAGACTACTTGGACGCAAGAAGGTGGCGAGCGACCACCCGTAGACCATCGACGTCGTGCACGTCCTGTGTGAGATAGGGAACTCGCACAAGGGGAGCGGGCGCCACTTCTTCAGCAAGCGCGACGACATACTGGCCCTCCCGCTCAGCGACGCTGAGCAGCTCGTCGAGATTGCGCCGCAACTCGCCATAGGCGAGGGGATCCGCGTACGTCGGCTCCGGTTCACCTGGCCTGGAACCGGTTGACGAAGACGCTGACAGCGGCGGACCGGGCTCGAAGGTGGAGAACAAGCGGTTCACAATCAAGGCGCTGACTTGAATCGACTGCTCCGCGAGGCGCCCCGCGAAAAAGCGCGCCTCGTCGATCGAGTCCGCCCTAGGGGCGACGACAAGCACGAAGGCCGTGCCTGCGTCCGCGAGCAAGTCCTCGACGCGACGCGCCCGCTCCCGGAACCCGGCCTCCATGCCTTCGAAGGCCTCGAAAAAGGCGATCGCATCCTCGACGATCTCGGAGCCGGCGACTCGGGAGATGCTGCGCACCATGGCATGGGCAGCGAGAGTCATAGCCCGGAGATACGCCCGGGTCGGCATGAGCACCAGCCGGAAGATCCGGTTCTCGAGGAAGCCGTAGAGCCGGCGCGGCGCGTCCACGAAGTCGAGCGCGTGCCGCGTGGGCGGGGTGTCGACGACAACGAGATCGAACCCACCTTCCAAGTGCAGCTCGTACAGTTTCTCCATCGCCATGTACTCCTGTGTGCCCGACAACGCCGAAGTCAGGTTGCGGTACAGGCGGTTGGCGAGAATCCGTTCGGCTTGTTCCGGCGACTGGGAGTACCGGACCACGAGCTCGTCGAAGGTGTCCTTGGCGTCCAACGTGACCGCCGAGAGCTCGCCACTCCAGTCGCCTGTGATCAGTCGCGGGGTGTTGTCGAGGCTGTCGAGGCCAAGCGCGTCGGCGAGCCGCCGGGCCGGATCGATCGTCACGACGCACACCTTGAGGCCCTGTTCGGCACCGGCGAGACCGATGGCGGCGGAAACGGTGGTCTTCCCCGTCCCCCCTGAGCCGCAGCACACGATGACCGACTTGCCTGACACGAGGCCCGAGAGACCGGTCCGGGCTCCGTCGGTCACGCGTGACATGTTCGTCTCGACAGTTCCGTCCCGCGGGTCAAGCCCGGCCCTCCGGGTTCATCGCCTCGACGGCGCCCCCGAGCGCCTCCGACAACACCCCCAGCTCCTCCGGCCCGAGCTCGGCCGTGAACTGATACGGCAACCGCAGCTGGGGCAACGGCAGGACATCGGCAAGCCTCGTCAGTTGCACGGACTGGAGATCCTGCCGGGCCACCCTAAACGAGGCGGCCGCGCGAAGTCGGGCTGCGAGGTCGTAGTCCGGCAAGTCGACGTTCGCCGCCTCGGCGGCCGCCATCGGATCGGCACGGAGATGGGAGAGCACCGGGTAACACGCGTTCACGACCACCGGGCCGAGCGCCACGCCCACGAGGTCCTCGAGCTGGAAGGCCGTCTCGATCAGCTCGTTGACCGGGGTCTCTTCCGGCAGGCTGACCAGCATGACCTGACACCGGGCGGAGTCTTGGAGCATGTCCACGACTTCCTCGGCCTGAAGGCGGAGAGGCCCCCCGCGGGCAGCGTCCGCAAGACCGGCGGCACTGGTGAGGAAGGTCACGGCGTGACCCGCCGCCGGCGCGTCGACAACTATCAGGTCGGCAGCCCCCGACCGCTCGAGATGCTTGACCTTGCCGAGAACGAGAATCTCCCGAATGCCGGGTATCGCCGTCGCCACGACCTCTGCCACACCCGTCGCCGTGAGACGCTTCGCGACGCGGCGCAGCCCGCGATCTTCCAGATACTCGACCAGGGCCTCATCCGGAGTGATCACACGACCCCACACCTGACCACCGCTGCCCGAGTTCAAGTAGAGAGCAGCGCCCCCGTAATCGAAGCCGGTCTCACGGCCGAACAGAGCCGGCAGACCGCAGCCGTCGTCGAGCTCCACGACGAGAACCCCGAAACCGACGTCCGCTGCCATGCGTGCGAGCGCGGCAGTAACCGTCGTCTTGCCTACGCCGCCTTTGCCGGCGACGATCACGACCTTGCTTTGCCCGCAAAAGGCCCCGCGGTCCATTCCCTGCGACACTACCGCCCGCTCCCAGGGCCTTAACCGGCAATTACCCCCAAGAACCCCTTGTTACGACCGAGGGCTCCGAAGTAGGGTCGGCATGAGCCAGGCCGAATGACACTTCTGCAGGTCTGCGCAGGTGACGCCGACAGAGTGCAACGTTGAGGGACAGCCGTGGGATACGTCGCCAGGCGGCGCGCCGGAGGGACCTAGATGCCGTGGAGTGGCCGGCGCTGACCGGGACGAGGGGCAAGACGAGGAGAGGCCGTGATCGCGAATCGCGGTGAGGAGACATGGCAGGTAAAGGCGGCATGCCGAGGGCCGCACGCGGTCGTCTTCTTCCCTCCATCACACCCCGAACGCAAGGATGAGCGCGTGGCGCGGGAGCGCGCCGCCAAGGAGATGTGCCGCACTTGTTCCGTTATGCAGACCTGTCGGGAGTACGCCATAAGAATCAGGGAAGCCAACGGGATCTGGGGCGGGCTCAATGAGGCCGAGCGGAAGCAGATCATCGAGAGGACGCTGGGCGGTCCCCGAGCCGTTTCCGCTTGACGCCTTGGCGGCTCCGGTTCCCGGAACGCTCCACCACGTAGGCCAATTCGTCAGGCGCCTGACAGCTCCGAACCCGTCGCTGTTGACCGGGCCAGGTACCAACACCTACCTCGTCGGTGAAGATCTTGTCGCAGTCGTCGATCCCGGGCCTCTCAACGAGAAGCATTTGGCGCTCATCCAGGCCTCGGCGCCCGGGCGGATCGGGTATGTGCTTGCCACTCACGTCCACCCCGACCATTCTCGCGGGGCGGCCTCGCTCGCCAGCCGCTGCGGAGCGACGCTTTGCGGATACAGCGCCGGTCGGGATTTCGCCCCAGACCTCGAGCTCCGGGATGGAGACTCGCTAGAGCTCGGACCAGTCCGCCTCACATCCCTCCACACGCCCGGACACGCCTCGGATCACCTCTGTTACCTCATGGAAAAGGTTCATCTCGAGTCTGGTGGCGCCGCCCGATCCCTCCTTTTTTCGGGGGACAACGTGATCGGCGGATCGACGGCCGTCATCTCTCCCCCGGACGGGAACATGTCTCAGTACATGGCCAGCCTCGAACGGCTCTTGTCGCTCGACCCGCCGGTCGACGCGATCGCGCCCGGGCACGGACCAGTCCTCCCCGATCCCCGAGGCGAGATCGAGGCCCTCTTGGCTCACCGCCGTGCCAGGAAGCGCTCGGTCGCAGTGGCTTTGCAGCAACGAGGAAAGGCGCGTGTCGACGACCTCGTTCGCCAGGTGTACGCGGACGTCGACCCGAGGCTGCACGAACTGGCGCGCCAGTCGCTGTGGGCCCATCTGCGAGAGCTCGCCGAGGAACGGGCCGCACATTGCGCGAACCCGGACGACATCGAAGCCGTCTGGACCACACAGAGGTCCTAGAACAACGGGGGCCTGGACCGAGAGGCGGTCACGCCCCGACCGGGCCGAGGGATCTCTCGATGTCATCCAGGAGCCGGGCGCTGCAGCCCGTCATCTCAACGAGCGGGGAGATCTCCGTCACCACGCGTTCCGCGATGGCCGCGAAGACCCCTACGAGCGGGCCCGCGTCGTCGAGCGCTATCGGTGAGCCCGTGTCGCCGCCGGTAGCCACGCCCGCGTCGAGAGGCACCGACCCGATGAGGGGAACGCCTATCTCGTCCGCGAGACGCTGCCCGCCTCCGTGCCCGAAGATCGGATAGGTCTCGCCGTGCTCGCAGGTGAAGGCCGACATGTTCTCGATCACGCCGGCAACACGGATGTGCCCTTTTCGTGCCATGTCGGCCGCCCGGCCCGCCACCTTCTGCGCGGCCAAGTTCGGGGTCGTCACGACAATCAACTCAGTGCGCGGAACCATGCGCGCCAAGCCCATCTGGACGTCCCCGGTGCCCGGCGGAAGGTCGATCACCAGGTAGTCGAGCGGGCCCCAGTGCACGTCCTCCAAGAAGTGCTGCACGGCCCGGTTGAGCACTAGGCCGCGCCACATGATCGCCTCCTCCTCGCCGGAGAGGAAGCCCATGGAGATCACTTTGAGGAGCCCGGGAGGGACCGCCCGCTCGAAGGGGATCATCTTGGCTTCCCGGACCTCGACGTCGCCGTCCATCCCGAGCAGCCGTGGCACGGAGTGGCCCCAGACGTCCGCGTCGAGCAGCCCTACGACAAGGCCACGACGGGCAAGCGAAATGGCAAGATTCACGCTCACGGACGACTTGCCGACGCCGCCTTTGCCCGAGGCGACGGCCAGCACCCGCGTCGTGGCGGGGATGTCGGTCACAACGGCCCGGTCCTGCGCCTTCAACCGTGCCCGCGACATGAGGGCCGCTCGCTCCTCAGCCCCCATGGCGCCTGTGTTCACCTTGACGCTCTTAACTCCGGGGACCACCTCGACGTGCCGCGTGACGTCGGCGCGCAACTGGTCACGAAGCGGGCAGGCCGCGACCGTCAAGGCGATGTCCACGGTCACGCACCCAGCATCGACCCTCACATCACGCACCATGCCGAGCTCCACGATGTCGGCGCCGAGCTCCGGGTCGATCACACCGGCGAGCGCGGCACGCACGATGTCCGCAGAAAGTCCACCTGAATCGAATGATCCAGTGTCCGAAACACAAGGGCGCTGCGAAGCCTTCACGATATGATCGAGCCTATCGGCGCGGTGGAGGGAGCCTTCTCGGCCGCTACGCCCGAGGACCATACCGGAAGGAGGCCCGCAGTGAGTCTTTCGGCCCCAGTGGCGAGACTCAGCGAGCACTTTGACCCGGCAGCCCTCATGACAGCTACTTCGCCCGAAGCAGCCGGTCAGCCTTTCCGACGGGGCGATGACGTCGTTCGCAACTTCGGAGCCGGCCCGTACCGCCGACTCGGATAGGGGTTCAGCATGGCAAAAGCAATAGGTCCCTACTCGCCCGTGGTCCGCGTGGGGCACTGGGTCATCTGCTCGGGTCAGCTCGGACTTGTCGATGGCTCGCTCATAGAGGGCGGAGTGGCCCAGCAAGCCACGCAAGCGATAAAGAACCTGGCCTCGCTGCTCGAGAGCGAAGGGAGCGACCTCGCCGACGTGGTCAAGACCACAGTGTTCCTAACCGACATGACGGACTTCGCCACCATGAACGAGGTCTACGTAGCCGGCTTCGGTGACAGCCGACCGGCTCGGAGTGCAGTCGTCGTCGCCGGCCTGCCGATGGGAGCGCTCTTTGAGATCGAGGCGTGGGCGCACACGGCCCACCCGCAGACCAACACGGCCAGCTGAGCATGAGCCTGCGTCGTCGCGCCGTCGCCCTCGCGACCGCGGCATTGCTCGTGTCACTGGCGGCCGGTTGCAGCTCCACGGCGGCGCCAAAGGTGACTACGACTACCCTCCCTCCGTTGCCGCCGCAGGTCTTCGCCTATGTGACGATGGTCGGGACCGGCACGAACATCGGGCTCGGCCACGCCATCGTGCCGGTCGAGGTCTCCCTCGGCGGCAATGGTCCCGGAACCGCCATCGAGGTGGGCACGTACCCGGACGCCATCGCGATCACGCCCAACGGCGAGCGTGCATATGTCACCAACTACACGTCTGACTCGGTGACGCCGATTGACCTCTCGACGGGCAAGGTCCTGCCGTCGATCCCGCTCGGCCCGACCGCGGGACCCGCCGGGATCGCCATCACGCCCAATGGCGCCATGGCCTACGTCACGGACGCGGGGGCACCCGGAACGATCGGGGACACGATCACGCCGATAGTGCTCGCCAGCGACAAGACGCTCGCTCCCATCACCGTCGGGCTCGGGCCGCAGGGGATCGCGATCACTCCCAGCGGGAACCGCGCCTATGTCGCCGACGCAGGAGCCATCGTGTCCGGCCAGACCGGCGCCTTCGGCTCGACGGTCACGCCGGTCGACTTGACCACCGGCAGGGCACTGGCGCCGATAAGGGTCGGCAACGCTCCCATCGCCATCGCGATCACACCCGACGGGTCGACGGCGCTTGTTACAAATCTCAACTCAGGGAGCGTCTCGCCAATCGACATCGCCACGGACACGGCCGGCGCCCCCATCGCCGTCGAAGGATCGCCGATCGCGATCGCAGTGTCGTCGGATGACCCGACGACGGCATATGTCGCCGACGCGATCTCGACCGCGGCCCCGGCCGGCAACGTGACGCCGATAGACCTGGTCAACGACACCGCGGGCACCCCGATACTCGTGGGCAAGAACCCACAGGGCCTTGCCATGAGCCCAGACGGCAAGACCGCCTGGGTCGTCTGCTACGACAGTGACACCCTCGTGCCGGTCATCACGCGGACGGACACCGCCGGCCAGGCGATCAGACTCCCGGGAGGACCGTCGGCAATAGCGGTGGCGGCTCGCCCCTCGGGAGCGACGACCGGGTCGGCCTCCACCAAAACCCGGGCGAGCTCGAAGACGAAGAAAAAGACCTAGCGGCCCCTACTGACTGCGGGCCGAGCTACGGTCCGGCACCGGCCAGTGGACCGCGCCGAAGCGGTAGCCGACGCTTCGCACCGTCTCGATGAGATGTGCGTGCTCCTCGCCGAGCTTCGCCCGGAGGCGCCGGACGTGGACGTCAACTGTCCTCGCGCCTCCGAAGTACTCATATCCCCAGACACGCGACAGCAGCGCCTCGCGCGTGAACACCTTCCCGGGATGGGCCGCAAGGAAGCGAAGGAGCTCGTACTCCATGAACGTCAGGTCCAACGGGCGGGCGTCGATTGCGGCCTGGTAGGTCTCGAGGTTGAGCGCCAGCGGCCCGTAGACGATCAGGTCCTGTGTCTTGCCGCGTCCCGTGCGCCAGAACAGGTGATCCAGCCTCGCTCCGAACTCCTCGGCGGTCGCTCCGACGACCACGAAGTCGTCAAATAGGTCCTCTTCGAGCTCGAGCTTGGCGATACATCCCCTGTCCACGACGAACAGCACCGGTCGCACGGGGTTCTCGCCCTCGCGCAGTATCCTGCACGCCCGGAGGCCCGCGGCCGGATCCCCGAGACCGGAGATGACGGCACCGGCAAATCCATTCTCGGGCTCATCCCGGTCGGCGAGTGCCGGGCCCGGGACAGCGGTCCACGGATAGCAGAGGCGCTCGAGGGCATCCGACACCCACTTGTCGGGCGGAGCCGGATACACGAGCAGCGGTTCCATCCGAAATCCCTGAAGCTCGCCCGCGAAGATCCTCAGAGCGACGGCAGGTATCGAACGATTTCGAAGGGTGTGACCTCCCGGGTGTAGGCCTCCCACTCGGCGCGCTTGTTGCGCAGGAACCATTCGAAAACGTGCTCGCCCAGCGTCTCCGCGACCAACTCAGAGCCTTCCATGAGCACGAGCGCCTCCTCGAGGCTCGAGGGCAGCGACCGGATCCCTTCGGAAGCAAGCTCCTCCCGGGTGAGCGTGAACAAGTTCGCGGCCGCTTCGGGGCCGAGTTCGGATCCGTTCTCGATTCCGTCGAGCCCCGCCGCCAGGACGACGGAGAAAGCCAGGTACGGGTTGCACGCCGGGTCCGGGGCGCGGTACTCGAACCGCGTCGACTCGACCTTGCCCCGTCGGGCAAGGGGCACGCGGATGAGCGCCGAGCGGTTGTTGTAGGCCCATGACACGTTCACCGGCGCCTCGTATCCCACGACGAGGCGCTTGTAGGAGTTGACCCACTGGTTGGTCACGGCCGTGATCTCGCGCGCGTGGCTGAGGACGCCGGCTATGAAATGACGCCCGACCTCTGAGAGGCCTCGCTCGCTCTCACGGTCCGCGAAGACATTCCTATCCCCCTCGAAAAGGGAAAAGTGAGTATGCATGCCGGAGCCCTGAACTCCGGTAAGAGGCTTCGGCATGAAGCTCGCGTGCACACCGCACTCGTGCGCGATCTCCTTGACGATGAGCCGGACCGTCATGACCGTGTCCGCCATCGTCAGTGCGTCGGTGTACCTCAGGTCGATCTCGTGCTGGCTCGGAGCGTCCTCGTGCTGGGCGTACTCGACAGGAATGCCCATGTCCTCGAGTGTGAGCACTGTTCGCTTGCGCAGATCCGTGGTCAGGTCCGCCACCGTCAGGTCGAAATACGAGCCCGCATCGAGCGGCTTGGGCGGCTCGCCCGGCTCGCCCGGAGCGAAGTAGAAGTACTCGATCTCAGGAGCGGCGTAGAAGGAGAACCCGCGGGAGCGCGCCCGCTCGAGCGTTCGGCGGAGCACGTGCCGGGGACAACCTTCGAAGGGCGAGCCGTCGAGGTTCGTGATGTCACAGAACACCCGGGCGACCGGCGACACGTCACCTTCCCGGCCGATCCGGAAGGGCAGGATCTGGAACGTCTTCGGATCGGGCTTCGCGAGCACGTCGCTCTCCTGCACGCGGCTGAAGCCGTCAATCGACGAGCCGTCGAAGGTCATGCCCGCCTCGAGGGCGTCCTCCAGCTCCGCCGACGTGATGCTGAACGATTTCGGGGTGCCGAGCACATCGGTGAACCACAGCTGGACGAAGCGCACTCCGCGTTCCTCGACGGTCCGCATCACGTACTCCCGCTGATTCTGCATCGAGGCCTCCGATCGTGGTGACAGGGGTTGCCGACAGTTCTCGCGAGCCGTGCCGCGCGATCAGTGTCGCAGGTGTGAGGGGTGCCGAGCCACAAGCAAAGCCCCGGAGCCACCTAGTAATACAGTTCACAGTGCGTTCACGGTTGCGCAATGATCCCGAAACGGGCGCGCGTCAAGCTGTCTGTGGACCAGCTCAGTGAATAGTCGCGCCGCCAGGCGGACCGAGGAGGAACAGTGCAGGATCGCACCGCTGCCGAGATCATCCAGCTGAAGCAAGACGCGGGTGTCGAGATCGTTGACATTCGCTTCTGCGACCTCCCCGGCTTGATGCAGCACTTTTCCGTCCCGGCCCATGAACTGACCGAGGAGGCCTTCGTCGAGGGCTTCGGTTTCGACGGGTCTTCCATTCGCGGCTTCCAAGAGATCCAGGAATCGGACATGCTGCTGCTGCCCGACCCGGCAACCGCCGTTTTGGACCCCTTCCGCCAGCACAAGACCTTGAACCTCAACTGCTTCGTTCACGACCCGGTCACCCTCGAGAGCTACTCGCGCGACCCTCGCTACGTGGCACTCAAGGCAGAGCGCTACCTGCAGAGCACCGGCATCGCCGACACGGTCTATTTCGGGCCGGAGGCGGAGTTCTTCATCTTCGATGACGTCCGTTTCGCCCAGGACCAGCGCTCCGCCTTCTACCAGGTCGACTCGATCGAAGGCATCTGGAACTCCGGACGAGACGAGAAGCCGAACCTCGGATTCAAGCCGCGTTACAAGGAGGGTTACTTCCCGGTACCGCCGATGGACCACTTCCAGGACCTGCGATCGGAGATGATCCTCGTGATGGAGAGCCTCGGGATCGAGATCGAGGTTCAGCACCACGAGGTCGCCTCGGGCGGTCAAGCCGAGATCGACATGCGCTACGACACCCTGTTGCGCATGGCCGACAAGTTGATGCTCTACAAGTACGTGGTGAAGAACGTCGCCCGCAACGCCGGATACTCGGCCACCTTCATGCCCAAGCCCTTGTTCCAGGACAACGGGTCGGGGATGCACTGCCACCAATCGCTGTGGCGCGACGGCGAGCCGCTCTTCTACGCCGAGACCGGCTACGCCGGCCTGTCCGACATCGGGCGCTGGTACATCGGCGGATTGCTCAAGCACGCGGCGGCGGTGCTGGCCTTCGCCGCGCCGACGACGAACTCGTACAAAAGACTCGTGCCCGGCTACGAGGCCCCGGTCAACCTCGTGTACTCGCAGCAGAACCGCTCGGCTGCTTGCCGGATCCCCCTCTATTCCAAGAGCCCGAACGCCAAGCGGGTCGAGTTCCGCTGCCCTGACCCTTCGTGCAATCCCTACTTGGCGTTTGCAGCCATGCTCATGGCCGGGCTCGACGGCGTGCAGAACCGCATCGAGCCGCCTGATCCGATGGACAAGGACCTGTACGACCTGCCGCCGGCGGAGCTCGCGAACGTTCCCCAGGTGCCTGGCTCGCTGGATGAAGCTCTCCTCGCGCTGGAGACTGACCGGGAGTTCCTCAAGGTCGGTGGCGTCTTCACTGACGACCTCATCGAAACGTGGATCAGCTTCAAGAGGCTTGCCGAGATCGACCAGGTCCGGCTGCGCCCGCATCCCTGGGAGTTCATGCTCTACTACGACATCTAGGATTTCAGGCTCTCAATCAGGAATTCTCTGGCGGAGAAAACCCCTCGGTCCAGAACGGGTCTAGAAGCTTCAATCGGGCGAGCGCCGGGCCTCTACCGGCACCTGCGAGATCGAAGGCTGCGATGTTCTTGGCAAGTTCGGGATTAAGTCGAACGATGGTGCCCACTCCGAGATCTGCCATCCGATAGCGAACTGGTCCCCAAGGACCCAAGGGCACA